>NZ_JANIID010000047.1:0-38448 GCF_024519335.1 Streptomyces telluris
CCGAAGGCCACGGAGGCCGTCGCCGCGGCCGTCAAGCGCGCGGCCCTGACGCTCCGCCAGGGCGAGTAACGGCGCGTCCCGCCCCGAAGCGAGAGGCCTCCCGGCCGGCATTCCGCCGGCCGGGAGGCCTCTCGCTTCGGCGCCTGGGCCGCCCCGGGCCGCCGCGCGTCAGTGGACGGGCTCCGCCTCCCCGTCGGCCTTCGCGCGCGCGAACTGCGTGCGGTACAGCTCCTCGTAGCGTCCGCCCGCGGCCAGCAGCTCGCTGTGGGTGCCGCGTTCGACGACCCGGCCGTCCTCGACGACGAGGATGAGGTCGGCCGCCCGCACCGTGGACAGCCGGTGGGCGATCACCACGGCGGTGCGGCCCTCCAGGGCCTCGGCCAGGGCCTCCTGGACGGCGGCCTCGGAGGTGGAGTCGAGGTGGGCTGTCGCCTCGTCGAGGATGACGACGCGCTGGCGGGCCAGCAGCAGGCGGGCGATGGTCAGCCGCTGCCGCTCGCCGCCGGAGAGGCGGTAGCCGCGCTCGCCGACGACCGTGTCCAGGCCGTCGGGCAGGGCGGCCACGAGCCCGTCGAGCCGGGACCGCCGCAGCGCGTCCCAGACCTCCTCCTCGGTGGCCTCCGGCCGGGCGAGGAGCAGGTTGGCGCGGACGGTGTCGTGGAAGAGGTGGCCGTCCTGGGTGACCATGCCGAGCGTCTCGCGGACGGACTCGGCGCTGAGGTCGCGGACGTCGACGCCGCCGAGGCGTACGGATCCGGCGTCGGTGTCGTACAGCCGGGGCAGCAGCTGGGCGATGGTCGACTTCCCCGCGCCGGAGGAGCCGACCAGGGCCACCATCTTGCCCGGTTCGGCGCGGAAGGAGATGCCGTGCAGGACTTCGGTGCCGCCGCGGGTGTCCAGGCCAGCGACGTCCTCCAGGGAGGCGAGGGAGACCTTGTCGGCGGCCGGGTAGCCGAACCGGACGTCGTCGAACTCGACCGAGACCGGCCCGTCCGGGACCCGCCGGGCCTCCGGCTTGTCGGTGATCAGCGGCTTGAGGTCGAGGATCTCGAAGACGCGCTCGAAGCTGACGAGGGCGCTCATCACCTCGACGCGGGCACCGGCGAGGGCGGTCAGCGGGGCGTAGAGGCGGGTGAGGAGCAGGGCGAGCGCGACGACGGCTCCCGGCTCCAGGCGGCCGTGCAGCGCGTAGTAGCCGCCGAGTCCGTAGACCAGGGCCAGTGCCAGGGCGGAGACGAGCGTGAGGGCGGTGATGAACGCCGACTGGGCCATGGCGGTGCGTACGCCGATGTCGCGCACCGCGCGGGCCCGGGAGGCGAACTCGGCCGACTCCTCCGCGGGCCGCCCGAACAGTTTGACGAGGGTGGCGCCGGGTGCGGAGAACCGCTCGGTCATCTGGTTGCTCATGGCGGCGTTGTGGTGGGCGGCCTCGTGCTGCAGCCCGGCCATGCGTGAGCCCATCCGCCGGGCGGGCAGGACGAAGACCGGCAGGAGGACGAGGGCGAGCAGGGTGATCTGCCAGGAGATGCTGAGCATCACGCCGAGCGTCAGGAGCAGGGTGACGGTGTTGGAGACGACGCCGGAGAGGGTGTTGCTGAAGGCGCGCTGGGCGCCGATGACGTCGTTGTTGAGGCGGCTGACGAGGGCGCCGGTGCGGGTGCGGGTGAAGAAGGCGACCGGCATGCGCTGGACGTGGTCGAAGACGGCGGTCCGCAGGTCGAGGATGAGGCCTTCGCCGAGGGTGGCGGAGAGCCAGCGGGTGAGCATCCCCAGGCCGGCCTCGGCGACGGCGATCACGGCGATGAGGAGCGCGAGCCGGGTGACGGTGCCGGAGTCGCCGCCCTTGACGATGGCGCCGACCACGCGCCCGGCCAGGATCGGTGTGGCCACGGCGAGCAGGGCCATGGCGACGCTCAGGAGCAGGAACTGCCCGATTCTCCTGCGGTGCGGCCGCGCGAAGCCGCCGATGCGGCGCAGCGTGGCCCGGGAGAAGCGTCCCCGGCCGTCTTTGGCGTTCATCGCGCTGTGCAGCGAGTTCCAGGCGGTGATTTCCATGCTCATAGGGGGCTCCTCCGGTGTCGTATGCCTGACACGCTAGAACCTCAACCAAGGTTGAGATCAAGCGTTGCACAGACGGGCCGGGGGCGCCCGGAAGCACACGGGCTACGGGCCGAGGAGCTGGGTGCTCGCCAGGCCCCGGTAGAGCGTGTCGTGGGCGAGCAGCTCCTCATGGGTGCCGACCGCCCGGACGCGTCCGGCCTCCATGACCACGATCCGGTCCGCCGTGGTCACGGTGGAGAGGCGGTGGGCGACCACCAGGACGGTGGTGCGGCGGGCGGTGTCGGTGATCGTGTCGCGCAGCGCCGCTTCGTTGGCGGCGTCGAGCTGGGAGGTGGCTTCGTCCAGCAGGAGCAGGCCCGGGCGGCGGAGCAGGGCGCGGGCGATCGCCACGCGTTGGCGTTCGCCGCCGGAGAGGCGGCTGCCGCGGTGGCCGACGTCGGTGTCCAGTCCGTCCGGCAGGCGGGCCGCGAGCAGGTCCAGGCGGGCCAGGCGCAGGACGCGGGCGAGCTCGTCGGGGCCCGGGTCGGGGGTGCCCAGCGTCAGGTTGTCGCGCAGGGTGCCGGCGAGGACAGGGACGTCCTGTTCCACGTAGCCGATGGAGGCGCGGAGCCGGGCCAGCGGCCACTGGCGCACGTCCTGGCCGTCCAGGAGCACCCGGCCGGAATCCTGTTCGTAGAAGCGCTCGATCAGGGAGAAGACCGTGGTCTTGCCCGCGCCGGACGGGCCGACGAAGGCGGTCAGGCCGCCGGCGGGCACGGTGAAGGAGACGCGGTGGTGGACGCGGGGCAGGCCGGGGCGGTACGCGAAGATCACCTCGTCGAACGCCACGCTGAGGGGCGAGCGGACGCCCGCGTCACAGCCCCTGCCGCCGCCCTCGCCCTCCGGGGTTTCGGGCTCCCTCTCCTCCCTCTGCTCCCTCTGCTGCTCCTGCTCCTCCGTCTCCAGCTGTTCGGCCTGGGCGATGCGGTCCGCGGCCGCGGACCCGACCTGGACCTGGCTGACGCCCTCGACCAGCTGGCCGATGCGCGGGGCGAGGGCGAAGAGGTAGAGCAGGAAGGCGACGAGCGTGGAGACGTCCGTCGCGCCGGAGGTGACGCGCGCGCCCCCCACTCCGAGCACGACGAGGAAGCAGACCTGGACGACCACCGCGGACGTCGTCGCCGACACGGCTTCCCAGGCCGCGGCCCGGACCCCGGTGCGCCGGGCGCGTTCGGCCTCCCGGCGCAGCGCTTCCGCCTCCCGCTGTTCGGCGCCCGAGGCCTTGACGGTACGGAAGGCGCCCAGCGCCCGCTCCAGCGCCGCCCCGATGCACCCCACGGCTTCCTGTGTGTGGCGGGTCGCGCGGCCGATCCGCGGGGCCACGAGCGCGACGACCACGCCGACGAAGGCGACCACGGCGAGGGTGACGGCCAGCAGGACGGCGTCGAGGAGGCCCATCATGACGACCGTCGCCGCGGTGACCAGGGTGCCGGTGACCGCCGCGGACACCGCCTGGGGCGCGGTCTGGCGCAGCAGCGTCGTGTCGGAGGTGACGCGGGCGATCAGGTCTCCGGGCTCGGCGCTCTCCACCACGGGCACGCGCAGGCGCAGGAGGCGGTCCGTCAGCCGGTGGCGGGCGGTGCAGACGATGGACTCGGCGGAGTGCTGGAGCACGTAGTAGCCCAGGCCCGCGAGGACCGCTCCGGCCACCACCAGCAGGCTGAGCAGGAGGACGGGGCCGGCGGCCGGCGCTCCGTGGCCCATGTCGTCGACGACGCGTTTGGCGGCCAGGGGCTGGGCCAGGCCCATGACGCTGCCGAGGAGTCCGAGGAGGACGCCCGCGGCCATGCGGCGGCGCTGCGGGCGCAGATGGCCCAGCAGGGCCCGCTGCCCTTGCCACGAGCGTCCCCGGTCCCCCGGTGCACCGGCCCCCGGGGGCACTGCGGGGCCGGTGGGGGGCGACTTCACGGAGGGTGGCGCGGTCATCCGGCTCACTCCACCGTGAAGAAGCGCTGGAAGTAGTCGGCCGGGGCGCCTTCGCCGACGAGGACCCCTTCGGCCTCCACCCAGGCGTGTGCGGCGAACGGGGGCCGGTTGCGCACGCCGACGCACCAGGTGGGCCACTGTCCGTACCACCGGCACAGCAGCACGGTGGCCAGGGAGCGGGGCAGGCATCCCTTGTGTCCTCCGGCGGCGAGGCTCACGGCGAGGACCGTCCGCCGTGCCGTGCTCGCCTCGGCGAGCGTGGCGGGCCGGGCGCCGCGCCGCAGCCTGCGCAGGACGGCGCGTATCCGGGCGGGTGGCTGGGTCGCCAGCAGGTGGGCGCAGCCGATGGCCAGCCGGGCCGTCCACCGGCGGCCCGCCGGGATCGAGCGGGGGTGGTAGGGGATCGCTTCCGGTGTCGACACGGCGTGCCTCCAGATCGGCGGGGAGCTGGGCGTCCTAGGGGGTGAGCAGTCCTGCTGTGCTCAGCTCGCCGATGATGCGGCGGACGTCCTCCCCGGCCATGGCGGCGTCGACGCCGTCGAAGCGCGCCGTGAGGAGCTCGGCGGCGTGCTCCGGGCCGTGCCCGTCCAGCACCGTGCGCAGGACGAGCGCGGCCGTCGGGTTGAGCGTCCAGTACTCGGCGCTCTCCTGGTCGAGCAGCGCCGCGCCGTACTCGGTCTCGGTCATCAGGACGCCGGGCTTGAGTGCGGGCACGGGTTCACGCCTTTCGGTCGGCGGCGGGCAGGGGTGTGGTCTCCCGCGAGCGCAGCCACACTTCGCAGGCGACGGTGGGGTGGAGCCGGTAGCTCTCCGACTCCGCGGAGAGGGCGCGGCGGCACCATTCGTGCAGCACCTTCCCGTCGGCGAGGCCGAGCCGGACGAGGCGCGAGTCCTCGCACAGGGCCAGCAGTGCCTTGCGGTTGCGGCGCAGTCCGGCCTCCTCCTCGAAGGTGGCGTTGGCCTTGGTGCTGCGGGTGCGGCCGGCTTCCGGCACGACGCCGCGCATGGCTTCGACGATGAGGGGCTTGTACCGCCAGGGGGTGATCCGTTCCTGCGGGCGGACCGCGAGGGCCGCCTCGATGACGGGGGTGTCGTAGTAGGGCGCGGAGACCGTGATGCCCAGGGGGGCGGCCATCTGCCCGATGTGGCGGACCCATTGGGAGATGCCGTCCATGGCGACCAGTTCGCGGTGTTCTCCGCGGTTCCGGCCGCGGGCTCCGGCGGGGGTCCGGCGGGTGAGGATGAGTTCCCGTGCCGCGGCGACCGCGTCGGGTGTGGCCCACGGGGGCATCCGGGGCGGCACGGCCCAGTCGAGCAGCGGCTCGTCCACGGGGGCGGCGGGTCCGGTCAGGTCGCGGGCGAGGCGGTCGAGCCAGGCTCCGTAGGGCCTGCGGTCCAGGAGCCGGCGCGCCACCGCTCGTCGGCTCCAGCGGTACTTGGCGGCGTAGCCCCGTATCGCCTGCAGCGCGACGAAGGGGTGGGTGAGCAGCAGCGTGTGCAGCCGGGCGGGCGTGCCGGCCAGAAGTTCGTCGCCGCCGAGGCCGGTGAAGTGGAGACCGGATCCGCGGGCGGCGGCCGTTTCGATGATGCCCATGCGGCGGTTGCGGTCGACCGTGATGATGCTGGGTGTGTCGAGGACGTCCCCGAGGGTGTCGATGCCGTCGAAGGTCATGGCGACCTCGTGGGCCGGTACGACGTGGTGCTCGACGCCGCCCAGTCCCCGTACGGTCCGCTCGGCCCAGTAGACGTCGTCGCCGGCTTCGTCATGGACGGCCGCGGTGTAGGCGACGACCTGTGTGCCGCCGCGGGCGGCGGTGCAGCACACGGCCGTGGAGTCCAGGCCGCCCAGGTCGGAGGTGACCAGGTCGCGTCCGCGGGTGCGTACGGCGACGGCTTCGGCGAGTGCTTCCCTCAGGTGCGCGGCGCCCGTGGCGAGCGGGACGACGGGGTCGGGCGGTGACCACCAGCGGGCGGTGCGGGCCCGGCCGTCGGGGTCGAGCGTCAGGCGGTGGCCGCCGGGCACGGCGTGCACTCCGCGCCACAGGGGGTCGCCGTGCCAGGGGTACGGCACGCCGGAGGCGAGCATTTCGAGGGCGATGCGGGGTTCATCGAAGCCGGCGCCCACGAGTTCGGCGAGGACGTCGGCCCGGTCGGACGCCAGGCTCACGGGGCGGCCGGGCGTCGTGGCCTCGGCGTGGAAGACGCGCCGCACGGCGACGGCCCCGGCCTGTATGCGGGTCCGCCGGGCGCTGCTGGCTATCAGGTGGAAGCTGCCGGCCCGGCCTGCGAGGCGGTCCAGTGCGGTCGCCGAGGCGGTGCCGGTGGCCGAGGCGGCGGCCCGTTCGGCTTCGAGTGCCGTGACGGCGTGCTCCCCGATCACCGCGACCCGCGTGTCCCGGTGCGCGCCCGTCACGACCGTCTCCTGGTCCCAGCGGCCCACGATCCAGGGCCGTCCGGAGGCGTGGGACAGGCTGCGGGAGGCGAAGGAGAGGGCCTTGGCTGCGGGGGCGGCCGCTGCGTCGCTGTCGGGCAGGACGACGAACCAGGCGGGCACGGACTGGAGCGACAGGGACTGATCCACGGAGCTCGGCCTTCCGTCGGCGACGATGCGGGGCGCAACAAGGCGGGTGACGGCCCGTGGCCGTCACCCGCCCTCAGGTCAGAGGACCTGCTTGCCGCCCAGGACGTCCTTCGGGCCGTTGTCCTTCAGGCCCGTCACCTTGCGGAAGCTGCCGGCCTTGGCAAGGGTGGGACGCTCGTACGTCATGATCGTTCTCCTTCTTTTCGAGGACGATGGTGCGACTACGACAGGCGCCTGCTGCGGAGTCCGTCGAAATCCGTATCGGATATCCGAGCGGCGGATCCGCGGCACCCACCGTAAGTACGACAAGCGCATCGTCACAACGTCCCGGTCGCGGCCATGGGGTCACTCGGGGGGCGCGCGCATCCGGCACGCCACGGGCTCACAACCCCTCGCGCCACCTGCGAAAACGGAAAAATCCGTGAGAAGAATCGTTAATCTTGCGGGCGGAGGTCACGCCCCGCCCGCCGGCTCCTTCCCGTGCCACACCGTGGTCACGTTGCAGAACTCCTTGATGCCGTGGCCCGAGAGCTCGCGCCCGTAGCCGGAACGCTTGACGCCGCCGAAGGGCAGGGCGGGGTGGGAGGCCGTCATGCCGTTGAAGAAGACGCCGCCCGCCTCGATGTCACGGGCGAAGCGCTCCTGTTCCGCCCCGTCCCGAGTCCAGACGTTCGAACTCAGGCCGAAGGGGGTGTCGTTGGCCAGGGCGACGGCCTCGTCGACGTCCGCCACCCGGTAGACCGTCGCCACCGGGCCGAAGGCCTCCTCGCGATGGATGCGCATGTCGGGGGTGATGCCGGTGAGGACCGTCGGCTCGTAGAACCAGCCCTTGGGGTGTTCCTTCGGCCGCCCGCCCCCGCACAGGGCCGTCGCGCCGCGCCGCACGGCGTCGTCCACCAGTTCCTCGAGGTCGGCGCGGCCCTGCTCGCTGGCCAGGGGGCCGACGTCGGTGGCCTCCTCCATGGGGTCGCCGACGGTCAGCGCGGCCATCCGGGCGGCGAAGCGTTCGAGGAACGCGTCGTGGACGTCGGCGTGGACGATGAAGCGCTTGGCGGCGATGCACGACTGGCCGTTGTTCTGGACGCGGGCCGTGACGGCTGTTCTCACAGCGCGGTCGAGGTCGGCCGACGGCATCACGACGTACGGGTCGCTGCCGCCCAGTTCGAGGACGGTCTTCTTCACCTCGTCGCCGGCGATCGCCGCGACCGAGCGCCCGGCGGGCTCGCTGCCGGTGAGCGTCGCCGCGGCGACCCTGGGGTCGCGCAGGATGCCCTCGACGGCGCGGGAGCCCACGAGCAGGGTCTGGAAGCAGCCCTCCGGAAAGCCCGCGCGGCGGAAGAGGTCGCCGAGGTAGAGCGCGGTCTGCGGCACGTTCGAGGCGTGCTTGAGCAGGCCCACGTTGCCGGCCATGAGGGCGGGGGCGGCGAAGCGGATCACCTGCCACAGGGGGAAGTTCCACGGCATGACGGCGAGGACCACGCCCAGCGGCCGGTAGCGGACGCGGGCGAGCGAGGCCCCGGAGTCGTCGACCTCGGGCTGCGGCGGACGCTCGTCGGCCAGCAGCTGTGCCGCGTTCCCGGCGTACCAGCGCATGGCCTTCACGCACTTCGCCGCCTCCGCGCGGGCCGCGGCCAGCGGCTTGCCCATCTCGGTGGTCATGGTGCGGGCGACGGCGTCGCGGTCCTGCTCCAGGAGGTCCGCAGCCCGGTTCAGCAGGCGGGCCCGCTCGGCCGGGTCGGAGGTGCGGTAGCCGCGGAACGCCGAGGCGGCCGCGGCCAGGCACTGCTCGATCTCCTCGGCTCCCATCTCCTCGAACGTCCTGAGCGTCTCGCCGTTCGCGGGGTTCACCGTTGCGATGGGCATGGGGTGCCCTCCTCAAGCTCGATGCCTCGACCACTGTGCGCCTCGACGGGGACGTGCCCGGGGGCTCACCCCGGGGGCGTACGTGCCCCGGGTGGCGTGCCCCGTCCGTCCTGTACCACGCCGGGCGCGGGTCAATCCGGCGGCGGGAACCGTTTGGCCCATCCGGTGAGGGCCCGCTCAGCGGTACGGACCTCTCCCCTACTACGGCTCTCACCCGTCGCCCTACGGCGGCCCTCACCCCGCACTGCGCCCTCACCTCGCCGTACGCGCTCACCCCGTCCTGCGCTCCCCCGCGTCGTCCGCGACCCGCTGCTGGCCGGGCAGCATCCGCATCGCCTCCTGCGCCCCGGCGTCCGCCCCCGCGCCGGCCGCCGCCGGATACGGGCACGGCAGCGCACGGCAGCGGTACATCCAGGCCACGGCGCTGCCGGAGGCCAGCCCGAACGCCAGGCACGACACCCACGGCAGCCAGGCCCTCCCGGTCCGCTCGCCGACGTCCATCACCCAGCCGATCACGGCGTTCCCGCCGGCCGCCGTCGCCCCGGAGAGCACGTAGAACAGGCCGAAGTACGTCCCCGTCAGCCGCTCGCGGCCGAACCGCGGGATCAGCCCCAGCACCGGCGGGTAGGCGACCATTCCGCCGAGGTAGAGCAGCAGCGAGGCCGAGATCATGACCAGCAGGCGCGGCACCACGTCGCCCGCGCCCTGCGGCGGTGCCGCGTCGCACACCAGCAGCGGCGGGACGAAGCCCAGCCCTATGACGGCGATGCCGGCCCCCACCCAGCGCATGCCGCCGCCGCGCTGCTCCAGGCTCCGGGTGATCCGGAACTGGAACAGCAGGTTGGCGACCGCCCCGGCGCTCAGCAGCAGCGCTTCCGCCCCGCCCCAGCCCGAGGCCTGCTGCGCGCCGTCCGGCAGCAGCATGTAGAGCTGGTTCTCCATGATGAACATGCCGGTGGTGGCGAAGGCGAAGCACAGGAACCGGCGGTTGCCGAGCACCTCGCGCAGCTCCCGCAGGATGGGGTCGTGCTCCGCGTCGACCTCGCGTGCCGGGAGCACGAACGCCTGAGCGACCGTCAGTACCGCGAACAGCCCGGCCGCGGTGAGGGCACAGATCCGGAAGTCGGTCAGGTAGAGCACGCTGCCCGCGAGCAGCCCGACGAGCGAGCCGATGGTCGCGAAGACGTTGAGCAGGGCGAACGCCTCGGCTTTCCGCTCGCCCGACTCGTGCGAGACGTAGGAGCGCACGGCCGGGTAGAAGAGCGCGGCGGCGAGGCCGCTGATGCCGGAGGCGGCGAGCAGCAGGGGCAGGGAGTTGCCGAAGGAGAAGAGGGTGAAGCCCACGGTCCGCAGAGCGCACCCGGCGATGATGACCACGCGCGGCCCGAGCCGGTCGGCCGCGGTGCCGCCGATGATGTACATGCCCTGCTGGCTGAGGTTGCGCACTCCGAGGACCAGTCCGACGACGGCCGCCGACATTCCGAGATCATGCCCGATATAGGTCGCCAGAAAGGGAATCAGCAGATAGAAACCTGCGTCGATGCCGCACTGGTTGATGAATAGCAATCGCAATGCGAGAGGGCACTCGCGGACCGCCCGAAGAGTTCTCATGTGCGTCCCTGCAGTCAGCCCGAGCAAGGGGACATCATGGGTTCCGGCCCCGGTCGGGTGCCGGTACGCCCCAGCGAATGGCTCGTCAGCCCGGGTTCCCACGCACGGGAGCAGACGCACTCGGCGACTTGGCGGAGCGGCCGATCATATGCTTGGGTCGACTTGTGCCCGGCAGCTCCCCGGCCGCGCTCGGAAGGGTACTCAGCGGATACGTTAGCAAAGCCGACCTGTTATCAACAGGGTGAGATTCCGGGCGGCGGCAGCGCCCGGAGCACACCGGCACAAGGGAATTGCGCCCGGTTCTTCCTTCGAGAGCTGGAACTCTCGTGCCCCGTTATTCCGTTCACGGAACGGGCGGCCCCGGCGGGCCGTGGGACGGCATACCGGCCGGCTCCGCACCACCACTCCGGCGCCCCGTCCGCCGCCTCCGGATCCCCGGTCCCGGCCCGCCACTCCCCCGGGGTAACCGGCCTTCCCCCGCACGGGTGAAAACCGCGACTGAATTCCCGTAAACAGAACAGGGATTCTCCGCCGAATCCATTCTTCAGATCACATCCCGCCCGAAGATGCCGAAAGAGCCGCGTGCCGCGGGCAACTTCGCGACGATGTCCGTATGAACGACCGGAACTTCTTGGAGCGCACCAAGCAGTTCGCGCTCTACCTGGCCGAGCTCCAGACGAGCCTCGACCCGGAGTCCTACGCACTGCTGCTGCGGATCCTGAAGGGCTTCAACGAGGCGATCGTGCACCGGGAGCGCGGGGTCGACATTCCCTTCTCCCCACGCGAAAAAGAGTTGTTCACACCTGAGTTCGGCCGGGCCCTCTCCAGACTCGCGGGATTCCTCGGGCCGCACGGCATGCACGTCGTCGTCGGCACCCACGGCACGGCCGAGGGCTCCGGGCCGCCCGGCGGGGAGCCCGGAGACCACGACCGGCGCGAGGTCGACGCCATCGCGCGGGCGAGTGGCATGCGCCCGTAACCGGCCGGCGCATCGTCTACAGTCTCGTCCGCCGTCCGCAGGGCCGCGGGCGGCGGGGCCACCGCCCCGACCCCGATCATGGGAGGCCACGCCCTCGTGCCCGCTTCGCCCGCCGCCGACCTGACCACCGGTCTGGCGGTCAACCTCCTCGACGCCTCCTCCCTGCTGACCGCCTTCGGTGCCCTCGGCATCGCCGTGGTGATGTTCGCCGAGACCGGCCTGCTGATCGGCTTCTTCCTCCCCGGGGACTCCCTGCTCTTCACCGCCGGGCTGCTCGCCCGCAGCGGGGCCCACTCCGGACCGCACCTGGACCTCGCCCAGGTGCTGGCCGCCTCCGCAATCGGCGCCCTCGCCGGCGCCCAAGTCGGCTACGTCCTCGGACGGCGCGGCGGCCGGGCGCTGCTCACCCGCTCCCGCAGCCGCAAGCTGCACGAGGGCGCCGAGCGGGCCGAGGAACTGCTCGCCCGCTACGGGCACGCACGCGCCATCGTCCTGGCCCGCTTCGTCCCCGTCGTGCGCACCGTCCTCAACCCCCTCGCCGGGGCCCTGGGCGTGGCGCCCCGCACGTTCGCCCTCTGGCAGGTGACCGGCGGTCTGGTGTGGACCGTGGGCCTCGTCCTGGCCGGTTACGGCCTGGGCTCCGTCGTCCCCGACATCGACCGCTACCTGCTGCCCGTCGTCGGCGCCGTCGTCGCGCTGTCGCTGCTGCCCGTCGCCCTCGAAGTGCTGCGCAGCCGCCGCGGGCGACGCCGGGCCGTCACGCCGGAGACCACCCCTGCTCCTGCACCCAGCGCCCGGCAAGAGCCGTGAACGTGCGGGCCGCGGCGCTGCGGTAGCCCGCTTCCCGGCGCAGCAGGGTGACGGTGCGCGCGGGCAGCGGCGGCGCGACCGGTACGGGGTGCAGCGGCCACGGCCCGCGGGTGATGGCCTCGGGCAGGACGGTCGCCAGGGCGCTCCTGCCGGCGATCTCGGCGAGTGCGCTGATCGAGTTCGCCTCGACGGCGATGTGCGGCGTAACGCCCTGCTCGGCGAGGAAGGCGTCGATGTGGCCCCGGGTCGCGAAGTCGCGGCTGAGCAGGGCCAGCGGATGGTCACCGAGCTCAGCCGCCGGCAGCGGCTCGCTGCGGCCGGCGCAGGGGTGGTCCGCCCCGACGACGAGGGCGAGCGTCTCGGTGAACAGGTCGGTGCCGGCGACCCCTGGCAGATGCGCCCCGCTGAAGGCGATGCCCAGATCCAGCTCGTCGGCCAGGAGGGCCGCTTCGATCCGGTCCTGCGCCATCTCGCGGAGGTCCAGCGCGATCCCCGCGTGCCGGGCGTGGAACTCCGCCACGAGCGGTCCGATGAGATACGCGGTGAACGTCGGCGTCACGGCCAGCCGCAGGCCGCCGCGCGAGAGGTCCTGCACGTCCAGCACCGCGCGCTCGCCCGCCGCGAGGTCCTGCAGGGCGTGGCGGGCGTAGCGGGTGTACGCCTCGCCCGCGTCGGTGAGGCGTACTGTGCGCCCGGACCGGTCGAGCAGCTGGACCCGCAGGGACTTCTCCAGCTGCTTGATCTGCTGCGACAGCGTCGGCTGCGAGACGTGCAGGGCCTCCGCGGCGCGGGTGAAGTTCGCGTGCTCGGCGACGGCCAGCAGGTACCGGAGGTGGCGCAGTTCCATGCGCGCAACTATAGACAGCGCCGATGGCGACTACGGGTCATGCCGGGGGCCGCCTATGGGTGCTGGCCGACGGCCCGTGGTGCCGACCGGCTGCCTTTGGGCGTCGGCCGGCCTGCTTACGGGTGCCGCGCCCCGTCCGCCTCTCCGATGCCCGCGAACCAGGTGGCCCCGGCCTCCGCCGCGTGCTTGATGCGCCGCACCGCGAAGTCCTGCATCGGCGGCAGGGCGTCCGGCTCGAACCAGCCCACCTCAAGGGACTCGTCGTCGTTGACGCACGCCTCGCCGTCCACCGCCCGGCACAGGAAACAGGTGTCCATGAACTGGCAGACGTCGCCGTTGGGGTAGGTGACCGGATCGAGCGCCTCCACGACCAGGATGCGCTCCGCCACGCAGTGGACGGCGGTCTCCTCGTACACCTCGCGCACGATGGCCGCCGCGGGCTGCTCGCCGGGATCGGGGATGCCGCCGATGATCGCCCACTGCCCGTTGTCCGAGCGGCGGCCGAGCAGCACGCGGCCCTCGGCGTCGAGGACCACGGCGCTCACGCCGGGGATCCAAAGGAGCTGATGGCCCGCGGTCGCGCGCAGGTTCCGGATGAAATCGGGGGTGGGCATAGGCAGGAGCCTAGTGGGCCGCGAGCCCTTGTCATTCACCCAGGTGGCCGCATGGACGGCGGGAAATCCCCAGGTCAGGCCGGAGCCTTGCGCCCCGGGGCGAGCCTCAGGGCCCGACGGATCACCCGTACGGCGGATTCTGCGTCGTCGACCGTGACCGTGAACGTCCGCCCGTCACCCAGGCGCAGCACGAACCCCTCGCCGCGCCGCACGACGACAGCCGTGCCCTTCTCAGGTCGCCAGCGGTAGCCCCAGCCGCCCCACTGCCGCGGCGTGACGCGGGGAGCGAAGTCGGCGTCGACCACATGGGCGAGCAGGATGCGGGTGCGCGGCACGCCGATGTGCCCGCAGCGGACCTCCAGCGCTTCGTTGTCGACCCGTACGGCCACATGGACGAACGCCAGCGTGCCGTAGAGCATCAGCAGGCCCGCCGCGACGCATCCGACGACCGCCATGACGAGAGGGGCCAGACCTGAGGTCCATGCGCTGTCGACGGCCAGCTCGACGCCGAGCGCCAGGCAGGCTGCGCCGGCCGCGGCGAGCAGCCACTGGACGCGGTTCGTCGCACGACCGGTCCAGACGGCGAGGTCCTCGGTATCGCCGGCCGGGGAAGGGGGTCCGGCCGCGTCCGTCTTCTCGTCGCCCTCGTGGCCCTGCGGGCCCGTGGAATGGTCCCTCATACCACGCAGCCTACTCACCTTCCGCCACCACGGCAGGGGTGATGCGCGGACCGCACCGGATCGGGTGGTCAGGGACGCACGGCTGCGGCCTCGAGGAGGGAGCGTCCCTCGGGGTAGGTCAGGGAGGCCGCCTCCATGGCGCCCTCACGGCCGCCGAGCAGCACCGTCAGGCGCCCCGACGGCTCGGCGTCGGGGGCCGGCGCGGCTCCGATCCGGCGCAGCGCCTGGGCCGCGACGGGCTCCGCGGAGCCGTACAGGGTCAGGTGCGGCACCGCCGGCGACAGCCGGGATTCGACGGCTGCACGGATACGCTCCGCGACGAGCTCGTAATGGGTGCAGCCCAGGACGACGCCCCTTACATTGCGGGGCGTGAGGGCGGCCGCGGCGGCGATCGCCGCGTCCGCGGCGGCCATGTCGGCGTGCTGGACGGCGTCCGCCAGCCCCGGGCAGGGCACCTCGGTGACCTCGACGCCGGTCGCGAAGTCGCGGATCAGGCCGCGCTGGTACGGGCTGCCGGTGGTGGCCGGGGTGGCCCAGATCGCCACGGGGCCGCCGGCCGCCGCGGCGGGCTTGATCGCGGGCACCGTGCCGATGACCGGCAGCTCCGGCTCCAGCTCCGCCCTTATCGCCGCCAGCGCGTACACCGACGCGGTGTTGCAGGCGATGATCAGGGCGTCGGGGCCCTGGGCGGCCGCGGCCCGGGCGCAGCCCAGGGCGCGCTCGATGACGTCCTCGGGCGTACGAGGGCCCCACGGCATGCTGGCGGGGTCGGAGGAGAGGACCAGATCGGCATCGGGCCGCAGCCGGTGCACAGTGGCGGCCGCCGCCAGCAGACCGTTGCCGGAGTCCATGAGCGCGATCTTCACCCGGTCACTTTAATCGATGGCCGGAGCCGGACGGCCCGCCGGGCGCCGCACCCGGCCACGAACGGCCGGTCCGCCCGGGCCGGGTTCGCTCCGTTTCCCGGACCGAAGGCCTCGTCTGCGGCAGACTTCGACGGATGAGCGCGCTGACTTGGATCACTGTGGGTTCCCTGGCCGCGTGGGTGTGGCTGCTGCTGGGCCAGGGCTTCTTCTGGCGGACGGACGTCAGGCTGCCCGGGCGCACACCGCCCGCGCAATGGCCGTCGGTCGCGATCGTGGTGCCCGCCCGGGACGAGGCCGAAGTCCTCCCCTCCAGCCTCCCCTCCCTCCTCGCCCAGGACTACCCCGGCCGGGCCGAGATCTTCCTCGTCGACGACGGCAGCTCCGACGGCACCGGCGACCTGGCCCGGGCCCTGGCGGCCGAGCACGGCGGGCTGCCGCTGACCGTGGACTCCCCCGGGGAGCCCGGGCCGGGCTGGACGGGGAAGCTGTGGGCGGTGCGGCACGGCATGGCGCTCGCCCGCGCCCGCACCGACGCCGAGTACCTGCTGCTCACCGACGCTGACATCGCCCACGCTCCGGACAGCCTGCGCGAGCTCGTCTCGGCGGCCCGCTCGGGCGGCCTGGACCTCGTCTCGCAGATGGCCCGGCTGCGCGTGGCGACCGCCTGGGAGCGGCTGATCGTGCCGGCCTTCGTCTACTTCTTCGCCCAGCTGTACCCGTTCCGGTGGATCAACCGGCCGGGCGCGCGGACGACCGCGGCCGCGGGCGGCTGCGTCCTCCTGCGCCGCGAGGCGGCCGAGCGGGCCGGCGTCCCCGACAGCATCCGCCAGGCCGTGATCGACGACGTGACGCTCGCACGGGCCGTACGGCGCACGGGCGGCCGGATCTGGCTGGGTCTCGCGGACCGCGTGGACAGCGTGCGCCCGTACCCGCGCCTGGGGCAGCTGTGGCGGATGGTCTCCCGCAGCGCCTACGCACAGCTGCGCCACAACCTGCTCCTGCTGGCCGGGACGGTCGCCGGGCTGGCCGTGGTCTACCTGGCGCCGCCGGTGGCCGTCGTGGCGGGCGCCCTGACCGGCGAAGCCCTCCTGCTGACGGCGGGAGCCGCCGCCTGGGCGGTGATGGCCGGGACCTACGTGCCGATGCTCCGCTACTACCGCCAGCCCCTGGCACTGGCGCCCCTGCTGCCGTTCACCGCCCTGCTCTACCTGCTGATGACCGTGGACTCCGCGGTCCAGCACTACCGGGGCCGGGGCGCGGCCTGGAAGGGGCGGACGTACGCCCGCCCCGAGGCCGCGCCCTGAGCGCCCGCGCCGGTCACTTGCGGCCCGGCGTCCAGTTCATGCCCCAGCCGTAGGCGTGGTCGAGCGTGCGCTGCGGGCTGACGCCGCGGTCCGGCACCAGGTAGCGGGCCTCGCGCTGGACGACGAGGTCCCCGTTGTTGTTGGTGATCAGGGCCAGCGCGCAGACGTTGGAGAGCACGGTGCACTCGTCGAGGGAGAAGTCGACGGGGGCGCCGTGCTGCGGCTGCAGCGTGACCGTGGCGTGGAGCCCGGCGAAGCTCCGGGCGCCCTCGTAGATCGTCACGAAGACGAGGATGCGCCGGAAGTCGGCGATGTGGTCGAGGTTGACGGTGAGGTTCTCACCGGCCTCGACCGCGCCCGTGCGGTCGTCGCCGTCGAGGTGGATGAAGGGCGGGTTGTGCAGCGAACCGAAGGAGTTGCCCAGCGCCTGCACCACGCCCTTGGAGCCGTCGCGCAGCTCGAAGAGGCAGCCGAGGTCCAGGTCCAGGTCCGAGTGCATGGCCATCGCCTTGCCGAACTTGTGGGCCCACCCCTTGAACTGCTTCTGCACGCCCCAGTTGAGGTTGACGCGCAGCGAACCGGACGTGCCGCCCTGCTTGGTGAGCGAGACCGTCGGCGATTCCTTGGTGAGCGTGACCTTCGTCAGGCGCACCGGCTGGGGCGCGGGCGGCGCCACGGGCGGGGGCGGCGGGGCGACCGGCTGCACGGGCGGCGCCGCGGGAGCCTGGGCGGGCGGTGCCGGTATGGCGGCCGGGACGGAGTGCGGGGCGGGGGCGGCGGGTGCCGGGGCCGGTGCGGCGGCCGTCTGGGGCTCGTCGACGGTGATGCCGAAGTCCGTCGCCAGGCCCTCCAGCCCGCTGCTGTAGCCCTGGCCGACCGCCCGGAACTTCCACTCGCCCTGGCGCCGGTAGAGCTCGCCCAGGACGAAGGCCGTCTCGATCGTGGCGTCGGTGCTGTCGAACCGCGCGAGCTCCGTACCGGCGGAGGCGTCCATGACGCGGATGTACAGGCCGGGCACCTGCCCGAAGGCCCCGCCGTCGGCCGAGGCGGCGAGCACCACGGTCTCGACGGCGGGCTCGACCGCGGCCAGGTCCACGGTCAGGCGGTCGGTCGTCACACCGGCGCCCGCCGGCTGCTTGCCCTCGTGACGGACCGCGCCCGAGGGGTGCACCGCCTGGTTGTAGAAGACGAGGTCGGCGTCCGAACGGACTCTGCCGCCCACGAGCAGCAGGGCGGAGGCGTCGACGTCCGGCACCCCGGGAGCCGCGTTCCACCCCAGCTCGACCCGCACCGCCGGCGCCGGAATCCGGACGTTGGCACCTTTCATCATCCCCATGCTGCACCCCTGTATATGGACGGCCTCTTACTTGCAGGGACAACGTACCGTGACAGTCGTTTGTCCCTGCTTGCCGCGGATTAGGAGGGTTGGGGCGCCGGTGCGTGGGTCGCCGGCGGGGGTTTCGGGTTGGTGGCCGGTGGGGGTTTCGGGTTGGTGGCCGGCGGGTGATGCGTGGGCGCTTCGGGCTTGGCAGCGGTAGGGGGAGGGGGCTTGGCGGCGGTCGGCGCGACGGGTTTGGCCGCGGTGGGTGCGACAGGCTTGGCGGCGGTGGGCGTCACGGGCTTGGCGGCCGTGGGGGCTACGGGCGGCCTGGCCGCGGTCGGGGTCACCGGCTTGGCGGCGGTCGGCGTCACCGGCTTCACCGCGGTCGGGGTGACCGGCTTGACCGCGGTCGGCGTGACGGGGCGCGCGGCCGTGGGCGTCACCGGTTTCACCGCGGTGGGCGTCACCGGGCGGGCGGCCGTGGGCGTCACCGGCTTGGCCCCCGTCGGTGTCACGGGCTTGGGCGAGGCCGGCACGACCGTCCTCGTGGCGGTCGGCGTCACCGGCCTGGACGTCGTGGGCGGGATGACCGCCCTCGACGGCGTGGAGACCGGAGGCTTCGTCCGCGAGGGCGTCGGCCGCCCGGTTCCGGGCGCCGTGGTGCCCGGCTTCCGCGACTGCGACGAACCGCCCGTACCCGTCCCACCACTTGCCCCCGAGGGAGACTCGCTGCCCGGCCCTCCCTGCGCCGAGGAACTGCCCGACGGATCCTGCGACCCGGTACCGGACGAACCCGAGCCGGACGAGCCCGCGCCGGGCGAACCGGCCGAGGGGGACCCCGGCTTGCCCTGGCCGGACGAACCCGACGGCCCGCCCGCGCCCGGGGTGGGGCGCGTCTTCGGCGGATCCCACCGGAAGTGCTTGCTGTCCTTGCTGCCGTCGCTGCCGACGCTGCGGTCGAAGGCCTTGTCGCCCTGGAAGGGGTCGACCAGCGGCAGTTGCTTCACCGGGCCCTGTTCCTTGGTGCGGGCCTTGATGACGGTGACCTCCGTGGTGGAGAACGACTTCCAGCGGGTGCCCGAGTACGACGCGTCCTTCGTGTCCACACCGCGGTCCGGCTCCGCCAGCGGATTGCCGCAGTTGCACTTGACGGCAGGCGCCGTGTAGTCGTCCACGAGGACGAGCACGCCCTTCTGCAGCACCGACAGGTATTCGGCCGCCTCGCCGTCCCGGAAGTCGTGGTTCTTGACGAGCGTGTCGAACTCCAGGTAGGTCTCGGTGAGTTTGTTGATGTACTCGCCGATGCTGCGCTCGTCGATGTTCTTCACCGCGGCCCAGGCCCGGGCCTTGTCGGGGTCCTCGGTGATCTGCTTGATGAGCGAGGCCTTGTCGCAGCGCGTCGTGCCCTGGACCCCGCCGAACGCGCCCCGCTCGTCGCCCTGCCACTCGCCCCCGCCGGGCGAGGCGGAGACGACGTTCCGCAGGTCGGTGTCCGGGTGCTCGGTGAACGGGAAGGCGCCGGCCTCCCCCACTGCCTCCAGGACCAGCTTGACCGCTTTCTTCTTCCCCGATGCGCCGCACCCGGCGAGACTCGCGCCCCCTATCAGCACGGGCACGGTGAAGAGGGCGACGGCCTGGATCCGGCGGCGCCGTGACAGCGCACGCCGGGTACGGGGCCGGGCGGATTCCCGCCACTTCTCCCGGAACGGATTGGACACCAGCTGCATGTGTATACCCCCCGAAAGCCGGTTCTTCCTTGTCGGTTGTTCCTTTTCGGTTGTTCCTTTGTTCCTTGTCGGTTGTTCTTTCTCGTCAGTTGTTTTCTCGTCAGTTGCTTTCTCGTCAGCGTGTTGCGCACTTCGTGACCCAGCCCCCGTTGCACGTACCGGGCGGGTTCTTCGTGGGTTCGGTGGTGGGATAAGTCGGCGCATGGTCCGTCGCGTGGCCCGACGGGCTGGGGTGCGGCGAGGGAGTCCCCGGTCCGCCGGACTCACCGGTGCCGCCCGAGCCGTCGGGCGTAGGGGAGGTGTCCGGGGGGCGCGCGGTCCCCGTGGTCCCGCCGCCCGGCTGATGCCCGTTGTCCGGGTCCCCCGATCCGCCGGCAGCCAGGACCCCGGCCACGGTGCCGCCCACGATGAGGATCAGTGCCAGCAGCGGGCCCAGGTAGACGGGCCAGCCGCGGCGCGGGGCGTCGGGGTCGGGGGCCGGGCCGGGTGCCGGAGCCGGGCCGGGTCCCGGGGCCGGCAGCGGGTACGGGGCCAGCCCCGGGACCGGGACCGGGACGGGAGTCGGCGACGGCGTCGGCGTAGGCGTGGGTGTCGGGAAAGGGGCGGGTGCCGGCCCCGGGGCGGGCACCGGATATCCGTAGGCCGGGCTCCTGGCTGCACCGCCGGACGCACTGGACTGCCTCCCGGCGGGCGCGCCGGATGGGGTCCCGGCAGGTGCGCCGGACGGGGGCCCAGCAGGTGTGGTGGACGGCGTGGCGGACGGCGTCCCGACAGGTGGGGCGGGAGGCCTTCCTCCGGGTGCGCCCGACGGCGTCCCCGCGCGTGCGCCCGACGGCGCCGGACCCCCGTACGAGCCGGCGCCGGAGCCGTACCGGTAGCCCGACCCGTAGGTGGTCCTGGGATCGGCGGGCGGAGAAGCCGACGGGGACGGGGTGGGCGTGGAGCGCGCAGTGGGCACGTATCCGGCGGGCTCCGGGCCCGCCAGGTCGGGCTGCGTGAGCGTCCGGCCGGAAGCGACGGCGTCCAGCAGCCGCTGCGCCTCGGTCGATCCCATGCGGGTCTGCGGGTCCTTGCGCAGGAGCCCTTCGAGGAGCGGGGTGAGGGGCCCGGCGCGACGCGGTGTGGGCAGTTCGTCCTGGACGACGGCCTGCAGAGTGCCGAGCGCCGACGTACGGCGAAAGGGTGAGACGCCCTCGACCGCCGCGTACAGCGTGGCACCCAGCGACCACAGGTCCGACGGAGTGCCGGGCCGCTGGCCCAGGGCGCGCTCGGGCGCCAGGTAGTCCGGCGAACCGACGAGATCGCCGGTGCGGGTGAGGGTGCCGGAGCCCTCCACCAGGGCGATGCCGAAGTCCGTCAGCACGACCCGGCCGCTGGGCTCCAGCAGGACGTTGGCCGGTTTGACGTCGCGGTGCAGGACGCCGGAGGAGTGCGCGCTGCGCAGGGCCTGCAGCACCATCGAGCCGACCTTGGCGGCCTCCTTGGGGGTGAGCACGCCCTCGTGCTGCAGGATCTCGGCGAGCGACCGGCCGCGGACGAACTCCATGACGATCCAGGGACGGCCTTCCTGCTCGATCACGTCATGGACGGTGATCACGTTGGGGTGGCTGACCCGGGCGGCGGCGCGGGCCTCCTGCTTCAGGCGCGCGTACAGGACGCGGACGTCGTGCTCACGCAGGTGGTCCGGGGCCCGGACCTCTTTGACGGCGACCTCCCGGTCGAGGAGCTCGTCGACGGCACGCCAGACCACACCCATGCCGCCGGCGCCCAGTTGATCGATGAGCCGGTACCGCCCGGCCAGTAGGCGATGTCGCTGCTGCTCGCCGTCCACGTCGTGCGCCCCCCTCCCCGTACGCACGGCACCCCCAGCCGTGCGCGTTTTGGGCCACACTGGCTGGGACGGGGCAGCCCCGTCCGGCGTTCCCGGTTCCGCTGCCGCCGGAAGCGGGGTACACGGCGCATCGGTGCGGGCTCAGGCGCGCATATCCGGAGTGCGGCTCACCGTGCGCCCCAGACGGGCGGCGGTACGGGCGAAGGCGACGGCGTCATGGACGGCCGCTCCCCCGGGGTCGTTGTTGAAGTAGGCGTAGACGTGGGCCCGGTCGGGCCAGGTGTCGGCGATGCGCCCGGCCCAGCTCGCGAGCGCCGCCCGCCCGTAGCGCGGCCAGGGCCGGGCCAGCCCGCTGTGGAAGCGCACGTACCCCCAGGGGGCCGTCCGCCACAGCGGGGTGACGGGCCGGGAACCGTGGTCGGCCCAGCACAGCGCGGCACCGTGGCCGCGCAGCACGGCACGGACCTCGTCGGTCCACCAGGAGTCGTGGCGGGGCTCGACGGCCACGCGGACGCCGTCGGGGAAGCAGCCCAGCGCGGTGTCCAGGAGGCCGGGGTCGGCGCGCAGGGTGGGCGGCAGCTGGAGCAGCACGGGACCGAGCCGGTCGCCGAGCGCGGCGGCGTGCCGCATCAACCGCCCGACCGGCTCCTGGGGGTCGCGGAGGCGTTTGATGTGGGTCAGGTAGCGGCTGGCCTTGACCGCCATGACGAAGCCGGCGGGGGTGCGGTCGTGCCAGTCGCCGAAGGTTCCGGGCGGCGGCAGCCGGTAGAAGGCGTTGTTGTTCTCGACGGTGGCGAATCCCTTGGCGTACTCCTCCAGCCACAGCCGCTGCGGGCAGCCGTCCGGGTAGAGGACGCCGCGCCAGTCCTTGTACTGCCAGCCCGAGGTGCCGACGTGGAGGGGCATGGGTGATCCCTCCCCCGGGCGCCCGGGCGCGTCACGGGCGGGCCGCGGAGAACGCCGGATCGGCGGTGTGCGGGCCGGTCCGGGACGGTGGGGCTGGGAGGGCCGGAGAGGCGGGGAGGACCAGTGGGCTGGTGGGCCCGCGGACCCGCGGCCCGGTGGGCCGGTGGGCCGGTGGGCCGGTGGGCCGGTGGGCCGGTGGGCCGGTGGCTGCGGTTCACTGGGGGCATGGACGAGGCTGACGAGGCTGCCTGCATCTTCTGTGCGATCGCCGGGGGCGGCTCGGCCGCCCACCGGGTCTACGAGGACGGCACGGCGGTCGCCTTCCTCGACGCGAGGCCCCTCTTCCCCGGCCACGTGCTGGTGGTGCCCCGGCGGCACGCCGAGACGCTCACCGACCTCCCTGCGGACGAGGTGGGGCCGTTCTTCGCCCGGGTGCAGCGGATCGCGGGGGCCGTGGAGCGCGGGACGGGTGCCGCCGGGTCGTTCGTGGCCGCGAACAACCGGGTGAGCCAGTCGGTGCCCCACTTCCACGTGCACGTCGTGCCCCGCAACCGCAAGGACGGGCTGCGCGGCTTCTTCTGGCCCCGGGGACGCTACGCGTCGGACGAGGAGGCGGCGGAGGTGGCGGCACGGGTACGGGCGGCGCTGGAGGCAGGCTGAGCCGCCCCCGGCCGGGGGGCACCGGCCCGGCCCGCCCCCGGCGTGGACTATCCGCGGGAATCTGACCATATTGGATGTATGGCTTCCCTCGTTCTCCGGAGCCCCGGAGCTCCGGGAGAAGAGGTGGATCATGAGATTCCGCGATCGCGTGGACGCCGGCCGCCGCCTTGCCGAGCAGCTGGGCCACCTGCGCGCCGAGAACCCCGTCGTCCTGGGCCTGCCACGCGGCGGCGTGCCCGTCGCCTACGAGGTGGCGCAGGCGCTCGAAGCCCCGATGGACGTGGTGCTCGTACGCAAGCTGGGGGTGCCCTTCCACGAGGAGCTGGGCTTCGGCGCCATCGGCGAGGGCGGCGTGCGGGTCGTCCACAGCGACATCGTCCGGATGGGCCGCGTGGACGAGGACGACCTGGCCGAGATACAGCAGCGCGAGGAGGCGAACCTGGTCCGCCAGGCCGAGCGGTTCCGCGGCGGCCGCCCGCGCATCCCCCTGGAAGGCCGTACGGCGATCGTGGTCGACGACGGCATCGCCACCGGCGCCACCGCGGCGGCCGCCTGCCGCGTGGTCCGGGCCCAGGACGCCGCCCGCGTAGTGCTCGCCGAACCGGTGGCGCCGCCGGACGCGGCGGAAGCGCTCCGCGCGGAGGTCGACGAGCTGGTCTGCCTCAGCACTCCGACCGTCTTCTTCGCGGTCGGCGAGTGGTACCAGGACTTCTCCCAGACCCCGGACGAGGAAGTGATCGACCTGCTGGAGCGCAACAGGGCGGCAGTGACGGACCCGGGAGGTGTGTGATGACCACGGAGAAGATCGTCGAAAGCCCCATCGACATGGAGTTCCGCGAGGCCGGCGCGCTGACGCAGGCGGCGGTGCGGCTGCACATGCACGACGGCACGGACTTCACGGCGGTCGGCAGGAGCAACCGCAACCCCGCCGACCCCTCCCAGCAGCGCGTCGGCGAGGAGGTCGCGGCGGCACGCGCGCTACGCGACCTGTCCGAGCAGCTGCTCGACAAGGCGGGGGTGGACATCGAGGAGACCACGCACACCCCGACGCGCCTGAGCCACTGACCGGACCGCTGACCGGCGCTGTCACACGTGGCGATCGGCGAAATCGTAGGCGTGCGGCAGCAGTTCGCGCACCGGCACCGCGCGCAAGTCGTCGGTGCCGTCACCTGTGCCTGAACCCGTACCTGAGCCTGTGCCGGTTCCCGCTCCCGCTCCCGCTCCTGTCCTGACGATGACCTCGATCTCCGGGAAGTAGTCGAAGAGGACCTGTCGGCAGCGGCCGCACGGCGGCATGACGCCGCGGTCGTCGCTGCCGACGGCCACCACGGTGGTGAGGTCGTAGGAGCCCGCGGCCGCGGCCGCCCCGACCGCCACGAGCTCGGCGCACGGGCCGCCGGTGAAGTGGTAGACGTTGAGGCCCGTGGCAATGCGGCCGTCCCGGTTGCGGACGGCCGCCGCCATGGTGTGCACGTCGCCCTGGGCACGGGTTGCGGCGAGCTCCGCCGCCACCGCGATCAGCTCGTGATCAAGATCAGGTGTCACAGGGCGGAGGCTACCGCCGACCGGCGGGCCGGACGGCGACGCCGCGGCCAGACGCAATCAGACGCAATCAGACGCGGCCAGACGCCGACACCGCGATCAGACGCTGACGCCGCGATCAGATGCCGACGCCGCGATCAGATGTCGATGCCGTCGGCCACCCGGGAGGACGGGACGCAAAGCATCCCGTCGAAGGCGTCGGCCACCGGCGTGTGCACGTACGCGCTCTGAATCCGGGTCCGGTCGGGCGTGCCGTCGCCCCGGGGTGCGGAGCGCAGCCCGGCGAGACCGACGGCGTCGGCCGGAACGGCACCGGCGAAGGCGGCCTCGATGCTTCCCGGCTCCGGTGCTTCCAGCGCCGTGTCGTCGACGGTGAAGCCGAACCGGGTGCTCTCCTCCAGCCGCATCTC
This sequence comes from Streptomyces telluris, assembly GCF_024519335.1. Taxonomy (NCBI): domain Bacteria; kingdom Bacillati; phylum Actinomycetota; class Actinomycetes; order Kitasatosporales; family Streptomycetaceae; genus Streptomyces; species Streptomyces telluris. Next base: position 24,579 of record NZ_JANIID010000047.1, read on the forward strand.
CGCCGTGCGGCCGCCGACACTCGACACCCCCAGGGCGAAGTAATCGTCACCGAGGGCGCGGTGGAGGAACTGGCCCATGGGCAGAGCCATCGGGTATCCGTCGAAGACAGCGGGCTCCTTCTGGAGGTGGGCGTTGTGGGCCATCAGCACGACGCGGGCGTCCGGATCGGCGTGTTCCAGGTGCCACAGGATGGACCCGGCCATGTAGATCTCGCGGGACGAGGCGTCGGCTGTGAGCCCGGTGCCCGCGAAGAGGGCGGCCATGGCCCGGACGGTGTAGTCCGCGTGGGACGCTGCCTCCAGCCGCCGGAGGGCGACCTCGTACGCGTACCGGCCGGTCCGGGCGACCTGCAAGGGCTCGGTGGCCCGGAAACGGACGAGGAGGCGGGCGAGCGCGGCCGTGAGGGCGTCCTGCTCCGTGGCGTCCAGGCGCGCCCACGCGGGCGCTGCGGAGGCCCCCGATTCGCCGGCGAACCGCCCGGCGATGTCGATGGCGGTCTCGGCCAGCGGCAGCGCCTCCGGGTCGGCCTCGCGCAGGTGGTCGGCGACCGGGCGCAGCGCGGGCAGCAGCGAGCCGCCCGCGGCCGGGATGTCGATCCCGGCGAACCGTACGGGCCGGGCCGCCGTGCGGTTGTGCAGGCGCAGCGAGCGCAGGGGCTCCTGCATGCCTATGGGGAGCGCGGCTCCGGTGAGCCGTTCGAGGTCGCCGTCCGGGCCGGCGCCCCGGACCCAGGTGTCGAGGTCGAAGGCTTCGCTGAATCCGTACTCGAAGGCGAGGACGCTGAAGCCGCAGCGCTCGACGAGAAAGCGCAGGAGGCGTCGGCGGACGAGGTCGAATTCGTGGATGAAGTGCGAGCTCTCGCCGATGCCGACGACGCGGGCGTCGCCGATGAGGTCCTGCAGGGGCCCCAGGTCGTCGAGCGGTGCGTCCGGGTCGAGGGTGGTGAGGGTGGTGAGGGTGGTGGCGTGTTCGCGCAGCCAGTGGGTGAACGGGGCGCGGTCGGCGGACGTCTGACGGCCCGAAGCCTGAGAGGGCTCGGAGGGCTCGGAGGGCTGGGAATGCTGGGAGTCCTGAGAGGACTGGGAAGGCTGAGAGGGCTGAGAGGGCTGAGAAGGCATGCTGAAGGCTCGTCTCTCGGTGGAGTGGTGTTGCTGTGCAGATGCAGATCACCGATGCGGGAGCGCGCCGTGGGGGCGGCTCCCGGAGAGAGCGTCAGCGGAAGAGCGTGCCCGGAACCATGATCCGACCCTAACCGTCGCGGCGGACGGCGGACAACGGGGTTTCCTCGGCCGTGGGGGTTTGCTCGTCCGCGGCGGGGAGGCTGTCCATGAAGGAGCTCACCGAGAAGACGGCCTGCCCCGGTCCGGGCGGCCCGTATCCGGGCGGGGAGGCCAGGCCGTACTCCTCCAGCGTCGCCCGGTACACCTCCAGCAGCCGTACGTGGTACTCCAGCGGTGCGCCCTGCGGGTTCAGCTTGCCCAGGGGCGTGGTGGGTTCGGGGCACCAGGTGGTGAACCGCGGGACGATGCCGTGGGACATGAAGAACCGCAGGCCCTCCGCGGTGGAGGCGATCGCCTCGTCGACGGTGGCGAAGCCGTCGGGGGTCGCCATCTCCACGCCCGCGACGAAGTTGGGGATGACGTTGCGGGCGCCGAAGACGTCGGCGGAGTCGAGGATCCGCCGGTGCCACTCGTCGCGGCCCACGTAGCGCTCCTTGCCCGGGCAGTAGAGCTGGAACAACCGCTCGTCCCACACCTCGAAGTTGGGGTGGTAGATGCGGATGCCGTAGTCGTGGAAGCGCTGCACGTCCGCCTTGGGCAGGGCCTGCGCGACGACCTTGCCGATCCAGCGGCCCGGGAAGCGCTCCTCGATGGCCTGGGCGTAGCGGCCGTAGAAGTCGGCCTCGCCGAGCCCGGCGACCTTGGAGGTGATGGCGCCGCCGGTCAGGGTGTAGGCCTGGGAGGCCCGGACGGTGTCGTACCGGTCGATGATCTCCAGCGCCTCCAGCACCTCCTCGACCGGTTTGACGCCGGTGTAGGGGCGGCCGGCGGCCTTGTGCTGGCGCCAGTTGTGGTTGATGTCGCAGTACTGGCACTCCTCCTTGGCGCCGAAGTACTGGCACACGCGGAAGACGGTCAGGTAGACGAGGTAGCCCCACTGGATGGTCGGGGCGACCTCCATCACGGACTTCCCGTTGGGGAGGGTCTCGCGGTAGTAGTCGGGCATGGGCGGCAGGCCCACGTCCGAGATCCGCCGCCCGTCGAGGTAGAGGCCCAGGCTGCCGTCCGGACCGGCCTGGACCCGGTAGGGCGAGGCGGGGTTGACGCGCACGGAGACGACCGTGCGGCGCAGCTCGTAGGGGCCGCCCGTCAGCACGATCTCCTCGGGCGGGCGGCGCAGGGCAGCGGCGCCGAGCTCGGGGAGGGTGCGGTGGTCGAAGGAGAAGATGAAGTACGACTTGGGCTTGATCCCGCCGGTGGCTTCGTTGGTGGTGTCGCTGAGGGCGGAGTCGTCGAAGGCCATGCCTCCGCGCAGCAGGTCCTCTTTGATCACGGCTTCCCGCGGGATGTGCGGGAAGCGCTCCATCAGGCTCTCGATCAGGTGGGTACGGCCGGTCATCTCGGTGCTCCCCCTTCGTGCGTCCGTGCGTCCGCTCTTCGCGGCGCCCGCTTCTGCGTGTCTGCGTGACTGCGGTGTCTGCTGCGGTGGCTGCGGCGTCCGCGTGGCCCGCTTGCTTACTCGGGCGTCAGCTTCTTCTGCTTCCCGTGTGGGCCTGGCGCGATCTCTGCGGCAGACTCGCTTCGTGATCACTGACGCTAGTCCTGCCCGGCGCAGGAGAATCAACCGGGTCCGCAGTTGCGGCGTTTCGCCCCCGTACGTACGGGGCTGCTGCGAAACGATCACGCTCCGTGAAGTGACTGTCCGGATAACGGACGAGTTAACCGGATCTTCGGCCGCCTGCCCATACTCGACATTCCCGATCTCGCATATTGGACAGGCGCGACCATGAGCCGGACAACCACCACACCTCCCCCGCAGACAGAGGACGCCCCGCAGGGCTCCCCCCTGTCGAACGGACTCAAGCAGCGGCACCTCTCGATGATCGCCCTCGGCGGCGTCATCGGCGCGGGCCTCTTCGTAGGCTCCGGTGCCGGCATCGCCGCCGCCGGCCCCTCGATCGTGCTCGCCTACGCCGCGTCCGGCCTGCTCGTCATGTTCGTCATGCGCATGCTCGGCGAAATGTCCGCCGCCAACCCCGCCTCCGGCTCCTTCTCCGTCCACGCCGACCGCGCGATCGGCCCGTGGGCCGGCTTCACCGCCGGCTGGATGTTCTGGACCCTGCTGGTCGTCGGCGTGGCCATCGAAGCCATCGGCGCAGCCCACATCGTCCAGGGCTGGCTCCCGGGCACCCCGTCCTGGATGTGGGTCCTGATCTTCATGGCGGTCTTCTGCGGCAGCAACCTGGCCGCGGTCTCCAACTTCGGCGAATTCGAATTCTGGTTCGCCGCCCTGAAAATCGGCGCCATCGCCCTCTTCCTCATCCTGGGCGCACTCGCCATCGCGGGCGTCCTGCCCGGCAACGAAGCCCCCGGCGCCGCACACCTCCTGCACGACGGCGGATTCCTGCCCAACGGCATGGACGGCCTGCTCATCGGCCTCCTCGCCTCCCTCGCCGCCTACGGCGGCCTGGAGACCGTGACCATCGCGGCCGCCGAATCCGAGAACCCCGTCAGCGGCGTCGCCAAAGCCGTCAAGACCACCATGTGGCGCATCGGCATCGTCTACGTCGGTTCCATGATGGTCATCGTCACCCTGCTCCCCTGGGACGACGGCTCCGTCACCGAGAACGGCCCCTACGCCGCCGTCCTCGACCGCCTCGGCGTCCCCGGCGGCGGCCATATCATGAACGTCGTCGTCCTCATCGCCCTGCTCTCCGCGATGAACGCCAACATCTACGGCTCCTCCCGCATGGCCTACTCCCTGGTCTCCCGCGGCCAGGGCCCCAAGGCCCTGGGCAAGGTCTCCGGCGGCGTGCCCCGCCGCGCGGTCCTCGCCTCCTCCGCCTTCGGCTTCTTCGCCGTCCTGCTCTCGTACTGGTATCCCACCACCGTCTTCGCCTGGCTCCTGAACATGGTCGGCGGCGTCGTCCTCATCGTCTGGGGCTTCATCGCCGCCTCCCAGCTGATCCTGCGCCGCCGCTTGGAGCGCGAAGCACCCGAGAAGCTCGTGGTCCGGATGTGGGCCTTCCCCGTCCTCACCTGGGTGACCCTGGCAGGTGTCGCGGGCGCCCTGGTCCTGATGGGCCTGGAGACCGACACCCGCATCCAGCTGTACTCCACCGGCGGCCTGGCCCTGGCCCTGGCCGTAGTCGGCTACGTCCAGCAGCGAGCGGCCGCCGCGACTCGCCCTGCGGACGACTGATCCCGGATCCCGGCACCGCACACCGGTTACGGCGAAGGCCGGCCCCCGTCCGTCGGGACGGGGGCCGGCCTTCGCCGTAACCGCGCCCGGGATGGGGTGCGGGGGTGGTTGGAGTCGCGGGCCCCCGCTCTGTCCATGAGAGGGGGGTGGTCGCCGACCGGCGCGCGACCCGGAAACCTGCGATCTGAGCTTGAAGCTGCCGCAGCGGAAGCCTCTACCGTCATGAGCAAGGCCGGAGATTCCGGCCCGGTGAAGCGCGTGTGAGGGAGGCAGCGATGGCCTGGCCGATCGCAGAGGTCGCCCGGATGTCGGGTGTAACGGCCCGGACGCTGCGGCACTACGACGAGATCGGCCTTCTGCCGCCGGCCTGGATCGGCACCAACGGCCACCGCTACTACGAGGAGCGCCAACTGCTGCGGCTGCAGCAGGTCCTCGTGCTCCGGGCGCTGGGCCTGGGACTGCCTGAAATCGGCCGGATCCTGGCCGCGCAGGTCGACGAGCTGAAGGCCCTGCGCGGCCATTACCGTCGGCTGCTCGCCGAGCGCGACCGGCTGGACGCCCTGGCCGGCACCGTCGCCCGCACGATCACCGACCTGGAGCGGTCCAGGAAGGACGGCACAGACATGATCACCATCAGCCGACCGGAAAACCTGTTCGAGGGTCTCGGGCCCGCCCGGTGCATAAAGGTCCTGGACGACTTCCCGGAGCTGGTCGGGGCCGCCGAACGGCACACCTCGGCATGGACCGAGGCCGAGATCGAGGCCGACGAGCGCGAGCGCACGGCGCAGATGATCCGGCTGGCCGAGCTGCTGGCCACCGGCCTGCCCGCCGACGCCGATGAGGTGCAGGCCGAGATCGACACCCAGTACCGGACGCTGGCCCGGATCCGGGCAGCCACCGCCGAGGAGTTCCGCGCGCTCGGACGCACCTGCGTGGAGAACGAGCACTGGTACGCGGTGTACGAGTCGATCGCGCCGGGCCTGGCCGCGTACCAGCGGGCCGCCATCGAGGCTTACGCCGCAACCCGGCTGAGCTGAGCCGGGACCGGGCCGCCGCCACGGGGGTGCGGCGGCCCGGGTCGGGCCACTTAGCACACGGCACACGGCAGGCGGCAGGCGGCAGGCGGCAGGCGGCAGGCGGCAGGCGGCAGGCGGCAGGCGGCAGGCGGCAGGCGGCAGGCGGCAGGCGGCAGCTGCAACCTGCCGGGACTGGATGGCGCTTCGTGACGCGTCGGCAGAACTGTTTGGGATCATGCCCGCATGGACTTCGACCTCGCCCCACCGACCGGCGTCGGCCCGCTGCGGATAGGTATGACCCGGCACGCGGCCAACACGGCGCTGGACTCGCTCCGCGACCTCTCGGCGATCTCGGAGTCTGATCGCCCGGGGCAGCACGTCTTCCGTCCCAGCGGGCTGATGATCAGCATCCACTGCATGCGCGACATGCTCGAAGCCATCGAGCTGGGAAGGCCGTCGTCCCAGACGGACCGAGTGGTGTTCCAGGGTGTGAACGTGTTCGCGCTTCCGGCCCGCGAGGTTGTCCGGCGCGTCGGTGAGTTCACCTCGATCGAGGAAGATCCTGACGACGATGCTTCATTCATCGCCCCGGACTTGCTGCTGAGCTTCTGGCGTCCGTTCGCAGCCGACGATGAGCCGGAGGGAGAGCAGGGCTACTACTTCAGCTCAGTCCTGCTGGCACGGCCTGGCTACTACGACACCCCTGCTCAGGCTGTGGAGCGCCTCCAGAAGAGCTCGTGACGGGCCGGTCAGGAGGCCGGCAGGATCCGCTTCCGCGATGGGTCGGAGCCGGCCCGGCCGTCAGCTGCTCCAGGGCACCGACTCCGGCCCCTCCGCGCCCCGAGCCGGCGGTCCCCCACCCCGGGGCACCCGGCCGCGCGTCGGTGCCGCACAAGCGGCAGGCCGGCCCCGGAACGTCCGGGGCCGGCCTGCTGCTGTGCGTGTGGGGCGCGCCGCTTAGGAGACCGCGGCCTGCGCGGGCTCCTCGTCGTGGCGCGTCTGGGCGGGCACGTTGCCGCCCGCACCGCCGAGCACCGGGTCCGGCCCCGGCAGACCCGCACGGTGGGCCTGGACGCCCGCGCGCACGGCCCAGAAGTAGAAGCCCAGGGCCGAGACGCCGACCAGAGCGGTGTCGAGGCCGCCCGGAATCACCCCGTGGCCGCCGAACTCCGGGCTGCCGAGGGCCGACAGCAGCGACAGCCACAGCAGGAAGCCGACCAACCACCACGCCGGCGCGAACTGCCGGCGCAGGTTCTCGCCACGTCGCCGCAGCACGACCGCGGCGATGGGCACCGAGACCAGCGTGAGCAGGGTGACCTTGCCGGTGTTGGGCCACTTCGACCAGTACAGGGCGCAGGCCGCGAAGGCGAAGATGAGCGGGCAGAGGATCTTGGCGGCGGGGAGCCGGAAGGGGCGGGGCAGCTCCGGCTTGGTCTGCCGGAAGACGCCCACCGCGATCGGGCCCATCAGGTACGAGACGACCATCGCCGCGGAGACGACGCTGGCCAGGGCCTCCCAGCTGTGGCCGATGGTCAGCAACAGGAGGATGGAGAAGCCCAGGTTGAGCCACATCGCGGGGCGGGCGACGCCGTAGCGGGGGTGCACCTCGGCGATCTTCTTGGGGAAGAAGCCGGTGTCGGCGAGGTTCTGCGCCAGGTAGGCGGAGGAGGCGACGTTGCCGATGTTGGCACCGTTGGGCGAGATGAAGGCGCCGAACTGGAGCATGGTGACGACCCAGTGCAGCATCAGCAGCTTGGCGAGGTCCGCGAAGGGCGAGGCGAAGTTGATGCCGCTCCACCCGCCGGCCTCGGCGAGCTTCTCCGGGGGGACGGCGCCGAGGAAGGCGACCTGGAGAGCCAGGTAGATGACCAGGCCGAGGGAGAGCGCGCCGACCAGGGCGAGCGGGATGGCCCGGCCGGGGTTCTTGGCGTTGCCGCCGAGGTTGACGACGGCCTGGAAGCCGTTGAAGGCGAAGACGACGCCGGAGGCGGTGACGGCGGTGAGGACGGCGGACCAGCCGTTCGGGGCGAAGCCGCCGTGCGCGGTGAAGTTGTCCGTGTGGAAGCCGGAGGCGATGAGCGCGCCGACCGCGAGGACCGGGATGGCGAACTTGACCAGCGTCAGCAGGTTGTTGGCCCGCGCCAGCAGCTCGACCGACCAGTAGCAGGCGAGCCACAGGGCGACGGTCAGGAACAGGGCCATCGCGATGCCGGTGCCGGTGAGGCTGCCGTCGGCGACCAGGTCGCGGGCCCAGCCGTAGCTCCACGAGGACATGTACTGGGTGCCCGCGATGGCCTCGATCGGGATCAGCGAGGCGGTCGCGATCCACACGGCCCAGCCCGTGATGAAGCCGAGCACCGGCCCGTGCGAGATGGAACCGAACCGGGCCATGGCGCCGGGCAGCGGGTAGGCGGCGCCGACCTCGGCGTAGGACATGGCGATCATGCCGATGAAGATCGCGCCGATCACCCAGGCGACCAGCGCGGCCGGGCCCGCGACCTGAGCCGCCTGACCGGCCCCGAAGAGCCACCCGGAGCCGAAAATGGACCCCAGCCCGATCATGATCAGGGCGAAGAGGCTGAGGCCTTTTCGATTGGCCGCGCTCACATCCACGACGTGTATTCCGTTCTGCCGGAGACAAAGTCCGACGGCAGCCCGTGCACCTCTCAGGCCCTGCGGCTACCGCCCTTTTCGTCGGCTCGCGCCGCAGGACGACATCGTCTTCCGGGCCAAACCTTCCAACACTGGACGGAATTCAGCCGCGCGCAGCGAGAAACGGCCCGGCGGCTCTGCCGAAAATCCCTGGTAGCGGACACCGGGCGGCTGCGCACGACGAACCTGAGGAACTTGATCAGCGGTGGTCCGGGCTCACTTGCGACGAGATCACCGAGGACGCAAAAGCGACGCCCGCCATCGTACGACAATCAACGGAACGTCTCCAATCGCCGCCGGTCAGCCCTTATTTCGGGCGCGAACACGCCATTTCGTAATTCCCGAGTGACCAACCACATGCTTTCCGTGACTTTGCCGAACGAATCAGCGGAAATATTTTTCCGGAACGGCATCGCATGGCAAAAACTCCCTCGCCCCGCACTCGCGGGGTTGAGCCCGCCCGCCGATGAGCCGGCCACCGGCCGCGCGGCGGCTTCGCCCGACCACCGCTTCCAGACGTGCAGGGAGACACCCCGCCGGTGACATTGGGTCCACGGGGCCTCCTCCCCCAGACCTCGGGCGACCGCTCACCCCACGGCTCCGCTGCGCCCAATGCCCGCACTCAGCACAAGCCCACCGAATCGAGCCGCCCCTGGGCAACCACCGCCACGTCCACCAGCACCTGGACGGCCTCGGGGCCGCCCATGCCGGAGAGGTGGGCGAGGGTTCCCCCCTCCTCCGCGAGGCCCCGTAGCGGCCCGGCCCACCACCCGGAGGCCACGACGTGGTGCCCGGAGGAGACGACATGGCGCCCCGAAGCGCGGAAGCCGGGCAGCGGCGGCGCCTACGCCCCTTCCTCCGCCGGCGACGATGCAGTACGCGGTTCCGTCAGGCTCCTCCCCCTCCATCACCTTCCCGCAGCTCCGACGGCAGCGGCGCCGGCCCCAGGTGCGGCAGGACACTGCGGGCGATCTCGACGAGCTGGACCTGCTGCTCGCGTGTGAGGTGGTCCAGGAAGTACCGGCGGACGCCGGCCACGTGCAGCGGGGCCGCGGCGCGCAGGGCCTCGGCGCCGCGCTCGGTGAGCTCGGCCCGGGCGCGGCGCGGGTCGTCCGCGTCCTCCGTGCGCTCGACCAGCTCGCGTTCCTGCATGCGGCGGATCTGGTGGGAGACCCGGCTCTTGGACCACTGGGCCTCGGCGCCCAGCTCGCCGAGGCCCAGACGCCGTTCCGGTGCTTCCGAGAGCAGGACGAGGACCGTGTAGTCGGCACTCGACAGCCCGGCCTTCCGCAGGTCCTGTCCCAGCCGCGCCTCGAGCATCTCGCTCATGGCGACGTAGCCGCGCCACGCCCGTCGTTCGTCCTGGTCCAGCCACTGCGTCTGCTCGCTCACGGAGCAACCCTAGAACGGGTTCAGCACACGGTGGTGAAGGTGCCCTTGAGGTCCAGCCGCTGCTCCTTGCCGTCCTGTTCGAACCGGATCACCGCGCGGACGGTCCGGTGCCGCCAGTCCTGGACCTGTTCGACGCTGGTGCCGTCGGCCTCGGTCCACTTCAGCCGGTAGACGCCGGGGGCGAGTTCGCGGTGAGACACCTTGACGGTGCCCTCGGCGGGGTCCTGGCCGGCGAGGACCTTCCAGTGGGCGGTACTGGCGCCGTCGAAGGCGAGTCGGAAGACGAAGCCGTTGTCGTACGAGATCTTCAGCGTGCGGTCGGCGAACTTCGGCGGGGCGGTCCGGGTGGCGGTCCCGGCCGGCGGGCAGTCCGCGGCCTGGGCGACGGCCGGGCTCAGCCCGAGCGCGGTGACGGCGAGGAGCGCGGCGGCGCCGAGGCGGACGGCGGGCTTATGGGGGAAGTGGGCCATGGGGGCCTCCCGATGAGGTTGACGTGTCAACCATGACCTTATGAACTCGATGGTTGACACGTCAACCTAGGCGGCGGAAAGGGCCCGGCGGAGCGTCGTCGCTCCGCCGGGCCACCGTGTCCACCCTGCTCGCTACCCGGCGGACCCGAGCCTCCTCCACGGCCTGCCGCCGTTCGACTCGGCCTGTCCCGGGGCGACGGTGGTGCACCACTGGGCGTACCAGTACCAGCCGCCGTACTTCACGAACGCGGCCGTCGAGGCGGCTGGGTCGCCGCCCACCATGCGGGACTCCCTGGCCGTCGGGGCGTGTGGGCGTGGGTACTTCGACATCGTGGTCACCTGTGGCGGAGCGGAGCTTGAACAGCCCGTTGGGCGGCCGCCAGCTTTTACCTCGAGCAGGCCGCAGGCTAGAGCCACCTTGCACCATTTGCTGTGCCGGCTCGACGCCGGCGCACCATCGCAACCAGCCCACTCGCCAGCCCGCAGATTCGGCCTGGGCGGCCAGTTGCGCGGCCACCGCTGCCTTGCCCATCCCGCCGACCGCGCACAGCACCGCGAACCGGCCGCTCTTGTGGCCGACGAAGCATGACTGCCGGCACGGCGAACACTGGCGTCAGTGGCAAGTTGGTCTCGTATCTCCAGATCGAACTGCGATCATGCCCTTAGGTCATACTTTCTTGGTGCCTATAGCCACCAAGATCTCAGCGCCCGCCCCTCGCCCGAAGCGCCGCAAAGTACTGTGGCTCGCCGCCTTAGCCGCGACTGCAGCCTTAGGCGGCCTCGCGTACGTCGTCACCGGAGGCCAGAACACCGTTGACGAAGGCCTTCAAGAACGCCAAATGGCCTGCTCGGAGGCCATGTACGCCATGGGCTGGGTTCTTCCCGACCATACGACCGACCAACGGTGCACCGAGCTCAGCGGCGGCCTTGCGGGCCACACCCAGTCGGGGACCTTCCGCATGCCGCGCGCCGAGGCCCGCCCCTGGCTCGCTTCGCTCTCCGGAGAGCGGGTCCAGCCGGACGGTGTGGGCTCCGACAGCGTGGTGGAACGGAAGGAAGGGCTCGCCCTTGGCGTCCTCAGGCCGCCGGGCAGCCTTCAGGCCGATGAGGTGAGGGTGGACCTCCGCTGGGAAGGCGAGGAGACCGCAGTCGTCACCTTCGAAACGTTCGATTACTAGGGTTGTCCGACGCCACCCTTGTGCTTGCCCAACCCGTCGGACGCGCCTCAAGACGCGTCTGACCGGGCGAGGCGTCGTTAACGCGGTCACCAGGCCACCCTGCCCCATGCCGGTTCGCCCCTGAGCCTGGCCGTGGCCGGGCTCCACACCTTCGTCGGAGGCAGGATCAGTCACGTGACCAGCCTGCTTTGAGCCAGCCGTTGAACCATCGGCCCTGTGGTTCAAGGCTGAGTGGTGCATCGCGTACTGGGGTGATGGTCTCGCTGTCCTCGTCGTCTCGCTTTCGGAGTGAACCAAAGCCACTCTTTGTTGCGTCTGCGCTTGCCTGGGCCATGCTCGGCAGCTGATCATTCGCGGATGAGACCCGAAGTTCAGGCGTTTGTCGCCGATGGCGCTCTGCCGGACTGGCAAGCCGACGAGGAAGAGATCGAGCGGCGAGTGAGGCAGCTCGAAGCCATCCCCTCGCCCGTCACGGCGGAGGAGGCGCATGCGCTGGCCGGCTGCTTCGGCCCGGATGACTGCTATGGCGTCGCGTGGTCGCTGGTGCACCTGATCGAGACCGCGCAGGGATCGTTGCCTCCAATAAGTCTTCCCGGCCCCGACGCTGACGAGTGGCAGCGAACCCTCTGGGGCCGGTGGGGAAGCTGAAGGTTCCCCGACAGCGGCCGGCAAGGGTTAGTGGTCAGGAGGCTCGGCCCCTGGTCCGCGAAGAGGGTGGCTGCTACCACTACCCGGCGAGATGATGATGGTACGGGGGACGCGCGGTCCAGGGCATGGCGTGTGGGCGGGACACATCTGGTGTTGGCTCTGGGTGGGACGGCCGGGGCGCTATGGCTTGCGGAACGATTCTCCCTGGGGGCTGCCGCTACCGCGGTGTCCTACTGCCCACGCTGGCACCGTTGTTCCTGTCCTGACGCCAGGTTGCCGTCAGGATTCTTCCCTATGGACGTATTCCCCGCGGTCCGTGAGGTCCGGCCGCTGTTGGCAGCTGGCGTGCCGACGTAACCAGCAGCCGGCCCGCGAAGACCAGCCGCTGCTTCGGTCCGGCACCTGCCGCCCGGCGCCCGTCCTGGCCGCGCCACTGGCACAGCGCCGGCGGCTCACGGGCGACCTCCCAACGCGGAGCAAGTCCTCGAGCAACTCACCGAAGTGTGCACGGGAGACCCCGGACAGGGCAGGATGGGAACAGGCCGCACAGGCCCGGGCAAGCGTCACAACTCGCCTACCCCGTACGGCCCTTCTCACATTACGGGCAGACCGCGACCACGAGTCCTACGACTGTGCCGGCCATACCACCGCCTGGGCGACGATGACCCTCTCACCGTTGAAAGTGACCGCAGGGCCTTCGTGCAGTTCGTAGCCCAGGGCTATCGCTTCGCTCACACGATGGCAGAACACGGCGTCGTCCGGGCCGGTCAAGACTCGGTAGATCGGCAATCCGTCTGGTGGTGTACTCATGAAGAGAAAGATCTCATGCGCACCCGCCCACCGCGCCAGCGACCGGCATTCCCAAGACCAATCGCTCCCAAGTCCGTTAGTTCTGGCGAGGGAGGTCAATAGTCCGGCCTTGTGGAGGGCAGGCGGTGGATGGATTGATGCCACGGACAGCCTCTGCCTACCCGGCAGGCTTTGAGGCGGGAGAAGCGATACAGGGGCAGCGCCTCATCGGCTTCTCCCCTCACGTGTGGGCCCCGGGGGCGGATGGCCGGCCATTGGCCGCGCGGCTGCTTCCCCCGGCTCCGCTTCCGGGCGGGCAGCACCGAGCCCGTGCCATGGGGGCACACGGCAGAAGAGGCTGCACCGAGGCTTTGGGCCTTCGGTGCGGTGCAGGCCATCGCGGGGTGTGCGGCTGGGCGGAAGATGAAGAAATGCAGCGGGCCGTGAACGACCTTGGCGATCGCGACAAGGCGCTGCGGGGCTGGCTGCGGGAGCAGAAGGCTGCCTACCTGCACCTCACCGATCCCGTGGCCGCTCAGCAGGCCCTGGCTGGAGCGCTGAATGACAACTCGTTCGTGCTGCGCCCCGTGAATGGTGCTGTCCCGATACAGCTCAAGGCGGCCGCGGTGCAGGCTCGTGCCGCCGCCGGGTTCCTGGCTGCCCGGTACAGCGACGGCACCGGTCTGAGGCTCGGGGTGCAGGCTCTGCTGGAGGATGTGGTGTGGGGCGAGGAGGAGCGCTCCGATGACGCCGAGCGGGCGTGGCAAAGTCTGGGCGAGCACCTGGGCTTGGTCAGCACGCGCCCGGAGAAGCAGTACGGCACGGGCCCGGACAATCTGTGGGCGCTCTCGGCGACGCGGCAGGCAGTGATCGAACTGAAGACGGGGTGTGTCACCGACACGATCGCGAAGAAGGACATGGACCAGCTCGGCGGCAGTGTCCGCTGGCTCAGTGGGAACAATGCCGAGGTGGAGGCCCTGCCGGTCATGCTGCATCCCAGCTCGGTCTGCGACGCCAAGGCCACCCCGCCGCCGGGCGTGCGTGTCGTCACGCCAGCCATGTTCAAGAAGCTTAAAGAAGCGGTGACGCGGTACGCGGCCGCCCTCGCCAGCGACCCGGACCGCTGCACCGTGGTCGGCAGTGGCCGGCCAGTGCTCCCCTGGCCTCGCGCGCCCGGGCCAGGTCCTTGGCTACAGGGGTTGCTCTGTGAGCTGGTCAGCTCCGCAAAGCGGGCAGGTACTGGCTCCGGGTGCACGGAGGGCTTCGCGTGCTTGGGGCCGGCCCGCCCCGGGTGAGGGTGCC
>NZ_JANIID010000048.1:0-38240 GCF_024519335.1 Streptomyces telluris
CCCGCCGCTACTTCGCCCCGGCCGCCTCCCGGGCCGAGCGGCTCGGCATCCTCAAGGAGTACCGCGTGCGCTGGGTCCTGCAGAAGAACGGCGGGCCGGGCCTGGACCGGGACGATCCGGCCCTGCGCCGGACCGTCCGGGGCCCGGCCGGCTTCCTCCTCGCCGAGGTCGCGCCGTGAGCGCCGTGAGCGCCGCGGGGGCCGCGAGCCGGCCCGACGCGCTCGGGCGGTGGCTGCGCGGACGGGCCCCGTGGCCGGTACTGCTCGCGGCCCTGCTGGTGCTCGCCCTGGACGTCGTGCGCGTGGTGCAGGGGCCGCGGATGCCCGGGATAGACAACGCGGTGGTCGTACGGGCGGCGCGGGCGCTGCTCGACGGCGGCTCGCCGTACGCGGACAAACGGTTCCTCTATCTGCCGGGCGCGGTGTTCGCCGCGGTCCCCGAGACCGTGTTCGGCAACGAAGCGCTGGCCAGGGCGGTGCCCGTCGTCACCGCGCTGCTCGTTCTCGCCGGGGTCGTCCTGGCCCTGCGGATCTTCGGGGTGCGGGCCGACAGCCGGCTCGCGGCGGGCGTCGTCGCGGCGCTCGGCGTCTTCGAGCCCTTCCACGGCGTCGTCTACCTCGGCAACTGGACGGCCCTGTCGGCCGTCGCCTTTCCCGCCGCCCTGCTGCTCGCCCGCCACGGGCGCTGGTGCGCGGCCGGGGCGGTGGTGGGGGCGGCCATAGCGCTGAAGCCGATGCTCGTGCCGCTGCTGCTGCTGTTCGTGCTCGCCCGGCGGTGGCGGGCGCTGGCCTGGGCCGTGGGCGTTCCCGCGGCCGTGTCGCTGGCGGCGGCCCTGGCCATGCCGCGGCCCGGGCTGTTCTTCACCCGGACGCTGCCGTTCCTGCTGCACGGGCAGGACGCGTACGCCCGCCCGTTCGACGCCGCGTGGCCGTCCGTGCTGCCCCGGCTCGGCGTGCCGCAGCCCCTGGCCCTCACCCTCGCGGCCGGCGCGGCGGTCGCGGTGCTGCTGTGCGCCCGCCTGCGGTGGCGGGCCGACGGCGATCCGGCGCTGCGGCTGGTGGAGTGCGCGTCGCTGCTGATGCTCGCGGCCTTCCTGGTGTCACGGCCGTCGTTCCAGCACTACATGCTGGTGGTGCTGCCCTCGCTCGCCGCGTCGCTGGTGGTGCGCGCCGCCGCGGCGCGGTCGGTGTGGCTGTGGCTGCCGCTGCTGCCCGAGGTCGCCGGGGTCTCGTGGCCGCAACTGGAGACGGCCCGCAGGCACGCCTTCCGCGATGTCGTGCTGATCACCGGGGTGACCGCGGCCCTGGCCCTGCACGCCTGGCGCACCCGCTCGGACCCCTCGGGGGAGGTGACTGTCAGTGCTCGCGTCTACGCTTTGAGTAATCGCGAATCCGTCCGCGCGGATGGCGGGCCGCCCGAGCGTGCCCGCGATGCGCCGGACCGCACCGAGACGAGGTGACCGTGACCGCCGCACATCCCGCCCCCGGCCCCGATGTCAGCGTCGTCGTGATCGTCCACAACGACGCCGACCGCCTGCCGCGCGCCGTGCGGTCGGTCCTCGCGCAGTCCCTGCGCAACCTCGAAGTGATCATCGTCGACGACTGCTCGACGGACGGCACCTTCGCGGCCGCCGAGCGCCTCACCACCACCGATCCCCGCGTGCGGCTCATCCGGCTGCCCGTCAACAGCGGCGGCTGCGGCGCCCCGCGCAACGCCGGCATCGACGCGGCCCGCGCCCCCCACCTCATGTTCCTCGACAGCGACGACGAACTGCCGTACCACGCCTGCAAGTCCCTGCTGCTCACCGCCGAGGAGACCGGCGCCGACCTCGTCACCGGCGAGGTCACCCGCCTCTTCGAGGAGTCCGGCACCACCGGCCTGTGGTACCCCGAGCTCTTCGGGGACGTGCGCCTGGTCCACGGCATCCGCTCCGCCCCCGAGTTCTTCCTCGACCACCTCTCCACCAACAAGCTCTACCGCGCGGACTTCCTCGCCCGCCACGGCCTCCGCTTCCCGGAGGACATGCACTACGAGGACCAGCTCTTCACCGCCCGCGCCCTCACCCTCGCCCGCACCTTCGCCGTCGTCCCCTGGCCCGTCTACACCTGGCGGCTCGCCGCCGACCCCGCCACGCTCTCCATCTCCTCCAGCCGCCACAAGCTGCGCAACGCCGTCGACCGCATCAAGGCCGCCCGGCTCATCGACGCCTTCCTCGAGGAGTCCGGCAACGCCGCCCTGCGGCCCGCCAAGGACGAGAAGTTCCTCCGCCACGACTTCCGCCTCTACCTCGGCGACCTCCCCTTCCGCGACCCCGAGTGGATCGCCGGCTTCGCCGCCGCCGTCACCCCCTACCTCGCGGAGATCGCCCCCGAGGCCCTCGCCGCCATGCCCCGCGAACAGCAGATCTGCCAGTTCCTGCTGTGCGCCGGGCGGTACGCGGACGCCGCCGAGTGCGCGCGCACCCTCGACCGGCCCCGGCTGGCCCCGCGTCACGTCGTCCGCGAAGCCGGCCGCACCTACTGGGGCCTGTCCCTGCCGCTGAACGCCGAGGAGGCCGCCGGCCTCGACATCACCGCCTGGCGCCTGGACGACCAGCCCTTCACCGCCGGCCCCCTGCGCCACGAAGTGGCCGAAGTCGTCCCCGACGGGTCCCTCCTGCGGATCCGGCTGCGCACCTACGACCCCGCCCTGCTGCTCACCGCACCGAGCCCGGTCGGCACCGAGCTGCGCATCGCCACCACCGGCGAGCCGCTGGCCGTGCCCTTCGCGTACGACCCCGCCGCGCCCGGCGAGGACGGCCGCTTCGCCTACCGCACCGCCGAGGCCGTCCTCGACCTGCGCCGCATCCCCGTCGGCCCCAAGGGCTTCCGCGGCCGCAGACACCCCGTCGTCGTCCTCGAACGCCTCGGCCTCACCCGCACCGACCCCCTGCTGGCCCCCGCGGACCTCACCCCGCTGCAGGCGCGGATCCCCCAGCGCGGCCCGCTCGCCGCCCACACCGTGCGCGTGGCCTGCGAGGGGCACGGGGCCGGCCGGCTGGAGCTGTCCTGGGAGCGCGCCGGCGCCCTCGGCCGGGCCGAGGCCGCGGCCGGCCGGCTGGAGCCCGTCCGGCGCGGCGTCCAGCGGCTCACCCGCCGCGTCACGGGCCCCCGCATCAAGGCCCTCACCTACCACGAGCTGCAGAAACTGCCCGTGGACGAGGGCCTCGTCGTCTTCGAGGCCCTGGAGGGCCGCGGCTACGCGGACAGCCCCCGCGCCCTCCACGAGGAGCTGCAGCGCCGCGACCTGCCCCTGCACGCCGTCTGGTCCTACTCCGGCAACCGCTCCTCCTACCCCGAGGGGCTCCCGCTGGTCCGCCGCGGCAGCTGGGAGTACGTCCACGCCCTCGCCCGCGCCCGCTACTGGGTGGACTCCCACGGCTTCCCCACGCTCTACGGCAAGCGCCCCGCCACCCGCTATCTGCAGACCTGGCACGGACAGGCGTTCAAGCACATGGGCTTCGACGTGCCCGAGCTGCGGCTGGCCAACCCCGAGCGGCGCCGGCGCCACCGCGAGACGATCGCCCGCTGGGACGCCCTCATCGCCCCCAGCGAGGAGTTCGAGCGCACGTTCGTCCGCGCCAACGGCTACACGGGCGAGCTCCTGCGCACCGGCCTGCCCCGCAACGACGACCTCGTCCGCTGGGACGACCCCGCCCGCCGCGAGCGCGCCGCCGCCACCCGCGAACGCCTGCAGATCCCCGACGGCCGCCGCGTCCTGCTCTACGCCCCCACCTTCCGCGACGGCGCGCGCGGCAGCGGCGAGTCCGTCCGGGCCGACCTGGCCGAGCTCGTGCGCTACCTCGGCGAGGAGTGGACGGTCGTCGTCCGGCCGCACTACTACGAGCGGTACACCGTCCCCCGCGAGCTCGGCCACGCCGTGCGCGACGGACGCGACTTCGCCGACCTCAACGACCTCCTGCTCGCCTCCGACGCCCTCCTCACGGACTACTCGTCCCTGATGTTCGACTACGCCAACCTCGGCCGTCCCATCCTCTTCTTCACCGACGACTACGAGCACTACCGCGCCACCGCCCGCGGCACCTACTACGACCTGCCCGACATCGCGCCCGGCCCGATGCTCACCACGACCGACCAGCTCATCGCCGCCCTGCGGGACCTGAAGGCGGTGCAGGAGGAGTGGGCCGACGCCTACGCCCGCTTCCGGGAGCGGTTCAACCCCTACGAGACGGGGAAGTCGAGCGAGACCGTGGTGGACCTGTTCTTCGCAAGGGCCCTCGCAGGGGGCGAGGCCCGGTGAAGCGGCGCAACCTCTTCCTCCTCGGGATCGACGTCGACTCCATGGGAGGCTCGCAGCGCGTCCTGCACACGCTCGCCCAGGGCTTCGCCGAGCGCGGCCACCGCGTCGAGCTCATCGGCATCCGCCCCAGCCCGGAGCCCCACGCCTTCCTGGACGCCCCCGCCTACCGCCGCACCACCCTCTACCGCACCCCCGCCCGGCCCGCCTGGCGTGCCGTCTCCTTCGCCGAGCGGCTGAGCCCCGAGCGGCTGCGGGCGGCGCGCGCCGAGCGGCAGGAGCGGGAGCGGGCGCGGGAGCGGCTGGCCCGCCGCTTCGCCGCCGTCCGCGACGGCATGGTCGTCATCGGCTCGCCCTGGGCGGCGGCGTGGCTGCAGGCGGTCGAGTGGTCCCACCTGAAGGGCATCGGGCAGTACCACGAGTCCTTCCACCAGGCGTGCACCTCCGAGAACCTCCAGCTGATCCTGCGCCACTACCCGGCTCTGGAGAAGGCGGTGTTCCTCAGCGAGCCGGACGCCGCCGAGTTCCGGCGCCGCCGGCTGCCCAACGCCACCGTCCTGCCCAACCCCCTGCCCTTCGCCCCCACGGGCCGGGCCTCCCTGGATACCCGGCGCGTCGGCGCGGTCGGCCGCCTGGAGGCCGTCAAACGCCTGGACCGGCTGCTCGACGCCTTCGCCGCGGCCACCGCCGCGCAGCCGGAGTGGGAGCTGCACCTCTTCGGCGACGGCCCGCTGGAGCAGGAGCTGCGCGCCCGGGCCGAAACCCTGGGCATCGCCGGGCGCGTCCACTTCCGCGGCAGCGTGCGGGACATGGCCGCCGCCTACTGCGAGCTCTCCGTGGTCGCCCTCACCAGCGAGCGCGAAGGCCGCCCCATGGCGCTCGCCGAGGCCTCCGCGCTCGGCGTCCCCTGCGTGAGCTTCGACCTGTCGGGCGGCGTCCGCGAGCTGGTCCGCCACGGCCGCACGGGCACGCTCGTGCCTCCCGGCGACACCGGGGCCTTCGCCGACGCGCTCGGAGAGCTCATGGCGGACGACGCCCTCCGCGAGCGTTACGGCTGCGCCGCGCGTGAGCACGTTTCGCCGCTGCAGTTGCCCGCTGTGCTCGACCGGTGGGAGGCGTTGTTCGAGGAAATCGACCGTTAGCCGATGGCAGGGGGGAACATGGGCATGAAGCGCGACTGCGGGTTGTCCGTGGCTGGGCGCGCAGTTCCCCGCGCCCCTTTCGGGGCGCGATGCCGCCCCGGCCTGTCAGCGCCGCGCCACCGCCCACGCGCCGCGCACGCCCGACGCCAGGCGCAGCGCCAGCGAGCCGTTCACCGTGGCGTAGGGCCGGGCCAGCAGGACGCCGTGACGCAGGCTCGGCAGGGCCGCGCGGTGCAGCCCGCCGCCCACGGCCCGGACGGTCGTGCGGAACGCCCCGCCCGCGCACTGCACCCGCACCCGCACGTCCCACGTCTGCGGCGGGGCCGCGCCGTCGCGGCGGTCGCGGCCCGCGAGCACGGACAGGGGCAGGACGACCTTTGCGGTCCACGCCGTGCCCTCGTCCGCCAGCGGCACGGCGCGCCGCAGCACCGGCCCGCCGTCCCTGCGGCGCAGCTCGACCTCCGCGGCCTCCGGCCGGATGGTGGCCAGCCGCCCGTAGAGGTCGTGGACGCGCAGCCGCAGCCGGGCGCGGGCCCGGGCCGCGAGGCGCAGTTCGGCGTCCACGGTCACCGGCAGGTGGTGCGGCGGCACGGCCTCCGGCCCGAGGACGCCGTCCAGCGCGGCCCCGGGCAGGTCGGCCGACCAGACGGGGACGGCGTCGTCCTCCGCGTACGGCGGCAGCAGCCGCGCGGGCCGGGCGGCGAGCTGGGCCAGCCGCCCCAGGTCCCGCGGGGCCTCCGCGGCCAGCACCACCCGGGCGATCCACCGGGCCGGCGGCCGGGCGGCGCTCAGCTCGGCCTCCTCGTAGCCGGCGAGGTAGCCGCGGGTCACGCGCCACCACGCGTGCCGGTATCCGGCGCTGCGCAGGGGCAGTTCGCGCACGTACATCCGCAGGTCGTGGTCGAGGAACTTCACCCGGGCGGCGCGGGCGAGAGGCTTGCTGCCCGCGTCGAGGAAGACGTCGACGCTGCGCCGGTGGGCGGCCACGCGCGCCTGCCAGTTGGCGATGCGCTCGCGGTCCAGGGACATCGAGGGCGCGGCGGCGTCGCGCCGCACGTGCCAGACGTAGACGGTGTCGGTGACGGTCGCCACGCGCGGCGCGGCCGCCATGACGCGGGCCGTGAAGACGAAGTCCTCGTAGAGGAAGCGGCCTTCGGGGAAGGCGATGCCGTGCTCGGCGAGGAAGTCCCGCGCGTAGAGCTTGTTGACGCACAGGGTGTCGCGCAGGAGCGCCGGGCGGGCCTCGGGGCTGCTGTGCACGGCGGCCCGCCGGTAGAGGGCGGGCTGCCAGCCGGTGTCGCGCCGCTGGGGGAGTTCGCGGCGCACGCACAGGCCGGCCGCCACGGGGGCGCGGTGGCGCAGGGCGGCGGCGAGGAGGGCGTCGACGGCGCCCTCGGGGAGGGTGTCGTCGCTGTCGAGGAATATCACGTACGGGGCGGTGGCGGCCCGTACGCCGTCGTTGCGGGGGGTGCCGCAGCCGCCGCTGTTGGCCGCGCGGTGGATGACGCGCAGGCGCGGGTCGCCGTCGGCCAGCTCGTCGAGGATCGCGGCGGTGCCGTCGGTGGAGGCGTCGTCGACGGCGATGACCTCGGCGACGGCAGGCCCCTGGGCGAGTGCGGAGCGGACGGCGTCGCGGATGTGGCCGGCGTCGTTGAACCCGATGACGATGACGCCGACCTGCGCGGTGGGCAAGGTTCCGCTCTCGTTCACTGTCACGAAAGACAGTTTTACCGATGAATATGTATAAAGCGGGGCATTGGGAATTCCGGGTGTGGCCGGGTCTCCGGCGGGGGCCCGGCCGGGGCAGGGAGGGGCAGTGGCCGTGGGAGTGACGGGGTCGGCGGGGCCGACTGGACCGGCGGGACCGGCCGGGCAGGCCGGGCCGGCGGAGCGCGCGGAGGCGGGGCGGGAGCCGGGCGGGCCTGCCGGGAGCGGTGCGGGGGTGCCGTCGCCCGGCAAGCGGGGCAGCGGCCTGTCGGACGGCATGTCGGACGGACCGTCCGCCAAGCCGTCCGACGCGCCGTCCGGTAATCGGCGCGGTGGCCTCTCCGGCGGCCGGTCCGATGCTTCTCCCGGCGGCCGGTCCGATGGTTCCTCCAGTGGTCCGTCCGGCGGTTCCTCCGGCAGCCCGTCCGGCAGCCCGTCCGGTGGTCCGTCCGCCCCGTCTGCGCCCGCCGCCGCGGGCGCTCCGCCCCGCCGGTGGGCCGGGCTGCGCGGCCTGCTGCTGATCCCTCGTCAGGCGGAGCCCGCCGCCGGGCCCCGCGCCGCCGACCCTCCTCGCCCCGACCGCCCCCGCCCCCTTCGGCGCCCCACCCGTGCCGCCGTCCTCGCAGTGTCCGCCCCTGCCGCCGTCATGCTCGTCCTCGGTCTGTGGGGGCTGGACCGCGGGACGATGTGGCGGGACGAGAGTGCCACCTTCCAGGTGGCCCGCCGGTCCCTGCCGGAGCTGTGGCACGTGCTCGGCACGATCGACGCCGTGCACGGCGTGTACTACGCGCTGATGCACGCCGTCCTCGCCGTGCGCCCCGACGAGATCGCGCTGCGGCTGCCGTCCGTCGCCGCGTCCGCCGCCACCGCCGCGCTCGTCGGCGCCCTGGGCTGCCGGCTGGCCCGGCCCCGCGTCGGCCTGTGGGCCGGGCTGCTCTACGCCGTCACCCCGTTCGTCAGCCACTACGCGCAGGAGGGCCGCTCGTACGCCCTCGTCGCCACGGGGGCCGCGCTCGCCACCTGGCTGCTGGTCCGCGCGGCCGAGTGCGGCTCGTACGGGCGGTGGGCCGGCTACGGGGCGGTGGCCGCCGGCACGGCGCTCCTGCACGAGTTCGCGGTGCTGCTCCTCGCCGCCCACGCCGTGACCCTGCTCCTCTCCCGGGTGCCCCTGCGCACCTGGCGTCGCTGGGGGTGCGCCGCGGCCGCCGCCTGCCTGTCGCTGATACCGCTGGTGATCGTCTCCCGGGGGCAGAGCGCCCAGGTCTCCTGGATCCGCACCCCGGGCCGCCCCGAGGCCGAGGCGCTCGTGAAGGCGTTCGCCGGCCCCGGGCAACCCGTCCTGGGTGCCGTGCTCCTCCTGGCCGCGGTCGCGCTCCTCGCCCCCGCGCGCGGGTGGCGGCGGACGCTGTCGCCCTCCTCGCCGGGCCGCGGGGCCCTCGGCCTCACCGCGGTCGCCCTGCCCTGGGCCCTCGTCCCGCCCGTCCTGCTCTACGCCGCCGCCCAGTACCAGCCGCTCTTCCTCGACCGCTACCTGCTGTTCTGCCTGGCGGGCATGCCCCTGCTCGCCGCGGCCGGAGCCGACCGGCTCCTGGGGCTCGTCCCGTGGCGGCGGACCGTGACGGCCGCCGGCGCCGTGGCCGTCCTGGCCGCCTTCGTGGTGCAGCTGCCGCTGCAGGAGCGCGAGCGCCTGCCCACCAGCCGGGGCGACGAGCTGGCCCCGGTCGCCGCGGCGGCCGCGCGGCGGGCGAGTCCGGGGGACGCGGTGCTGTTCCTGCCGCTGTACGAGCGCCGCGTGGCCCTCGCCTATCCGCGTGACTTCACCGGCCTGCGCGATCTCACCCTCAAGCGCTCACCGGCCGCCTCCGGCACGCTCTTCGGCGACGAGGTCACCACCGCCGTGCTGCGCGACCGGCTGGCCCGGCTGCCGTCCGGAAGCCGGGTGTGGGTGGTGGGGGACACCAACACCGTTGGCACCCGCTGGTTCCGCGCGCAGCGGGAGGAGCACGCGAAGACGACCGCCCTGGAGGAGTTCTGCCGTGAGGAGCGGGAAGCGGCGGTGTTCGTCCGCGGCGGCTCCGTAGCGCTGTACATACGCCGTTAGGACGGCAGGAAGCGGGGGAAAGACGGGCCCCGCCGCCCGGGGGTGCCGTTACTTCACCGCCCCCGCCATCACCCCGCTCACGAACTGCCGCTGGAAGGCGAAGAAGACCGCGAGCGGCACGGCCATCGAGAGGAAGGCTCCCGAGGCGAGGATGTCGATGTTGTCGCCGAACTGGCGCACCTGCTGCTGCAGGGCGACCGTGACCGGCGGGTGCCCGCTGTCCGCGAAGATCAGCGCGATCAGCATGTCGTTCCACACCCACAGGAACTGGAAGATCCCCAGCGAGGCGATGGCCGGCCCGCCCAGCGGCAGCACCACCCGCAGGAACAGCCGCAGTTCGCCCGCCCCGTCCAGCCGGGCGGCCTCCAGTAGCTCGCGGGGGATCTCCGCGAAGAAGTTCCGCAGCAGGAAGACGGCGAAGGGCAGTCCGAAGGCGGTGTGGAAGAGCACCACGCCCGGCGTGCTCTCGAAGATGCCGAGGGTGTTGAAGAGCTTGGCGACGGGGATCAGCGCCACCTGCACCGGCACCACCAGCAGCCCCACCACCGCCATGAACCACCAGTCCCGGCCCGGGAAGTCGAGCCAGGCGAAGGCGTATCCGGCGAACGCGCCGATGAGGATCACCAGCGCCGTCGCCGGCACGGTGATCAGGGCGGTGGTGCCGAGGGACTCCATCACCGTGTCGTTGCCGAAGAGGTTGCTGTAGCCCTGTGTGGTCAGCTGCGCCGGGTGGGAGAAGACCTCCCACCAGCCCGACGCCGCGATGTCTCTCTTGTCCCGCAGCGAGGACAGGAGCAGCCCCACCGTCGGCGTCAGCCAGAACAGCCCGACCACGACGAGGAAGACCCGCATCACCCCGCCGCCCAGCCGCCCGGCGATCCGCGCGGGAAGCGACTGCTCGGCCCGTACGCCCGTGTCCACCGTGGTCATCGCTGCCGCCCCCTCGTGGTCATCGGCGTCGCCCCCGCAAGCGCTACGGCAGCAGTTCCCGTCAGCGCCCCCCTCATCGCCGGCGCTCCCTTCGGATCCGCCGGAGGTTGACGTACATCACCGGCAGGACGAGCACGAGCAGGAAGACCGCGATCGCGCTGCCCACGCCCTGGTTGACGTCCGTGCCGAAGGACGACTGGTACAGCTGCAGGGCCAGCACGTTCGCCTTGTCGAGGCTCGCGCCCGGCGCGATGATGTAGACGAGGTCGAAGATCTTCAGCACGTTGATCATCAGCGTGATCAGCACGACCGCGAGCACCGGAGCCAGCAGCGGCACCGTCACCCTCCGGAAGACCTGCCACTCGTTCGCGCCGTCCACGCGCGCCGCCTCCAGCAGCTCCCGCGGTACGCTCGCGAGCCCCGCCGCGATCAGCACCATGGCGAAGCCCGCCCACATCCAGATGTACGCCCCGATGATGGCCGGGGTGACGAGCGAGGGGCCCAGCCAGTCGACGCCGTTGTAGGGCGCGGCGAAGTTCGAGGCGGGCAGGCGCAGCAGGGCGCCGTCGGCCGCGGCGGGCAGGGTGAAGGTGCCGTCGGCGCCCGAGGTGGCCGAGGCGACGGTCCGGCCGTCCTTGACCGCCTCCACCGTCACGCCCTCCAGGGCCTTCTCGCCCGGGTCGATCCGGCCCGGCGTGCCCCCGCCGCCGCGCGTGAAGTCCCGCCAGACCGTTCCGGTGACCTTCCCGGCGACGTCCCGCGCGGGAACGGCGTCCTTCGCGCCCTTCATGTCCGCGGGCTTCGCGCCCACCAGCGGAAGCGCGGTCGCGCCGCCGGCCTTCACCACCGCCTTGGTCGTGAACGCCCCGCGGCTCTCCGCCAGCAGCCCGTCGTCCCTGGGGTGCGCGCCCGGGAAGGGCGCGGGCGGCGAGAAGGTGTCGTGGACGCCCACCCACACCGCGTTCGCGACACCGCGGTCGGGGTTCTGCTCGTAGACCAGCCGGAAGATGATGCCCGAGGCCAGCATCGAGATCGCCATCGGCATGAAGACGACGAGCTTGAACGCCGTGCCCCAGCGAACCCGTTCGGTGAGCACCGCGAAGACCAGGCCCAGGGCGGTGGCCACCGACGGTGCGACGACCACCCAGATGACGTTGTTCTTCAGGGCCGTGCGGATGCGGTCGTCGGTGAAGACCTCCTGGTAGTTGTCCACGCCCACGAAGCCGTTGCCGCTCGCGTCGAAGAGGCTGCGCCAGACGGAGTAGCCGATGGGGTAGACGACGAGCGCGCCGAGCAGGACCAGCGCGGGCAGCAGGAACAGGCCGGCCACCCAGAGCCGGGTGCCCGCCACGCTCCGGGACTTCTTCGGCGAAGGGCCCGCCGAGGGGCCTGCCGAAAGGCCCGCCGGGGAGCTCGTGGAGGGGCCCACAGGGCTCTGGCCCGGGCTCTGGCTCTGGCTCGGGCCCGGGTCCGGGTTGGGGCTCGGGCCCGGGTCCGAGCTCGTGGAGGAATTGCCGGAAGGGCGGGGCGGCCCGGAGGCCGCGTCGCCGCCCGCGTTCGCGGTCGACATGGTGCGGGGCTCCCGTCAGCTCTTGAACGCCTTGGCCGCGTCGGACTCCAGCCGCTGCTGGGTGCCCGCCACGTCGCCGGGGTTCTTCAGGAAATCCTGGAGGTGCTTCCACTCGCCCTGGCCCGGCTTGCCGCCGAAGGAGGCGGGGGCCAGGTCGGACATGTCGAAGCGGAAGTCGTCGCCCGCGGCGACCACGGCCCTGGCGATGGAGCGGAGCACGTCGTCGGGATAGGCGTCGAGGGCGAGGTTCCTGTTGGCGGAGAGGAATCCGCCCTGCCCGGCCCACACCCGCGCCGCGTCGGCCGAGGCGAGGAACGTCAGCAGCGCCTGCGCGGCCGGGCCGTCCTTCAGCGCCACGCCCACGTCGCCGCCGGTCACCACCGGCGCCTTCGCCCCGACCGCGGGGAAGGGGAAGACCTTGGCCTCCTTGCCGATCCTCGCCCCGGCCCCGGTGACGTTGGCCGCCGCGAAGTCGCCCTCGAAGACCATGGCGGCCTTCGGCTCCTCCCCGCCGGTGAACGTCTGGGTGACCGAGGTGGGGAACTGCGTCTGGATCGCCCCCGCGTTGCCGTCAGCCAGCAGGCCCCTCCCGCCGAAGAGCCGGCCGAGCGCCGTCAGGGCGTCCTTCACGGACGGGTCCGTCCACGGGATCCGGTGCTGCGCCAGCTGGTCGTACTTCTCCGGGCCCGCCTGGGAGAGGTAGACGTTCTCGAACCAGTCGGTGAGCGTCCAGCCGTCCGCCCCGCCCACCGAGACCGGCGGGATGCCGTAGTCCGCGATCAGCTGCGCGGTGCTCAGGAACTCCGGCCAGGTCTTCGGCTCCTTCGCCCCGGCCCCGCCGAAGACCTTCGTGTTGTACCAGACCAGGGACTTGTTGCTGACCTTGAAGTAGACGCCGTAGCGCTTGCCCCCGGACGAGCCGAGGTCCTGCCACCCCTTGGTGAAGTTCTTGTCCAGCTCGGCCGACGCCTCGCCGCCGAGCGGCTTGAGCCAGCCCTTCTGTGCGAACTCCCGCAGCGCCCCGGGCTGTTGCAGCATGGCCACGTCCGGCGGGTCGCCGCCCGCGATCTTCGAGCCGACGAAGGCGGACATGTCGTCGCCGCTGGGTACGTAGGCCACCTGGGCGCCCGTGCGCCGGGAGAACTCCTCCAGGACCTTGGTGAAGCCCTTCTGCTCGGCGCCCGTCCAGACCGCCGTCACCTTGAGCTTCTGCCCGTTCAGCCTGGGCAGTTGCACGGTGTGCCGGATCACGTCCGACGTCGGTCTGCCGTCGTCCGGCGCGCCGCCGCCGTCGTTGCTGCACCCGGCGGCCGACAGGGCGAGGGTCCCGGCCGCGAGGAGCGCCAGAGCGCTGCGCGCCCCCCGCACCGAACGAAGCGAAGTCCGCATTGCCGCCCCTCCCGTACGAGCTCCCCGCCGACGGTCCGCGCCGCACGTCACCGCGGCCCGCGGTCGTCTCCCGTGCGACAGGTCTACGCCCGGTCACCGGCCGCCGCAATACCGTCTTCGCTGTCAACTCGGTGATCGTGACCGGGCTGTGATGGGCCGTCACGGGCGCACGGAAGCACTCAGAGCAGCGGTGGCGCCGCCTCCGCTCCCGCCGACTGCGCGGCGCGCTGCAGCGCGCTCGCGAGCAACGCCAGGTCCGTCGGGCCGTTGCCCAGCTCGCGCACGGGGCGGCGGGTGGGCGGGTCGCCCATGCGCTGCCAGTCCACCGTCACGACCGTCGGGCGGAGCGTCGCCGTCCGCGGGATGCGGCCCGTCACCCGGCCCGCCTGGAACGGCGTCGTCGCGTCGTCGTCCGGCCGCATCAGCCGGCCGCGGCCCGGAGCGGGCTCTCCTGCGCCGCTCCCGTCGCCCGGCGTGCCGTCCACCGACGGCGGCGCGATCTCCAGCGTCGCCCGCAGCCCGGCCCGCTCGACCGCCGCCGTGTCGGCCGTACGGTCCGGGCGGCCCGACGCCGCCACCAGGTGGACGCCCAGCCGCTCGCCGTCCCGGGCCACCGCCTCCAGCGCCCGCACGACCGAACCCGCCGCCGGGCGGCCCGTACTGCCCAGGGCCGGGGCGACCAGGGCGTCGAAGTCGTCCACCAGCACCACCAGGCGCGGCAGGGCCGTCCGGGCCGTCAGCGACGGGCCGTCCTTCTGCGTCCGCAGCTTGAGCGTCCCCGTCGGCAGGGAGTCCAGGTCGCCGGAGCCCTCCGCCGGGCGGCGGGGCGTGACCGCCTGCACGGCCGACGCGGCGGCGTGCTGGGTGTGCCACGCGGTGAAGTCCAGCCGCCCCAGCAGCTCCGCGCGGCGCTTGAGCTCCGAGGTGAGCGCCTGGGCGAACTCCCGCATGCGCACCGGGTCCGCGGCCGCCAGGTACGTCGAGACGTGCGGCAGGTCCGTGCACAGCCGCAGGCCCTCGCCCCGCTCCGCGCCCGCGCCGTCCACCAGGACGAGCGAGAGCCGGTCGGGCCGGTCCGCCGCCGCCAGCGACGCGGCGAGCGAGCGCAGCAGCTCCGTCTTGCCGCTGCCCGCGCAGCCCTCCACGAGCAGGTGCGGGCCGTCCGCCGCCAGGTCCACCGACAGCGGGCCGTGCGGGCCCGCGCCGAGCACGGCCACGGCGCGGCCGCCGGGGCGCGTGCCGCGGTCCGTGGCCGCCGCCCAGCGGGCTGTCAGCGAGGCCGGTGTCGCGCGCGCCAGGCCCAGTTCGTCCAGCAGGCGCGCGCTCCGCGGGAGCGCCGCCGCCACCCGTGCGGCCGCGCCGTGCAGCGTGCCGTCCGCCATCCGCAGCGGCGCCAGCGCCCGCGCGAACCGCTCGGCCCACGCGCGCGACACGGCGTCGACGGCCGCGATCACGGCCGGACCGGACGGCGCTTCGCCCTCGCCCGCGGCCCCGCCTGCGCCCGCGGCCGGCGTCCGGTGGATCACCTGCACCACCGTGGCGACGTCACCGCTGAGCAGCGCCACCGCACCGCAGTGGGGGAACGCCGGGGACGCCGTACGGGCCGTGGCCAGCGTCGACGGCACCGGGGACGCCGGCGTCGTCGCCGGGGCGTCCGCGAGGCACACCAGGTGGATGCCCGCCGCGGAACCGCCCGCCGCCAGCCGCCCGACCGTCTCCCGCAGTTCCGCCGAACCGGGGTCGCCGTCCACGATCACCACCGTGTACGGGCCCGTGTGGCGCTCGGCCGCGGCCGCCACCGCCGCCGGGGCCGCCGCCGGCCAGTGCGGGCCCAGCGGGCCCTCGTCCAGGCGGCGCACCAGCTCCGCGGTGCGGGCCGCGGCCTGCTCGCGGTCGTAGGCGACCAGCAGCCGGCAGTCCTGCCCCCGCACCGGGCGCAGCTGCGGCAGCCAGCCCAGCCACGACCACTCCGCCAGCCGCTCCTCGACCGGGCGCGCCCGGTCCGCGCTGATCAGCACGAACTCCAGGGACGCGGGGGCGTGCAGCGCCGCCAGCTGGGCCAGCACGGAGCGGGCCAGCGCGGACAGCCGCCCGCGCGGCCCGGCGAGCCCCAGCGAACCGGCCTCGCGCAGCCCGACCGTCACCGGCACGGAGGGCAGCAGGACGCCGCTCTCCGGCGCGTGCCGGTCGGCCGTGCCCAGCCGTACGGTCAGCAGGTCGGGGTGGTCCAAGCCGCGCTCCCACAGCCGGGGGCCCGGGCCCAGCGCCGTCAGCAGCACCGACGCGGGGTCGGGCCAGCGCTCGCGCAGCGCGGCGGCCTCGGCGCGGGCGCGGTCCGCGGCGCCGGGATCGTCGCGCCCGTCACCCCACTCGTCCTCGCCCGCTCCCCGGCCGCCGCCCAGCCCGCCGGTGAGCCGCCGGGCCCACGCGCCTATGCCGCGGCCCCGGGGACGCTTGCCGGCTTCGCCTGGCTGCCCGCCGGCGGGGTTGCCCCGGCCGGCGTGCCCGGCATGCCCGTCGCGGAGACCCGGCCCGCCGGCGGAAACGCCTTCGTGGGGGTCGCCGGGGCGGCCCGGGGCGTGAAGGCCGGCCTCGCCGGGCCGGTTCGGGTGACCGGCCGCGGAGTACCCGTCAGGGTGACCGGAACCGTCAGGCCGACCGGGCCGGCCCGGGTACGCACGCTGCCCGGGCAGCGTGCCGCCGGACGCGCCGGACTGCCCCGGCTGTCCCGCCGCCCCGGCTCCGTCGCCGACGCCGTACGGATTCACGCCACCCGTCTGCCCCGCCGCTCCGGTTCCGCTTCCCGTCCCGTAGTCGTACGGATGCGCGCCGGAGTCCTGAGCCGTGCCGCCGGCC
Organism: Streptomyces telluris; assembly: GCF_024519335.1. Taxonomy (NCBI): domain Bacteria; kingdom Bacillati; phylum Actinomycetota; class Actinomycetes; order Kitasatosporales; family Streptomycetaceae; genus Streptomyces; species Streptomyces telluris. Next base: position 15,992 of record NZ_JANIID010000048.1, read on the forward strand.
TGAGCTGTCCAGCCCGGCCGTCCCGCCGCGCCTCGCGCCCCGTACGGAGCCGCCTCGCCGTCGCGAGCCGGCCCGCCGGTCTCGCCGGGCCGGGACGGCTGTCCCGCCGCTCCGGTTCCGCTTCCCGTGCCGTACGGGTCCGTGCCGCCGTCGTAGGACGCCTTGCGGGACTCGCCCGCCCAGCTCGGCCGGCCCGTCGTCCCTGCCGGCCCTCCGGCCGCGTACGGGTCCGCGCCGCCGTCCCGGGCCGTCCCGCCGGTCTCGCCGGGCCGGGCCGCAGCGCCTCTCGCGCCGTAGGCGTCCGTGCCGCCGCGCTCCGCCGTCCCGCCCGGCCCGCCCGGCCGGCCCGGTGCCGGTGCTCCCGACGGCCCCGGCTGGGCCGGGACGCGGACCGACAGGCCGCCCGCGCTCACGTCCCGCAGGGCGAAACCGCGGCCCCCGTGCGTCACCGGCTCCTCGGGGCCGGGGCCGGGGCCGGGGCGGGCGTCGGCCGCGAGGCCGGCCGGTGCGCCCAGCCAGGCGCCGCGGACCGGCGGGGCGACCGTGCCCGTCGGTGCCGCGGGGCCCGCGGCCGGCAGGCCGCCGCCGACCCGCAGGTGGCCCTCGCCGTCGGGGGCGGCCGGCAGGACGCGCGGGGAGGCGCCGTCCGCGGCGTGCAGGCTCAGCACCGACTCGCCCACCCGCAGCAGCTCCCCGGCGGGGAACCGCACCGGCTCCTCGCCGACCGGCTCGCCCGCGAGGGCGGTCCCGTTGGTGGAGCCCAGGTCGCGCAGGGTGACCGTGCCGTCGTCGTGGAGGACGACGGCGCAGTGCAGCCGGGAGACGTCGGGGTCGTCGAGGGGGATGTCGGCCGTGGCGGAGCGCCCCACGTGCACCTCGCCGCCGTGCAGCAGGTGCACGCCGCCCGCGTCGGGCCCGGAGACGACGTGCAGTCGCGCTGCGGCCTCCGGCACGCCGGACAGCAGCACGCCCGCGTGCTCCTCCGGGTCGGCCGGGGCGCACAGGGACAGCACAGCGCCGTCGACCAGGGGCGGCTCGCCGAGCGCGCTGCGCTGCGGGTCGAGCCGCTCGGCCCCGGCGTAGACCACGACGGCCCCGGTGCCGAGGTCGGAGCCGGCCGCGGCCATCGCGGCGGCCAGGCCGCTGGTCACCCCGGCCAGCGCGGTCCCCGCGGGAGCGGTCACCAGCACGTCGCAGGCGCACTTCGCGGTGGGCGCGGCGGGCGCGGTGGTGTGGTGGCCGCTGAGCGGCCCGAGGACGGTCAGCCTGATCTGCATCGCCGTCAACGGTCCCTTCTGCCCCGGTGCGCGGGCGGGGGACAGGAGGCTTCACGCGGCCTTCCCCCACCGTGCACGGGCGCGTCGGCACGTACAGGTCACCACGTCACGCGGGACGTACCGGAAGCACCGGCCCCGCCCCTCCGCATCGTGCTGCGAGCATCCTCGCACCTGCCGGCGACGACGCGCCCGGCGACGGCCAATTCGTGATCTTGAACGACCGCCGGAGCGTGCGAAGGAAGCGGAAGGTGATCGAATCCTTCCGTGGTCGTCTCATGATCTGTTCGTAGGGCGTCCGTTTTCGAACGCGTCGTACAGAGTTTCTTTCGCGCCGGAGGTCCGGAGGACGCGCCGTCCCAGGTCCCGCGCGCGCCCCCGAGCAGCCCGCACGCGCCGCCCGGGCGCCGCGTGGCAACCAACCGCCCGCTCCCCGCGTCTTCCCATCAGCCCCTCGGATTCGGCAAACCGGAGGTCCGTACGGCGGCACTACAGTGGGCGGAAGGCCGGGCACGAATGAGGCCATCGCAAGGCATCACGACGACGATGACGATCAGGGAGCGCATGACGTGCGGCCGGTAGGCAGCAAGTACCTGCTCGAGGAGGTGCTCGGTCGCGGAGCGACCGGCACCGTCTGGCGAGCGCGCCAGCGGGAGGCCGCGGGCGCCGAGGCCGCCGTGGCCGGGCAGCCCGGCGAGACCGTCGCGATCAAGGTGCTCAAGGAGGAGCTCGCCAACGACGCCGACGTCGTGATGCGCTTCCTGCGCGAGCGCTCCGTCCTCCTGCGGCTCACCCACCCCAACATCGTCCGCACCCGCGACCTGGTCGTCGAGGGCGATCTGCTCGCCCTGGTCATGGACCTCGTCGACGGCCCGGACCTGCACCGCTACCTGCGCGACAACGGGCCCTTCACCCCGGTCGCCGCGGCGCTCCTCACCGCCCAGATCGCCGACGCGCTCGCCGTGAGCCACGCCGACGGCATCGTCCACCGGGACCTCAAGCCCGCCAACGTCCTCCTGCGGAGCGACGGCGGGCAGATGCACCCGATGCTCACCGACTTCGGCATCGCGCGCCTCGCGGACTCCCCGGGCCTCACCCGCACCCACGAATTCGTCGGCACGCCCGCCTACGTGGCGCCCGAGTCCGCCGAGGGCCGCCCGCAGACCTCCGCCGTCGACATCTACGGCGCCGGCATCCTGCTCTACGAGCTGGTCACCGGCCGTCCGCCGTTCGCGGGCGCGACCGCGCTCGAAGTGCTCCACCAGCACCTCAGCTCCGAGCCGCGCCGCCCCACCACCGTTCCCGAGCCGCTGTGGACGGTCATCGAGCGCTGCCTGCGCAAGCGCCCCGAGGAGCGCCCGAGCGCGGAGAACCTGGCCCGGGCCCTGCGCGTCGTCGCCGCGGGCGTCGGCGTGCACGCCTCCCCGGCGCAGGCCGAGGCCGCGCTCGGCGTCGCCGCGCTGCTCGCGCCCGACCCGGAGCCGGCCCTCGTGCCCGGCACCGGCCAGGGCGGCGGCCCCGGCCAGGGCCCCGGCGCGGGCGACGCCGACCCCACCCAGGTGCTGCCGGCGACGGCGGGCTCCCCGGGGGCCCCGGGTGCCTACGACCCGAACGCGGCCACCAGCCTCCTGCCGAGCACCTCCGCCGGCGGCAACGGCCCCGACGCCGACGCCACCCGCGTCATGCCCGCCGGCTCCGGCCCCGGCCACGGCGCCGACCCCACCCGCGCCATGCCGCCCGTGCCGCCGCTGCCCCCGGAGGGCGACGGCGCCCACCCCTGGCAGACCCAGCTGCGGGCCGCCCGCGACCGCAACGACCAGACCCAGGTGCAGTACCTCGACCCGAGCGAGGACCCGCTGCGCCGCCGCCCCCAGCGGCGGCCCGGACAGCCGCAGCAGCAGCCCCCGCAGCCGCCGCGGGGCGGACAGGGCTACGGGCAGCAGGGTTACGGGCAGCAGGGCCACGGCGGCCAGGGCTACGGCGGGCAGTACGCCCCCCAGCCGCATCAGGGGCACCAGCCCCCGGCCCCGCAGCACTACACCCCGCCGCCGCAGTCGTACGCGCCGCAGCAGCCCCAGCAGCCGCAGCAGCCTGCGCCCCGCAGACGGCAGCGGCAGCAGCCCCAGCCGCGCTACCAGCAGCCGCCGGCGCCCCAGCCGCAGCCGCAGCCGTACGCCCCCGAGCCGCCGGCCCCGCGCCGCGAGCCGCGGCCGCCGCGGCAGCGCAGCGCGAATCCGATGCGGATCCCCGGGCTCGGCTGCCTCAAGGGCTGCCTGTTCCTCATCGTCATCCTGGTGATCGGTTCCTGGTGCATCTGGGAATTCACCCCCTTGAAGGACTGGGTCGCCGACGGCAAGAGCTTCTGGGACGCGACCTGGGACTGGGTCACCGACGTCAAGGACTGGATCTCGGGGCTCACCTCCAGCAAGTGACGCCGGTGGCGCCGGTGTCACCGGTGCCATCGATTTGTCGACACCCGGGGGGCGATTTACACCTCGGGGGTGAGCGTTGGCAGTAGCTTGGTCGCCAGCGCGCCTGTCGGAGACGAGGAGTCGGGGAACAGTCTTGGCACGGAAGATCGGCAGCCGGTACACCGCCCACCAGGTCCTCGGCCGCGGCAGCGCGGGCACGGTCTGGCTCGGCGAGGGGCCCGAGGGCCCGGTCGCCATCAAGCTCCTGCGGGAGGATCTCTCCTCCGACCAGGAGCTCGTCGGCAGGTTCGTCCAGGAGCGCGCCGCGCTCCTCGGACTCGACCACCCGCACGTGGTCGGCGTCCGCGACCTCGTGGTCGACGGCGCCGACCTCGCGCTCGTCATGGACCTCATCCGGGGCACGGACCTGCGCACCCGGCTCGACCGCGAGCGGCGGCTCGCGCCCGAGGCCGCGGTCGCCATCGTCGCCGACGTCGCCGAGGGCCTCGCCGCCGCCCACGCGGCCGGCATCGTCCACCGCGACGTCAAGCCCGAGAACGTCCTGCTCGACATGCAGGGCCCCCTCGGACCCGGCGGCGCGCACCCCGCGCTGCTCACCGACTTCGGCATCGCCCGCCTCGTGGACGCCCCCCGGCCCGCCCGGGAAGGCCGCGGGACCGGCCCGCGCAGCGTCATCGGCACGCCCGACTACCTCGCCCCCGAGATCATCGAGGGGCTGCCGCCGCGCGCCTCCGTCGACGTCTACGCCCTCGCCACGGTCCTCTACGAGCTGCTGGCCGGCTTCACGCCCTTCGGCGGCGGACACCCCGGCGCCGTGCTCCGGCGCCACGTCACGGAGACCGTGGCGCCGCTGCCCGGCATCCCCGACGAGCTGTGGCAGCTCGTCGTCCAGTGCCTCGCCAAGGGGCCCGCGTCCCGGCTGCGCGCCTCCGAGCTCGCGGCGCGGCTGCGGGAGCTGCTGCCCGGGCTCGCCGGCATACCGCCCCTCGACATCGACGAGCCCGACGACGGCGCCGCGGAGGCCGCCGAGGGCGCGCAGGCGCCGCAGGACGGGGCCGCGGCGCCGGTCGCCGCACGGCGCCGCGGGGTCGTGCCGCTCGTGCCGGGCGCCGTCGCGGACTCCAGCCGGGACACCCACACGAGCATGCGCGTGCCCACGCCGGCCGAGCTCGCGGGCGGCGCCCACGGGACGGCCCGCGCCCCCCGCGCGGCAGGTCAGCGCCGCGCAGGCTCGGCCCGCCACCGCTCCGCCGCCGAACAGCGCCGCCGCCGCATCCGCCTCGGAGCGGCCGCGGTGGCCCTGGCGGCGGCCGCGGGCGTGGGCGGCTGGTTCGCCACGGCGGACCACGACGCCCCGGACGCGAAACCGGGCATCCACCACCCGGACTCCAAGCGCTGACGCCTCCCGGCGGGGCCGGGTCGCCGTGGGCGGCCCGGCCGCTCCGGACCCGCCCCGGCCCGGGCGGAGGCCGGTGACGAGGCCCCATCCGGGCCTTGAGGGCGGGGAAGCGCGGCACAGCCGTTAGGCTGGGTGCGTGGCAGTCGTTGATGTATCCGAAGAGCTGAAGTCCCTCTCCTCGACCATGGGGTCGATCGAGGCCGTCCTGGACCTCGACAGGATGAGGGCTGACATCGCCGTGCTCGAGGAGCAGGCGGCCGCCCCGTCCCTGTGGGACGACCCGGAGGCGGCGCAGAAGATCACCAGTCAGCTGTCGCACCTCCAGGCGGAGCTGCGCAAGACCGAGACCCTGCGCGGCCGCATCGACGACCTCGGGGTGCTCTTCGAGCTCGCCGAGGCCGAGGACGACGCCGACGCCCAGGCCGAGGCCGAGGCCGAGCTCGCCTCGGTCCGCAAGGCGCTGGACGAGATGGAGGTCCGCACCCTCCTCTCCGGCGAGTACGACGCGCGCGAGGCCCTGGTCAACATCCGCGCCGAGGCCGGCGGCGTCGACGCCTCCGACTTCGCGGAGCGCCTGCAGCGCATGTACCTGCGCTGGGCCGAGCGCCACGGCTACTCGTCCGAGATCTACGAGACCTCGTACGCGGAAGAGGCCGGCATCAAGTCGACCACCTTCGTCGTCAAGGCCCCGTACGCCTACGGCACGCTCTCCGTCGAGCAGGGCACCCACCGCCTCGTGCGCATCTCGCCCTTCGACAACCAGGGCCGCCGCCAGACCTCCTTCGCGGGCGTCGAGGTGCTCCCGGTCGTCGAGCAGTCCGACCACGTCGAGATCGACGAGTCCGAGCTGCGCGTCGACGTGTACCGCGCCTCGGGCCCCGGCGGCCAGGGCGTCAACACGACCGACTCCGCGGTCCGGATCACGCATATCCCGACCGGCATCGTCGTCTCCTGCCAGAACGAGCGCTCCCAGATCCAGAACAAGGCGAGCGCCATGAACGTCCTCCAGGCCAAGCTCCTCGAGCGCCGCCGCCAGGAGGAGCAGGCCAAGATGGACGCGCTCAAGGGCGACGGCGGCAACTCCTGGGGCAACCAGATGCGTTCGTACGTCCTGCACCCGTACCAGATGGTCAAGGACCTCCGCACCGAGTTCGAGGTCGGCAACCCGACCGCCGTCCTCGACGGCGACATCGACGGGTTCCTCGAGGCCGGTATCCGCTGGCGCAAGCAGCAGGAGAAGTAACCCCAAGCACCCTCATAGCCGGACATCCTGCCCGTAACCGGCTTGACGCTACGTCAAAAACTGGAAAGGCTGGCGCGCGGCACGCGTAGCACTGGGGCGCGTGTGGCGGGGGCAAGCGGACCGGTCGACAGTGCCGCCGATTTCGTGCGGCAGGCCGGCCGGCTGTGCCAGGCCTTTCAGAGCGCCACCGCCCCGTGCAGAGCTGCTCCATTGACGAGTTAGCTACTGGGGGTAGCAGGCATATGACGAAGAAGACGCGACTGCGTGTCGCGCGCATAGCCGCCGGCGCAGTGGTCGCCGCGGGCGCTTCGCTGACTGCCGCCGGCGCGGCTTCGGCCGCCGGCGTCAACGTCCAGGTCGCGGGTGTCGGTGTGAAGGCGGGCGTCCACGGCGTCGCCTCGCCCGACGACCCCGACCAGATCCCGCAGCCGCCCACCTCGGGCGGCAGCACCACGGGCACCACCGGCTCGACCGGTTCGACCGGCACCACGGGTTCCACGGGTGAGACCGGCACTACCGGTTCCACCGGCACCACGGGCTCCACCGGTACCACGGGTTCCACGGGCACCACCGGCTCTACGGGCACCACCGGCAGCGTCGGCGGCGGCTCGGGCGAGACCACCGGCAGCTCGGGCACCACCGGATCCACGGGCACCACGGGCTCCACCGGCACCACGGGCTCGACGGGCTCCACCGGCACCACCGGCGAGACGGGCAGCACCGGCTCCACCGGCAGCACGGGCAGCACGGGTTCCACCGGCTCCACGGGTTCCACCGGCGAGACGGGCAGCACAGGCTCCACGGGTTCCACGGGCTCGACCGGCAGCACCGGTTCCACGGGCTCCACGGGCTCGACCGGTTCCACCGGCAGCACGGGCTCCACCGGCTCGACCGGCTCCACGGGCAGCACCGGCAGCACGGGTTCCACCGGCTCCACCGGCTCCACCGGCTCCACCGGCACGACCGGCGAGACTGGCAACACCGGCGGCAGCTCCTCCTCGGGCAGCTCCTCCTCCGGCTCCGGTTCCACCGGTTCCACCGGCTCCGGCTCCTCCACCGGCGGTGGCGAGGGCAGCACGGGCGGCGACCAGAGCGGCACCGCCGCCACGGGCGGCTCGGGCAGCGGCGGCAGCGACTCCGGCGACCAGGGCAAGGTCTGCCCGGTCGACACCAGCAGCAACTGCGGCAACAACGCCGACCCGGACAGTGCGGGCAGCAAGCCCGTGCAGCAGGCCAAGCCGAAGGAGCAGCTGGCCGAGACCGGTGCTTCGCAGACCGGCTTCCTGGTGATCGGTGCCGCGACGATGATCGCGGGCGGCGTCGGCTTCCGGCTGCTGCCCCGCCTCATGACCCGCAGCGCGGGCGCGGCGGCCTGACCTCAGGCGCCGGTGACGCCTGCCACGCAGGTGTGCAAAGGGCCCGGAGCGCTGAGCGCTCCGGGCCCTCGTGCATCTTCCGGCGAGTACGCACGTGAATCGTGCGACTACCCGGCGAATCCGTGTGCGAGCACGGCCACCGCCACCAGCGCCACCAGCAGGGCGATCAGCGCTGCAGGGGTCAGGCCGGCGAAGACGCCTTCCTGGTGCTGCAGCCGCTCCCTGCTGGCCCGGCACACCGGGCAGCGGCCCTCACTGACGGGGCCCGCGCAGTTGGCGCACACCAGTCGGTCGCATGTCATGCGATCTCCTCCTCCGGTACGTCCAACGCGCTGGGGAGCCGTCCGGTTCCCCCTACCACTGTGCCAGCTCCGGCGCCGAACGGCGCGTGCGGGCCGATTGTCCTCGTTTTGTCCCCGAACATGTCGGTAATAAACGCGCCGACCCCCTGCGCTGCCTGCGCGTGCACGGCTCGTTCGCGTATGGTCACGCACACCGAACGGAAGCGCCCCCGCGGGCGGTCCGTGCCCCCTATCCAGGTCGACGCGTGGTGCACTCGTGATCCGATTCGACAACGTCTCCAAGTCCTACCCGAAGCAGAACCGTCCGGCGCTCCGTGACGTCTCGCTCGAGATCGAGAAAGGCGAGTTCGTCTTCCTGGTCGGGTCCTCGGGTTCCGGCAAGTCCACCTTCCTGAGACTGCTGCTCCGCGAGGAGCGCGCGAGCACCGGGCAGGTGCACGTGCTGGGCAAGGACCTGGCCCGGCTGTCCAACTGGAAGGTGCCCCAGATGCGCCGCCAGCTGGGCACGGTCTTCCAGGACTTCCGGCTGCTGCCCAACAAGACCGTCAGCGAGAACGTCGCCTTCGCGCTGGAGGTGATCGGCAAGCCCCGCGGGGAGATCAGGAAGGCCGTCCCGCAGGTGCTGGAGCTGGTGGGGCTGGGCGGCAAGGAGGACCGCAGGCCGGGCGAGCTCTCCGGCGGTGAGCAGCAGCGCGTGGCGATCGCCCGGGCCTTCGTCAACCGCCCGATGCTGCTGATCGCCGACGAGCCGACGGGCAACCTCGACCCGCAGACCTCGGTGGGCATCATGAAGCTGCTCGACCGGATCAACCGGACCGGGACCACGGTCATCATGGCCACCCACGACCAGCAGATCGTGGACCAGATGCGCAAGCGCGTCATCGAATTGGAAAAGGGACGCCTCGTACGCGACCAGTCGCGCGGCGTGTACGGCTACCAGCACTGAAAGGACGCCATGCGCGCCCAGTTCGTCCTCTCGGAGATCGGCGTCGGTCTCCGTCGCAATCTCACGATGACCTTCGCGGTGATCGTCTCCGTGGCCCTCTCCCTGGCCCTCTTCGGCGGGTCCCTGCTCATGCGCGAGCAGGCGAGCACGATGAAGGGCTACTGGTACGACAAGGTCAACGTCTCCATCTACCTCTGCAACAAGACCGACGCGGAGTCCTTCCCCTCCTGTGCCAAGGGAGCGGCCACGGAGGACCAGAAGAAGGAGATCCGCGCCGATCTGGAGAAGATGAGCGTCGTCCAGAAGGTCGAGTTCGAGACGGCCGACGAGGCGTACAAGCACTACAAGGAGCAGTTCGACAAGAAGTCGCCGATCGCGGGCTTCGTCACGCCGGACCAGATGCAGGAGTCCTTCCGCGTCAAGCTCAAGGACCCCACCAAGTTCGAGGTCATCTCGACCGCCTTCTCGCAGCGCCCGGGCGTGCAGATGGTCCAGGACCAGAAGGACGTCCTGTCGAACCTGTTCAACCTGGTCAACGGCATGAACTACGCGGCGCTCGGCGTGATGGCGCTGATGCTGGTCGTGGCGCTGATGCTGATCGTGAACACCGTCCGGGTGTCCGCGTTCAGCCGCCGCCGGGAGACCGGGATCATGCGGCTGGTCGGTGCGTCCAGCTTCTACATCCAGATCCCGTTCATCATGGAGGCGGCCTTCGCCGGGCTGCTGGGCGCGGGCCTCGCGTGCATGCTGCTGGTCGGCGGGCACTACTTCCTGGTGAACAACTGGCTGGTCGACCAGATCGACCTCATCCAGTTCATCGGCTGGGACGCGGTGCTGGCCAAGCTCCCGCTGGTGCTCGCGATCGGGCTGCTGATGCCCGCGCTGGCGGCGTTCGCGGCGCTGCGTAAGTACCTCAAGGTGTGACGTGCGCCAAGGGTGCCGTACGGTCAACTCCCCGTACGGCGCGCCCTGGTGTCCTAGACTCACGCGCATGCCCGGCCCGTCGATGTTCCACCCGCAGCGCCGCGCCCGCCGGGGTGCGGCGCTGACGCTGGTCTTCGCGGGCGTGCTGGCCACCGGTGCCGCGGCCGGCTCCTGGACCCCGCAGGGGCAGGACGGCCGGAAGGCGACGGAGGCCCGCGCGACCGCGCGCACCGCGGCGAGACCCGCGGACCGCGCCGTCGCCGGTCCGGGCGGCGCGGGCGCCCCCGTGGACCACGCGGAGGTCGAGGCCGCCGCGGCGCAGGCCGTCGAGGACGGCCGGTCCGGCACCGAGGCCGCCGCCGAGGTCGTCGGCCGCAGCGGCGACCGCTGGAGCGCCGTCTACAGCGCCGGCGAGTACGAGGGCCTGGAGCGCGCCCTGGACGGCGCCTACATCGGGGTGGGCCTCTCCGCGCGGCGCCGCGGCGACGGCCGCACCGAGATCGACAGCGTCCGCCCCGGCAGCCCCGCGGACCGCGCCGGCCTCCGCTCCGGCGACCGGCTGCGCACCGTCGACGGAGCGCCCGCCGACGACCGTCCCGTCACCGACGTCGTCGCCCTGCTGCGCGGCGACGGCACGGCCCGCTCCGCCCCCGGCACGCCCGTGCGGGTCGAGGTCGAGCGCGCCGGAAGCCGCTGGGCGCGCACGCTGTACCGGGAGCGGCTGGCCACCGAGAGCGTGGCGGCCGAGCACCTCTACCGGGGCGAGGTCGCGGCCCTGAAGATCAAGGTCGGTTCGTTCACCCGGGGCGCCGGCGACCAGGTGCGCGCGGCGGCCGCGGCGGCGCGGCCCGGCGAGGGCATCCTGCTGGACCTGCGGGGGAACTCGGGCGGCCTGGTCGGCGAGGCGGTGCGGGCCGCCTCCGCCTTCCTCGACGGCGGGCTCGTAGCCACCTACGACGTGCACGGCAGCCAGCGCTCCCTGGAGGCGCGGGCCGGCACGGTGACCGCCCGGCCCCTGGTCGTCCTGGTCGACGGCGGCACGATGAGCGCGGCCGAGCTGCTGGCGGGCGCCCTGCAGGACCGCGGCCGCGCCGTCGTCGTCGGCTCGCGGACCTTCGGCAAGGGCTCCGTGCAGATGCCGAGCCGCCTCGCCGACGGCTCGGTCGCCGAGCTCACCGTGGGCCACTACCGCACCCCCGCCGGCCGCGCCGTGGACGGCCTGGGCATCGCCCCCGACCTGCTGGTCCACGGCGATGCCGAGGAGCGGGCCCGCACGGTATTGAGTGGCCTCGGGGGCGGGTCCTAGTGCGAGAATGGCGGCGCTATGGCTAAGGAAAAGAAAGAGACGCGGAAGTTCGTCGCGCAGAACAAGAAGGCGCGGCACGATTACCACATTCTGGACACCTACGAGTGCGGCATGGTGCTGACCGGCACCGAGGTGAAGTCGCTGCGCCAGGGGCGCTCCTCGCTGGTGGACGGCTTCGTGCAGATCGACGGCGGTGAGGCGTGGCTGCACAACGCCCACATCCCCGAGTACACCCAGGGCACGTGGACGAACCACAGCGCGCGCCGCAAGCGCAAGCTCCTGATGCACCGGGCCGAGATCGACAAGCTCGCCTCCAAGTCGCAGGAGACGGGGCACACCATCGTGCCGCTGGCCATCTACTTCAAGGACGGCCGGGCCAAGGTCGAGATCGCCCTCGCCAAGGGCAAGAAGGAGTACGACAAGCGGCAGACCCTGCGCGAGAAGCAGGACACGCGCGAGTCGAACCGCGCCATCGCCGCGGCGCGCCGCCGGCAGCGGGCGGCCTCGGTGCGGCACTAGCGGACCGTGCGGGTCCGGCGGCGGTAATACGCTGGCACGGTCCTACGTCGGTCGCGTACGATGAAGACAGCACACGGGGTCGTACCCCGGTGCGCATATTGAAAAATCAACATGGGGATGATCGGTTTCGACAGCGGATGTCGAAGCAGGGGAAGCGTGTCGAGGAAGCGGCAATGATCTCGTAAACCATATGTCGCAACCAATAATCGCCAACACCAAGCGCGATTCCTTCGCCCTCGCTGCCTAAGTAGCGACTTGCGAAGTGTCAGCCCGGGGCTGTTCCCGACCCGGATCCTGGCATCAGCTAGGGGACTAAACCACTAGACCCGGTCACGGGGTCCAGTGGGAAATCAAACAGTGGCTGAGCCCGTCGGAGACTTGTTCGCGTGATCTCCGGGGCCGAGAAAATCGCAGCGGACTGCACACGGAGAAGCCCTGATTCTGCACCGTTGGACGCGGGTTCGATTCCCGCCATCTCCACTCATCCCATGTGGGCAAGAGCCCCTGGTCCTCGGACCAGGGGCTCTTGTCATGCTGGGCGCCGACGAGCAACCGATGAGTCTGCGCGGCACTCTTTCTTGATGACGCTCCATGGCGAGGGGGTGGTGGCCCGGTGAACCGGATGCGCACGGCGGTGGCCGCCGTGCTGGCTGCGGGGGCCCTGTGGCTCGCCGGCGGTGCCGGCCCGGCCTCCGCCGACGAGGGCGGCGGCGGTGACGGCGGGGTGCACCTGCTGCTCAACAGCGCCTACGACAACCGCCCGGGCGAGCTCGTCGACATAGAGGTGCAGGGGATCCGTACGCCGGGCGACGTCACCGTCTCCTCGCCGGTCTTCCCGCGTCCCGTCCGGCTCGCCCTCCGCGACGACGGCCACCACGCCCGCCCGGCCATCGCGATGACCACGGAGCCGGGCACGTACCCGCTGAAGGTCCGGGCCGGCGGCCGGGTCGTGGCGGAGGAGCGCGTCGAGGTGAAGCCGTCGGAGCGGCCGAGCTTCTCGGTGACGTCGCCCGGCGAGGTCCTGCGGCCGGGGGAGCGGTTGTGGATGTCCTACGACGGCCTGTACCCGGGCGAGACCGGGCGCTCCTTCGCCGTCTCCTCGCCCGCCTTCCGCGCGCCGGTGCGGCTCGCGCACGATCCGTCGAGCACGGACTGGAACAACCCGCGGCTGTTCTCCGGCGCCGCCGAGCTGCCGCCGGGCACCCGCGACGGGACGTACAAGGTCACGCTGTACGGGCCGGGCGGCCGTGTCGTCGACGAGAAGCCGCTGGTCGTCCGCGCCGCGCGGCCCGGTGACCGCGACTACGTGGGGCGGGCCCGCGGGCCGGCGTTCTTCGGCGCCTCGGCCGGGACCGGCCCGGAGGCCGCCCGCGCCCGAGGGCACCGGGTCCCGGCGGGCGGCACCGTCAACGTCCTGTGGCGCGACCGCTCGCCCGACCCGGGGGAGGAGGAGCGGCTGACGGCCACCTCGCCGGCGTTCGAGCGGCCGGTGCGGCTGCGGCGCGACGACACCAAGGCGGCGGACGGGGACGACCCCCGCTACTTCGGGCCCGCGCGGATCCGGCGGGGGCTAGCCCCCGGGAGCTACGCGGTCACCGTCTCCAGCCACCACGGGCGGGTGAAGAAGGCCGCGAAGCTGCAGGTCACCGAGGCGGCCGCGGGCCCGTCCGGCCGGGGCGCCGCAGGCTCGGGGGCTTCCGGGACGACCGTGGCGTACGTGGCGGGCGGTACGACGGCCGGGGTGCTCGCGGCCGCGGGCCTGGGCGTGCTGCTCAGGCGGCGGGCCGCACGGTGAGGACGGGCCGCCCCGCGAGCGCCCGCCGGCCGGCCGTCGCCGTGAGCAGCGCGGCCGCCGCCGCCCCCGCGGGCACCGCGTAGCCCCAGGTCCCCAGGTGCTCGACGGCCCAGCCGCCGGCCGCCGAACCCGCCGCTATGCCCGTGAGCAGCCCCGTCACGGCCAGCGTCATGCCCTCGTTCAGGCTGCCCGGCGGGGTCAGGCCCTGGACCAGGTTCATGCCCGTGACCATGGTGGGCGCCGTCGCCATGCCCGCCAGCAGCAGTGCGACCGCCAGGAAAGGCAGTCCGCCGCCCGCCGCCGTCGTCAGGAGCGGCAGCAGCGCCAGGGCGGCCATCGCCGCCAGGCAGCGCGGGAAGCGGGCGGCCGCGGGGGATGACGGGCGCGTCAGCCCGTAGAGCAGGCCCGCCGCGCACGAACCCGCCGCCTGCAGGGCCAGGACGGCCCCCGCGGCCGCGCGGTGGCCCTGCGCGTCGGCGAAGCCGATGGTCACCACCTCCAGCGAGCCGAACAGCGCGCCGGTGCAGACGAGGACGACCAGGATCGCGGCCAGTCCGCGGTTGCCCCGCAAGGGGGAGCGGCGCTGCAGGGGCGCGGCGGATATGGGGGGCTCGGTGCGCTTCTGCGCCGCGAAGAGCACCGCTCCCGTCAGGAACATCAGCGCGGCGGCGAGGGTGCCCGCCTCGGGGAAGAAGGACGTGCACAGGAACGTCGCGAGGACCGGGCCGAGCATGAAGCACGCCTCGTCCGCGGCCTGTTCGAAGGCGTTCGCGGTGTGCAGGGCGGCCGGGTCGGTGCGCAGGAGGTGCGCCCAGCGGGCGCGGGACATCCCGCCGGTGTTGGGGGTGGTCGCGGTCGCCGCGTAGGCCGCGAAGAGGGTCCAGGCGGGGGCGTCGAAGTGCACGCACAGCACCAGGGACAGCGAGCCCAGGGAGGCGAGCGCGGCCGCCGGGACGGTGACGCGGGCCTGCCCGTGGCGGTCCACGAGCCGGGCCGTCCAGGGGCCGGCCAGCGCGGTCGCGGCGAGGCCCGTCGCGGTGACGGCGCCGGCCAGCGCGTACGAACCGCGCTCGGCGGAGATCATCAGCACGGCGCCGACGCCGAACATGCCCATGGGCAGCCGGGCGAGCAGGTTCCACGCCGTGAAGGCGCGGGTGCCGGGGAGGGCGAACAGGCGGGCGTAGGGGTTGGAGCGGGGCGAGGGGAGCGAGGGGGGTGAGGGGGTGGGCATGGGCTTCAGCCTCGTGGCGCCCGGGCCGCGCGGTCCAACACCCGATCGCTCGCCGTTCACGCACTTCTGTTGTTAACTGCGGCGCGTGCCCTACGACATAGAACCGCGCCTGCTGCGCACCTTCGTCGCCGTGGCCGAGGAACTGCACTTCACCCGTGCCGCCACCCGGCTGTTCACCGCCCAGCAGGCGCTCAGCCGCGACGTCCGCAGGCTCGAAGCGCGCCTGGGCAGCGAGCTGTTCGCCCGCACGACGCGGCAGGTCGCGCTCACCGCGGAGGGGGCGCGGCTGCTGCCGTACGCCCGGCGGGTGCTCGCCGCCCACGACGAACTCGACGCCGCCTGGGCGCGGGAGGAACGGCCGCTGATCGTGGACTGCGCGGCCACGGTCGGCACCGGGTACCAGGTCCTGACCGCCGCGCGGCAGGCCGTGCCCGAGCACGAGCTCGTGGCCCGCTTCCACAGCGGGCTCGCCGGCGCCGCCGGAGCGATCCTCGCGGGCCGGCTCGACGTCTCCTTCGGCCGGATCGCGGGCCTGGACCCGGCCGTACGGGCGGAGCTGTCGCACTGCCCCGTGCGGTACGAGCCGATGGCAGTCCTCCTGCCCGCCGGGCACCGGCTGGCCGCCCTGCCCGAAGTGCCCGTGGACTCCCTCGCCGGCGAGACGCTCTACGCCGCCGCCGGCAACCCGGCCACCGCCGAGTGGACCGACCTCGCCGAGCGGCTCTTCGCGGGGCGGGGGATCGGCATCGCCGAGCCGTTCCCGGAGATCGAGGGAGAGGGGGAGTTCGTGCGGGTCGTACGGCGGCGGGGGTGGTCGGTGCTGGCGAGCGTGGAGTTCATCGAGGTCCCCGGCATGGTGCTCCGCCCCCTCGTGGACCCCGTGCCGCTCTCACCCATCTCCATGGTCTGGCGCCGCGGCCTCCGCCACCCCGCGCGGACCGCCCTCCAGGCGGCAGCGGCGACGCTGGCCTCCCGTCACGGCTGGCTGACCCGCCCGCGGGGTGCGTGGCTGCCGCGGCCGGACGAGGAGCTGATGGCGGCGTAGCGGGGCGGCCGGAGGTGCCGTGCAGGCGAACTGCCCCTGGGGCGGGGGTTTCACGGGCGCTTGCCGCGAGGCACTCTGGTGGGGTGGTGACGGGCTTCGCTGACCTGAGATTCGACGCCGGGCGGCTCTGTCTGGATCTGGTGGCCACGGTCGGCGGCCGGTTCGGGGACGAGCCGGTCGAGCGGCTCGAGACCCCCGACCGGCTGCGGGACTGGCTCCTGGCCTCCGGCGCCGTGCCGCCCGGCACGTCCCTGACCGCCGTGGACGCCGCCTGGCTGGCCCGCGTGCGCGCGGTCCGCGATCTGCTGCACCGGATCGTGCACGCCGAGGTGGACGGCCGCGCCGCCGATCCGGACCTGGAGCGGGTGAACGCCCTCGCCGCGACGGCGCCGCCCGCGCTGCGGGCCGTGCGGGCCGAGGACGGCACCCTGGTGCGTACGGTCGCCGCCGCGCCCGACTGCGGCGCCGTCGTGGGCCGGATCGCCCGTGACGCGGTGGAGCTGCTCACCGACCCGGCGGCGCGCGGGCAGCTGCGCCGGTGCGAGGGCGAGACGTGCTCCCTGGTCTACCTGGACACGTCCCGCGGCCGCCGGCGCCGCTGGTGCTCCAGCGAGGTGTGCGGCAACCGCGAGCGCGTGGCCCGCCACCGCCGCCGCGCGGTCAACGCGCGATGAAGACGTAGTCCGCCCGGTAGGGCACGGCCGCCTTCGGCTGACGCTGCGGGTCGCAGGGCCCGGCGGGGGCGACGCCGCCCCGCGTGTTCAGCCGCAGGATCTCCGCCGTGGAGGCGAGGACGCCGGTCCTCGCGCCGACCGGGGTCGCGCGCAGGACGAGTTCGGGGATGTTCCCGTCCCCGTTGGGGGTCTTGGTGACGACCTTGCCGGTGACGGCGGAGCGGTCGGGCGCGATCCACTGCGGGTCGCCTCCGGGCCGGACGAAGGAGTGGGCGATGTTCCCGCCGAGCGTGGCGGAGACGCCCTCCTGGGCGAAGGCGAACCCGCCGCCGTCCTGCCGGGTGCACGCGTAGACCTGACGGCCTTCGACGACGGACGCCTGCACGCTCTTCACGGCCGTCTTCACGTCGAGCGGCCCGCTCAGCCGGTGCGCCTGCCCCCGTACCGCGCCACCCGGGAATTCACCGGTGTGCAGGTTGAAGTAGAAGCCGTCCGGCCCGGTCCTCAGCGCGTCGAGGAGTTTCCGGTCGGTGACCTTCACCGTGCCGGTGGCACTGCTCCGCCCGTCGGGCAGCTTCTTCGCGAAGAACGGGATCCGCACGTCGCCGTTCTCGCCGCGCCCGCCCCGGTGGAGATGGGCGGCGGTGGGGGTGGCGATGCCGCCGAAGGTGAAGGCGAAGGCCACCTCGTCGCCCTGGACGCGCAGGAAGGCGAGGGCCCGGCCGTCCCGGTCGCCGACGGCCTTGCCGTCCGCCGCGGGCACCTCGTTCGCTCCGGCGAGGCTGCCGGCGAAGGAGACGGCGGCGTCCTGCCGGCCGGACCCGCCGCCCGGCATCACGGCGAAGGCGATGCCGACCCCCGCGGCGACGGCCGCCGCGGTGGCGGTGGCGACGACGGCCCTGCGCTTGCCGAAACGGTTCACGGCGAACCTCCCCGTCCGGAGCCGCTGCCCCCTGCACCGGCTTCCCGGGCTGTCGTACGGGCCCGGTCCGTTCCCTCGTTCAGCGGGGGACCGAGACCTGTATCACGCGGCTGCCGCTGAACGGCGGCGCCGTTCCGTCCGTACGCGTCCGTGCGCGTCGCTGTGCGGGAATCCGCCGCGGGATTTCCCGCCCCCTGGTGAACGGGGCGCACGCCCCGCCCGTATCCATGGCCGGAGGGCGTCACCGGAAGGGCCCGGCGGGAACGGAGGCTTTGCGCACTGACAGTGAACACCGACGCGCGCTATCGACCAGGGGGAAGGCTTGCGCAAGGATGCCGCCGTGGCTGACAGGACGAGTCCCGACGAGGCCCTGATGCGGGCCCTGTACGACGAGCACGCGGGCCCGCTCCTCGCCTTCGTCCTCCGGCTGGTGGACGGGGACCGCCAGCGCGCCGAGGACGTCGTCCAGGAGACGCTGCTGCGCGCGTGGCGCAACGCCGACCGGCTGCGCGGAGCCCCCGGCTCCGTACGGCCCTGGCTGGTGACCGTCGCCCGGCGCATCGTCATCGACAACCACCGCAGCCGGCAGGCGCGGCCGCACGAGGTCGACCCCGGGCCGCTGGAGCTCGTCCCGGCGGCCGACGAGATCGACCGCGCACTGCGCCTGATGACCATCAACGACGCGCTGGGCGACCTGACGGAGGCGCACCGGGAGGCGCTGATCGAGACCTATTTCAGAGGACGTACCGTGAGCGAGGCGGCCGAGGTGCTGGGCGTGCCGGCGGGGACCGTGCGGTCCCGGGTCTTCTACGCACTGCGCTCGATGAAGCTCTCGCTCGAAGAACGGGGAGTGACGGCATGAACCGGCCGGCACCGGACCATGAGCAGCACACCGAGGTGGGCGCCTACGCCCTCGGCGTCCTCGACGCGGCGGACGCCGCCCGGTTCGAGGAGCACCTCGCCGGGTGCCCGCGGTGCGCCGCCGAACTCGACGACCTGATGGGCCTGACCCCGCTCCTCGCGGACCTCAAGGAGTCCGCGCCCGGCCCGGAGGCCCTCGCGCCGCGCCCGGACCCGGCGCTGCTCGACCGCCTGCTCGCCGGCGTCACGGCCACCCGCCGGGCGCAGCGCACCCGCCGCCTGTGCCTGGTCGCGGCCGCCGCCGCGCTGATCGTCGCGGGCCCGCTGGTGGGCGCCGCGGTCTTCGCCGGGGAGGCCCCGGACCACAGCGGCGTGAGCGCGGCCAAGCAGATGTACGAGGACGGCGAGAAGATCGGCGCGGTCGACCCGGCCACGAAGGTCGACGCGACGGTCTCGCTGCAGCCGAAGGCGTGGGGGACCCATGTGGCCCTCCGGCTGTCCCACGTCAGAGGCCCGCTGACCTGCGACCTCGTCGCCGTGGGCAAGGACGGGGAGCGGCAGACGGTGACGACGTGGGCGGTCCCGCCGGGCGGCTACGGCCTGGACGCGAACGACAAGAGCGGGAACGACAAGGGCGGGAACGACAAGGGCGGTAAATGGAGCAAGGAGCCGCTGTACACCCACGGCGGCGCCGCGCTGAACCGGAGCGATATCTCCCGGTTCGAGGTGCGGACACTCGACGGCAAACTGCTCGCGACCGTCAAGGTGTGACCAAAAACCCTCCAACCCCGATGAAAACAGTCATGTACCGACAGGTGCGCTCAGTACCCCTGTTCGCGTACGGTTGACGGCTGCCCTAGGCACAGCAGAAGGGGGCTTGGGTGGCCGCGCAGAACGCCACACACGCGCAGGTGGCGACCGGACCGCAGAGTGAGCCCGACGGGGTCCGCGACCGCGAGATCGGTACCGAACAACAGCATCTGGACCGGGTCTACCGGCGCCTGGAGGAGAAGATCCACGAGGCCGAGTTCCTCATGGACGACGCCGCCAAGCGCGGGCAGGTCGGCACGCCCGGCGCGCTCGCCGAGCGGGACGCCCAGGTCTTCCGCGCCGGAGTGCACCTCAACCGGCTCAACAACGAATTCGAGGACTTCCTCTTCGGCCGCATCGACCTGCTGCTCGGCAAGGACGGCAAGAAGGGCCCCGACGGCGCCTACACCTCCGTCGAGCCCGCCGACGACGCCGTCCGCGACGACCGGGCCGAGATCGCCGAGACCCTGCACATCGGCCGCATCGGCGTCCTCGACGCCGACTACGCCCCGCTGGTCATCGACTGGCGGGCGCCCGCGGCCGCGCCCTTCTACCGCGCCACGCCCGTCGCGCCCGGCCGCGTCGTCCGCCGCCGCGTCATCCGCTCCAAGGGCCGCCGCGTCCTGGGCGTCGAGGACGACCTGCTGCGCCCGGAGCTGACCGCCACCCTCGGCGGGGACTCCCTGCCGGTCGTCGGCGACGGCGCGCTGATGGCCGCGCTCGGCCAGGCCCGCAGCCACACGATGCGCGACATCGTCTCCTCCATCCAGGCCGAGCAGGACATGGTCATCCGCGCGCCCGCCGCGTCGGTGACCGAGGTCGAGGGCGGCCCCGGCACCGGCAAGACCGCCGTGGCCCTGCACCGCGCCGCCTACCTGCTCTACCAGGACCGCCGCCGCTACGCGGGCGGCATCCTCGTCGTCTCCCCGACCCCGCTGCTCGTCTCCTACACGGAGGGCGTGCTGCCCTCCCTCGGCGAGGAGGGGCAGGTCGCCATCCGGGCCGTCGGCTCGCTGGTCGACGGCGCCGAGGCCGACACCTACGACGAACCGGCCGTGGCCCGCGTCAAGGGCTCCTCCCGCATGCTCAAGGTGCTGCGCAAGGCGGTCCGCGGCGCGCTGGAGACCGCCGGCCCGGCCGGCACGCCCGACCGGCTGCGCGTCGTCGCCTTCGGCGCCCGCATCGAGCTCGGCGCCGAGGACCTCAAGCGCATCCGCAACACCGCCCTCGGCGGCACCGCGCCGGTCAACCTGCTGCGCCCGCGCGCCCGCAGGCTGATCCTCGACGCCCTGTGGTCCAGGGCCGGCGGACCCAAGCGCTACACCGACCCCGAGCTCGCCGCCGAGGCCCGCTCGGCCTTCGACGAGGACATCACCACCGAGGACGACTTCCTGGCCTTCCTCGACGCCTGGTGGCCGGAGTTGACGCCACGTCAGGTGCTGGCGGGCATGGCCGACGAGAAGCGCCTCGCCCGCTCCGCCCGCCGGGTGCTCAACCCGCGCGAGACCCGGCTGCTGGCCCGCTCGCTGCGCCGCCTGGACGCCGCCGGGCGCGGCCCGCTGTCCGTGCACGACGTGGCCCTGCTGGACGAGCTGGAGACGCTCCTCGGCGCCCCGGCCCGCCCGAAGAAGCCGCGCGAGTACGACCCGCTCGACCAGCTCACCGGGCTGGAGGAGCTGATGCCGCAGCGCTCGGAGTCGCGCCGCGAGCGCGCCGAGCGCCTGGCCGAGGAGCGCCGCGACTACGCGCACGTCATCGTGGACGAGGCGCAGGACCTGACGCCCATGCAGTGGCGCATGGTCGGCCGCAGGGGCCGCACCGCCACCTGGACGATCGTCGGCGACCCGGCCCAGTCCTCCTGGTCCGACCCGGACGAGGCCGCCGCCGCCCGCGACGAGGCGCTCGGCGCCCGCCGCCGCACCCGCTTCCGGCTCACCGTGAACTACCGCAACCCCGCGGAGATCGCCGAGCTCGCGGCCAAGGTGCTGGCGCTGGCGATGCCCGGCATGGAGTCCCCGGCGGCCGTCCGCTCCACGGGCGTCGTGCCGCGCTTCGCCGTCGCGGGCGCCGCCCTCGCCGCGGCCGTCCGGGCCGAGGCGGAGCACCTGCTGGCGGACGTCGAGGGCACGGTCGGCGTGGTCGTGCCGATGGCGCGGCGCGCGGAGGCCCGCGGCTGGCTGTCCGGGCTCGGCGACCGGGTCGTGGTGCTGGGCAGCCTGGAGGCCAAGGGCCTGGAGTACGACGCGACGGTCGTCGTCTCGCCGGCCGACATCGCGGACGAGTCCCCGGCGGGCCTGCGGGTGCTGTACGTGGCGCTGACCCGCGCCACCCAGCGGCTGACGGTCCTCTCCGGCGAGCGCGACGACCCGGACGCGGACGGGGTGCCGGACCTGCTGCGCGACTGAGGCCGCGCGGCACGGGGCCGCGCGGTACGAGGGCACGGTGCAAGGGCACGGTGCGAGGGCCGTTCCGCGGGTCCGCGGTACCCGCGGGGCGGCTGCGGTACGAGGGGCTGCGGTACCGGACGGGGCGCCGCGGCTCCGCCGTGCGGGCGGTGGATCGAGGCTCCCGGGGGCGAACTTCCCCTGGCGGAATGACTTCCCGGGGCGGTTTGTTAGCCTGGGTGTGGCACCGGCTCGATCCAAGCCCCCGGGCCCAACCTTAGTCGCTTCGAGCGACCACTTGCCGCGAGGCGAGCATGGCGGGTCGGTGTCATCAGCGTCCCGGCGGGCGCCCTTCTCCGGAGGGGCGCCCGTCGGTGTTTCCGGGCCGGAAACGGCCCCGCGGCGCCGCCGATTATCTCTTGTGTTGCGGAACTTTATTTCCGAAATTCATCCCTGGTTACCGCCTACCGGTCGGTAGGTGGGACGATCGTTACTTGCGCTCCCTCGGTCGGCGTCCGCCGGCCAGGCGGTGCGCGCACCAGCGAAACAAGGGAAAGCAGAGGAAGTCGGCCATGGCAACGGCGCCTAGCGTCTCGTACTCGATGACGGTCCGGCTGGAGGTTCCCGCCGGCGGGACCGCGGTCAGCCAGCTCACCACGGCCGTGGAGTCCTCCGGCGGTTCGGTGACCGGCCTCGACGTGACCGCCTCCGGCCACGAAAAGCTGCGGATCGACGTCACGATGGCGACGACGTCGACCGAGCATGCCGATGAGATCGTGGAGAAGCTGCGCGGTATCGAGGGCGTT
>NZ_JANIID010000049.1:0-36123 GCF_024519335.1 Streptomyces telluris
ACCCCGAAAACCCCTGACAAGGACTGTGACCTACTACGCTCCTTCATTGCCGGCGCGCGATTATCGGCCCTTTCCCCGTATTCATCGGCAGCTGTTCACTATCGGGATTCGTAAGTGATCCGGGCCTCATGGGCGGCCTCACACGCCACCACCCCCGAAACAACAGAAAGCGAGCACGAATACGCACAGCGTCAACGGGAAGCGGGCCGTTTCAGCTCGTGGCTGCGGCTGCTCCCGTCGTCTCCCGTCCGCCGGGGTGGCGGTGCCGCCGGATCCAGAAGACCGTGCAGGAAAGGGCGGCCCAGACGATGAGCACGGCGAACGGGAAGAAGTGCTGGTGCTGCCGGAAGTAGACGGCCGTGTGCTGAGCGTTCACCGAGGCCCCCGGCGGCAGCCAGCGGCCGATCTCGCCGAGGAGCGAGGGCAGCAGGGGCCAGGAGACGGCGCCGCCGGAGGACGGGTTGCCCAGCAGGACCATCAGCCCCCAGGTGGGCAGCATGGCCCACCGTCCGATGAGCGCGTTGAACATCGTGAAGACCATCGCCGAGGTGAACATGGTCAGCGCCAGGATCAGCCAGGACTCCGCGAACGGCAGCCGCACCGCATCCAGCCCCCAGTCCACGATCGCGGCGATGGTGAAGCCGCCCAGCACGGAATAGGCGGCGGTGAAGGCGATGCGTTCGGCCGGGTTGAGCTCGCGGGCGTGGACGCTCAGCTGAATGGCCCCGACGAAGCCGACGATGACGGACGCCAGGGTGATGTAGAAGAGCGCGAGGCCGCGCGGGTCGCCCTTCTGGAGGGGGTTGACGTCCCGCACGACCACGGGGATGCCCGTCTCCTCCCCGACCCGGGGTGCGGTCTCGGTCAGCAGCTGGGCGACTGTGGCACCGGAGGCTCCGGAGACGTCCAGCTCGGCCGCGTGGTGGCGGTCCTGGAGGATGGCGTAGACCCGCTGGTCCTCGACCGCGTCCCGGGCCTCCTCGTAGGTGGCGAAGTGACGCAGCCGGAGCTCGGCTCCCAGCGCCCTTTCCATGCCCTGGACGAATTCGGCCCGTTTGATCTCGGACACGGGGACCCCGGTGACCGCGGTGGGAATGTTGTGCGGGGTCGGATTGGCCATGGCGTAGGTGTAGGAGCCCGCGAAGAGCCCGGCGGCCGCGGCCACGATGAGCACGAGCACGGTGGCGGGGAAGAACGGCGAATGACGGAACGCCGACCAGCGATGGCGGGCGCGATCCCGCCTGCCGGTGGGGTCGGCGGGGCGGGCGGGGCCCTGGGAAGTGCCGCCGCCGCTCTCTTCGCCCATAGGGTCGCGGCCCATGCGATCACGATATGCAGATCATCCGGACACGGCACGGCCCGTGGTCCGCCCGGGGGGTGAGGCCGATCACCCCGGAGTTCGGCCTCAGCACTCGGTACGGTGTGCGAGCGGGCGCGCTGTCCTTCGCCCCGTGGGGGCCGGAGGGGTGGGGGATGGCGGAGATCCAGGACGAGTTGATCCGTGCGCTGCCTGATGCGCTCAAGGCGCATGCTGCGCAGATGGCGGACAAGACCGCTTTCCAGGACGCACGGCGCAGCGTCACCTACGGGCAGGTGGAGGAACGGACCGCACGGTTGGCGGGTCACCTCGCGCGGTCGGGGGTGCGGCGGGGCGACCGGGTGGCCCTCCGGCTGAGCAGCCGCGTGGAGATGGTGGAGGGATTCCTCGCGGTCCTGCGGGCGGGCGCCGTAGGCGTTCTGCTCGATCCCGGGGCGGCGGACGCGGAGCTGGAGCACTTCCTCGACGACAGCGGGGCGGTCGCGGTGATCACCGAGCAGGGCGGAGCGTCCCCGATATCCGGACCGTCCCCGATACCCGGGCCGTCCCCGGTCGCCGATCCGAAGGCGCACGCCGAGCCGAAGACCTACGCCGGGCCGGAGGCGACCGCCCGACCACGCCCCCCGCGCATACGGATCGTGGTGACAGGCACGGACACCGTGCCGGACGGGGTCCTGCCCGCAGGCACGTACGCCTTCGAGCGACTGGCCACGACGGATCCTGGACGGGCACCCCGGGACGACCTCGGCCTGGACGAGCCCGCCTGGATCCTCTACACCTCGGGGACCACCGGGCGCAGCAAGGGCGTCGTCTCCAGCCAGCGCGCCGCCCTGTGGTCGGTGGCGGCGGCCTACGTCCCGCTGTGGGAGCTGGGGCGGGAGGACCGGCTGCTGTGGCCGCTGCCGATGTTCCACGCCTACGCGCACTCGCTGTGCCTGCTCGGGGTCCTCTCCGTGGGGGCGAGCGCCCTCCTCCTCGACCGGGGCACGAGCGTCGCGCAGGTGCTCGCCGAGCAGCCCTGCACGGTCGTGGCGGGAGTGCCGGCGACGTACCACCTGCTCACGGAGGCGCTGCGCAGCGCGCCGCGGCCGCGACAGCCGTCCGGTGTACGGCTGTGCGTCACCGCGGGCGCGCCCTGCCCCCCGGCGCTGCGGGCGGACGTCGAGGAGCTGCTGGGTGCCCCGTTGCTCGACGGCTACGGCAGCACCGAGACGTGCGGGAAGATCGCGGTCGAGAGGCCGGGCGACCCCCGGGACGACGGCCTGGGCGCCCTGCCCGTGCCCGGTGTCGACGTGCGGCTGACCGGTGCCGGCGGTGACCCCGACGGTGGTGAGGTGGTCGCCGACGGGCTGGAAGGGGAGATCTGGGTCCGGGGCCCGAACCTGATGCTCGGGTATCACAACCGCCCGGACGACACCGCACGGGCGTTCAGGGACGGCTGGTACCGCACCGGGGATCTGGGGCGCCGCGCGCACGGGGGCCGGCTGCTGGTCACCGGCCGGGTCAGGGAACTGATCATCCGTGGGGGCGAGAACGTCAACCCGGTCGAGGTCGAACACGTGCTGCTCGGCTGCCCCGGCGTCGCGGACGCGGCAGTCGTGGGCAGGCCGCACGACGTGCTGGGCGAGGTGCCGGTCGCCTTCGTGGTCCCCGGCCCGAACGGCGTCGACACCGATCAGGTCCGCGCCGTGTGCCGGGAGCGGCTGTCGGGCTTCAAAGTGCCCGATGACGTGTACGAGACCGGGTCCGTTCCCCGTACCCCCTCCGGCAAGACCGACCGCCCGGCGCTCGCCCGCCAGTTGACGGAACGGCTCGCGGCGGCGCGCGAGGACGTTGCGTCCGCCCTGCGCCGGCGGCTGCTCTCCCTGCCCGCGTCCGACCGCCGCGACACCCTGCTGCGCCTCGTGCTCGCCCGGGCGGCGGACGCCGGCGGCGTGCCGGAGCAGGAGATGGACCCGGGGCGTCCCTTCAGCGCGTCCGGCATCACCTCCCTCGGAGGCGTCCTGCTGCGCGACCGGCTCGGCGCGGACACGGGGCTGGAGCTGCCCGCGACCTTGGTGTTCGACCACCCGACGCCCGGCGCCGTGGCGGATTTCCTGCACTCCGTACTGCTCGACGGCCGTGCCCCGGCGGCATCCCGTACGCCCGGCGGAAAGACGCGCAGGGCGGCCGAGGATCCGGTGGCCATCGTCTCCATGGCATGCCGGTTTCCGGGATCCCGCGACGACGTGGCATCCCCGGAGGAGCTGTGGCAGTTGCTCGTGGACGGGGCCGACGCGACCTCGGACCTCCCCGGCGACCGCGGCTGGGACCCGGCGAACCTCTTCGACCCCGATCCGGACCGGCTCGGCACGTCCGTCACCCGCCGCGGCGGATTTCTGCGCCGGGCGGCCGACTTCGACGCCGCCTTCTTCGGAATGTCCCCGAGGGAGGCGACAGCCACCGATCCGCAGCAGCGGCTGCTGCTGGAGACCGCCTGGGAGCTCTGTGAGCGGGCGGGCATCGACCCTGCCGATCTGCGCGGCAGTGACACCGGCGTCTTCGTCGGCGTGATGCACGACGACTACGCAGGCCGTCTCCTGCACCGCGGGCCGCACGCGCTTGAGGCGCACCTGGCGCTGGGGTCGACCGGCAGCGTGGCGTCGGGCCGCATCGCGTACGCCCTGGGGCTGCACGGGCCCGCCGTCACGGTCGACACCGCCTGTTCGTCATCCCTGGTGGCGATGCACTGGGCGGCGCAGGCGCTGCGGTCGGGCGAGTGCTCGCTGGCGGTGGCCGGCGGCGTCACGGTGATGGCCACTCCGGCGCCCTTCGTTGCGTTCAGCAGGCTGCGCGGCCTGGCGCCGGACGGCCGGTGCAAACCGTTCTCGGCCGCGGCCGACGGCACCGGCTGGGCGGAGGGCGCCGGAGTGGTGCTGCTGGAGCGCCTCTCCGACGCCCGGCGCAACGGCCATCCGGTCCTGGCCCTGCTGCGTGGCTCGGCCGTCGGCTCCGACGGCGCCTCCAACGGTCTCACCGCGCCCAGCGGCCCGGCCCAGCAGCAGGTGATCCGTCAGGCGCTGGCCGACGCCGGGCTGACCCCGGCCGACATCGACACCGTCGAGACGCACGGCACCGGTACCGCGCTCGGCGACCCCGTCGAGGCCCGGGCGCTGCTGGCCGCGTACGGGCAGGAGCGGCCTCCCGGCCGCCCGCTGTGGCTCGGCGCGCTGAAGTCCAACATCGGGCACACCCAGGCCGCGGCCGGTGTCGGCGGGGTCATCAAGACCGTCCTTGCGATGCGTCATGGACGCCTGCCGCGCATCCTGCACTGCGAAGAGCCGTCCCCTCGCGTGGACTGGTCGTCAGGCACCGTACGGGTGCTGACACGGGACGAGGAGTGGCATCCGGCGCCCGGCAGTCCGCGCCGGGCGGGGGTGTCCGCGTTCGGCATCGGCGGGACCAACGCCCACGTCATCCTCGAAGAGGCCTCCCGGAGCGCCGCCGGGCAGGAAGGGCCGGAAGCCGGAACGAGCGACGGAACGCGAGACGGAACGCGAGCGGGAACGGAAGGCCACGCAGCCGGCACCGCCCCCGGACGCCCGAGGCTGATGCCGCCCCTGCTGCTCTCCGGCGCGGACCCGCAAGCTCTGCGCGCACAGGCCGCGCAGGTGGCGGCCATGCTGCGGAAGCAACCCCGGTCGGCCCTGCTGGACGTCGCGTTCTCCCTTGCCACGACCCGCACCCCGCTCACCCACCGGGCGGCGGTGACCGGAGCGGACCGCGAGGCAGTGCTGAGCGCTCTGGACGCGCAGTCGGCAGCTGGCACCGGCACCGGCACCGGCACCGGCACCGAGGCGAGGCTTGCCGCCCCCGCGGGGCGACTGGCCCTGCTGTTCTCCGGCCAGGGCGCGCAGCGGCCGGGTATGGGCCGGGAACTGCACGGCGCCTTCCCCGTGTTCGCCGCTGCCTTCGACGCCTTGTGCGACCGGTTCGACGCCGAAGGCCTGGAGCGGCCCCTGCGCTCCGTGCTGTGGGCGGAGGAGGGCACCGCTGACGCCGCTCTGCTGGACCGGACCGACTTCGCGCAGATCGGGCTGTTCGTCTTCGAGGTGGCGCTCTTCCGGCTGCTGGAGTCCTGGGGCGTACGGCCGGACGTCCTCTCCGGGCACTCCCTCGGGGAGCTTGCGGCGGCTCACGTCGCAGGGGTCCTGTCGGAGCCGGACGCCGTGGAACTGGTCGCGGCCCGGGGCCGGCTGATGCGGCAGCTGCCCGGCAACGGCGCCATGGTGGCCCTGGAAGCCTCCGAACACGAGGCCGAGGAGGAGCTGACGGACCGCGTGGCGGTCGCCGCGGTGAACGGCCCCCGCTCGGTCGTCCTCTCCGGCGAGGAGGACGCCGTGCTCGCCGTCGCGGCCCGTTTCGCCGCGCGGGGGCGCCGCACGACGCGGCTGCGGGCAGGCCACGCCTTCCACTCGCCCCTGATGCAGCCGATGCTGGATGCGTTCGGGCTCGTGGCGGCCCAGCTGACGTATCACGCGCCGCGGATACCGGTGGTGTCGACGCTGACGGGGCGCCCTGCCGCCGGGGACGACTTGCGCTCGGCCGCGTACTGGGTGCGCCACGCCCGCGAAACCGTGCGCTTCGGGGACGCCGTGCACCGGCTCGCCCACGGCGAACGGGTGACGGCCTTCGCCGAAATCGGGCCCGGTGCACAGCTGACCGCTGCCGCCATGGCCGGACTTGCCGCGGACAGCGAGGAACCGGCCGGCGGGCGAGCCCAAAAACGGGCCGAGAAGCAGGCCGAGGGGCCGGTGTTCATCACCACCGCACGGGACGGCGCCCGGGAGGCGGAGGCGGTCCTCGCCGCGCTCGGCCGGTTGCACGTGCACGGTCTGCCCGTGGACTGGCACCGGGTGTACGCGGGCAGCGGCGCCCGGCGGGTGGACCTGCCGACGTACCCCTTCCAGCGGCGGCGCTACTGGCTGGACGCCCCGGCCGCCGCCTCCCCCGTCCCGGATCCGGCGGATCGCGACAACCACCCGCTGCTGCCCCGGATGACCACCGTCCCGGGCACGGAGCGGCTCCTCTGCACCGGCGACCTCTCCACCGCGGCCCACCCGTGGCTGCGCGACCACGTCGTCGCCGGGCACGTTCTCGTACCCGCGGCCGCGTTCGCCGAGGTGGTGCTCCACGCGGGCGACGCCTGCGGTCTGGACACCGTCGAAGACTTCGCACTGACGGCCCCGCTGGCCCTGCCCGGCTCCGGCGACCGCGTCCAGGTACAGGTACAGGTGGTTCTGGGCGAGCCGGACGGCTCCGGGCGGCGTACCGCCGACGTCTACTCCCGCCCGCAGGACTCAGGGCCCCTGGGCGCCTGGACTCACCATGCGACCGGGCGGCTCGGCCCGGCCGCCGAGGACGGTGGCGAGCGTCGCGACCAAGCCTCCGCATGGCCGCCCCCGGGCGCCGTGCCGGTGGACCTGACCGGTGCCTACGAGCGCCTGTCCGGCACCGGGCACGCGTACGGCCCCGCGTTCCAGGGCGTCACAGCTGCCTGGCAGGGGCCGGGCAAGGAGGTGTACGCCGAGGTGCGGCTGCCCGAAGCGGCGGGCGCCGACGCACGCCGTTACGGCATCCACCCCGCCCTGCTCGACGCCTCGCTGCACGCGGCGCTCCTCGCCGCGCCGTCCGCCGGTCCCGCCCGGTTGCCCTTCGCCTGGCGCGGCCTGACCGTACACGCCGTCGGGGCCACGGCCCTGCGCGTGCGCCTACGGCCCACCGGTACGGACACGGTCGCCGTGGACCTGGCCGACCCCACCGGGAAGCCCGTGGCCCGGGTGGAGTCCCTGACCACCCGCCCGCTGCCGGAGTCCACCCGTGCCGCGGCGGCCGCAGGAGTGAACGGTGGCGGAGGGTTGTACAGGCTGCGGTGGTCCGTCGTTCCGGCCGACGGCGAGGGAATCTCCTTGTCGATGGCGGCACCGGACGACCTGGGCCTGCGTTCCGCGCTGCCTGCCACGCCCGCCATGCCTGCCACGCCTGACGCGTTCACCGGGAGGGAGAACGGAGCCGTAGTGGTCTCGCTCGCTCCGTCGCCGGAGGGCGATCCCCCGGCCACGGACCCCGCCACGAACCCCGCCACGGACCCCGCCCGGGACCCCGCCGCGGAGACGCACCGTCTGACAGCCCGCGCCCTGAACCTGTTGCAGACGCACCTGTCCGCTCCGGCGGCACCCGGAGCACGCCTGGTGGTGGTGACCCGTGGCGCCGCCTCCCCCGTGCCGGACCTGCCGGCCGCCGCCGTCTGGGGCCTGGTGCGTTCCGCGCAGGCGGAGTATCCCGGGCGCCTGACGGTCGTCGACACCGACGGGACGCCCGAGTCGCTGCGCATGCTGCCCGCCGCCGTCGCCACCGGCGAGCCCCAGCTCTCCCTCGTCGACGGCGTGGTCCGCGTCCCACGCCTGACAGACGCTGACGTCCTCTCCCCCTCAGGTGCTCCTTCCAGCTCCCCCTCCGGTGCTCCCTCCAGCTCCCCCTCCGATTCCTCCTCCGGCTCCTCCCTCGAATCGCCTGCGGCCGACGGGTTCGCAGGCGAACACGGCGGCACTGTCCTGCTCACCGGCGGCACCGGAGCCCTCGGCGGTCTGCTGGCACGGCACCTGGTCGTCCGGCACGGTGTCCGGCACCTGGTGCTCGTCAGCCGCCGGGGCCCCCAGTCGGCCGGGGCTCGGCAGTTGCAGACCGCGCTGGAGGAGGCGGGCGCCCGCGTGGACGTGATCGCGTGCGACGTGGCGGACCGTGCCCGGCTGGCGGCCGTCGTCGAGAAGTACGCGCACCGGCTGAGCGGCGTCGTGCACGCGGCCGGAGCGCTGGACGACGGCGTGCTGGAGGCACTGACGCCCGCGCGGCTGGCGGCGGTGCTGCGGCCGAAGGCGGACGCCGCCTGGCACCTGCACGAGCTGACGCGACGTCTGTCCTTGTCTCACTTCGTCCTGTTCTCCTCGGCGGCCGGGCTGCTGGGCAATCCCGGTCAGGCCAACTACGCGGCCGCCAACGCCTTCCTGGACGCGCTCGCCCACCACCGCACCGCCCTCGGCCTGCCCGCGCTCTCCCTCGTGTGGGGTCCGTGGGCGGGCGGGGAGGGGATGGCGGCGCGCACGGAGGGTGCCGAGCGGGCCATGGGCGGCGTGCTGCGCGCGGTCTCTCCCGAGCAGGGGCTGGCCCTGTTCGACGCCGCGCTGGGCAGGGGCGAGCCTGTGCTCGCTCCGCTGCTGCCGGACCGTTCCCGTCCCACGGGTCCCGCCGTGTCGCCCCTCCCGCCTCCCCTACGCGGGCTGGTGCGCCCTGCCCGCCCGGCTCGTCCGGCCCACCCGGCCGCCGGGTCCGGGGACGGCGCGGAAGGCACCGGCTCCGCGGTGGGAGCGGCCACCGGACCCGATGACGCGGCCGGTTCCTGGCGGGTACGGCTCGCGGCACTGCCGGAAGCCGAGCGGGCGCCCGCGCTGCTGGAGCTCGTCCGTGCGGAGGTCGCCGCGGTGCTCGGCCACCCGGACGCAGCGGACGTTGCGCCCGGACGCCCGTTCACCGAGCTGGGCTTCGACTCCCTGACGGGGGTGCTGCTGCGCAACCGCCTCGGCATGCTCACCGGCCTGCCGCTGCCCGCCACCGTCACGTTCGACCGGCCCAGCGTCACGGAGCTGGCCGGTCATCTGTACACAGAACTCGACGGTCATCTTTACAAGAGGCCGGGCGACACCACGGCACCTCCACCCGAAGCTGCCGTCCCCACCGTCGCCGCCGTTGCCGCCATCGGCACCACGGGGCCCGCCCCGAGCGGAACGGCACGGCCGCCGCAGACCCTCGCCTCCCTCTACCGGCGGGTGTGCGGAACGGGCGACGTCGTCTCGGCGATGCACCTGCTGGTGACCGCCTCGCTCGCCCTGCCCTCCTTCGGCCCCGACGAAGCCTCCCGGCACGAGCTCGCCCCGGTCACCCTGGCCGAAGGCACCGGCGGTCCCGCACTCGTGTGCTTCCCCGGCTTCTCCCCCCACCTCGGGAGGCCTTGGTACGCCGCGCTGGCCGCCTCCTTCGCCGGCGAGCGGGACGTCCTTGAGATCCGTCACCCGGGCACCGCCCACGGCGAGGCCGTCCCGCGCGACTGGCAGACCCTGGTGGACCTGCATGCCGCAACCGTGCGCAAGCACCTGGGCGACCGCCCGTACGCCGTCCTCGGCTACTCGATGGGCGGCTACCCGGCCCATGCGGTCGCCGCGCGGCTCACGGCGACGGGCACGCCGCCGGTCGGCCTCGTCATCGCCGACACCTACCACGTCACCCCGGACCGCGAGGAGGAGCCGTGGCTGCTCGCCATGCCCGCCCGTCTCCCCCTCCAGCTGGGCGAGCGGTTCGACACCGCCGTGGACGACATGTCGATCGCCGCCCTGGGCGCCTACACCCGTATGGCCCGCGGCTGGCGACCCGAACCGACGGACGTACCCACGCTGCTGATCCGCGCCACGCAGCCGCTCCCACCGGTGCATCCGGACGTCGCGAGCGGGACGCGGGGCGGCGGCCCCGGGAAGCTGTCCTGGCCGGCGCCGCACACCGCCGTGGAGGTCCCCGGCGACCACTGGACCCTCTTCGAGGAACACGTCCGCACGACGGCCGACGCGATCCGGTCCTGGCTCGGCAGCGCCCCGGGCCCCGCCATGGGATGACGCCGGGCCCCTACAAGGGGCGAGGCCGGGAGCCGTCACGGCGCGCCGCTGCGGCGCCCGGAATCCGGCGTGTCCTCGCCTTCGACGTCCAGGTGGGGCAGGATCCGGTCGAGCCATCGTGGTGTCCACCAGGCGCGGTGACCGAGGAGGGTCATCACGGCGGGTACGAGGAGGAGCCGGACGACGGTGGCATCGATGAGGACGCTCACGGCCAGGCCCAGGCCGAGCATCTTGACCACGATGTTGTTGCTGGCGATGAAGGCGGCGAAGACGCTGACCATGATGAGGGCGGCGCAGGTGATGACCCGGGCGGTGATCTCGAGCGCGTGCGCGACGCTGCCCTTCGCGTCGGCCGTGCGCAGCCACGCCTCGTGGACGCGGGAGAGCAGGAAGATCTCGTAGTCCATGCTCAGTCCGAAGACGATGGCGAACATCATCATCGGCACGTAGCTCTCGATGGGCACGGTGCCCGACACGCCCAGGGCCGGGCCGCCCCAGCCCCATTGGAAGACGGCGACGACCACGCCGTAGGAGGCGGTGATGGACAGGACGTTGAGGGCGGCCGCCTTGAGGGCCACCAGGATGCCGCGGAAGACGATGAGGATGATGAGGAAGGCCAGGGCGACGACGGTGGCGATGATCAGCGGCAGCCGGGCGGACAGGATGTCGAGGAAGTCGACCTGGGCGGCGGTCGTGCCGGTCACGTAGCCGTGCGCGGCGGTGCCGGACACGGCTTCGGGCAGTGTCTCGTCCTTGAGGCGGTTCACGAGGCCGGTCGTCGAGGCGTCCTGCGGCGCGGTGGCGGAGAAGGCGGTGGCGACGAGCACGTCGCCGTCGGGCGTCGGCTTGAGCGGGGTGACGGTGGCCGCGCCGGGGACGTTCGTCAGGGCCTTCGCGGCGTTGCTCGCCAGGGCGGGCCGGTCGGCGGCCGGTACGCCGCTCTGGTCGATGACGAGGGTCAGCGGGCCGTTGGCGCCGGGGCCGAAGGCCTCGGCCGTCAGGTCGTAGGCGCGCCGGTCGGTGAAGCTCGTGGGGTCGGCACCGTCGCCGATGTGGCCGAGCTGGATGGAGAACACGGGGATGGCGAGGACCGCGACGGTGACGACGCCGGCGGCCAGGAACCACCAGGGCCGGCGCTCGACGCGCTGTGCGTAGCGGTGCCAGGTGCCGTGCGCTTCCTGGGCGCCGTCCGTCCCTTCGCCGGTGGTGCCTTCCGCGACGGGGGTGCGTACGCGCAGTTTGTCGATGCGCGAGCCGATCAGGCCGAGCAGGGCGGGGACGAGGGTGAGCGCCCCCACGACGGCGGACACCACCGTCACGGCGGCCGCCGCGCCCAGTTTGCCCATGAACGACACGCCCGAGACGGTCAGGCCGCCCAGCGCGATGATGACGGTGCATCCGGAGACCAGGACGGCACGGCCGCTGGTGGCCACCGCTCGGGCCGCGCCTGCGGCCGGGTCCATGCCGTCCATGAGGTGCTGGCGGTGGCGGGTGATCAGGAAGAGGGCGTAGTCGATGCCCACGCCCAGACCGATCATCGTGGCGAGCGTCGGGGAGACCGTGGCGAAGGTGAAGGCCGCGGCCAGCAGGGACAGCACGCCCAGGCCGATGACGACGCCGGCGAGCGCGGTCACCAGCGGCACGCCCGCGGCGATGACGCTGCCGAAGCCGACCAGCAGGACCACGATCGCCACGCCGAAGCCGATGAGCTCGCTGCTCCTGTCGTCGGGCTCGGGCCGGGCGAGCTCGCCGAGCGGCCCGCCGTACTCCACCTGCACCCCGGCCGTGCGCAGCGGTTTCACGGCGTCGTCGACGCCGTCCAGGTACGGGGCTCCGAGGGTGGCGGGCGGCGAGTCGAACCGTACGGTGATGTAGGCGGTCTTGCCGTCGTCGGACAGCGGTCCGGTGTTGGGGGTGCCGGGCGGTCGCGCGGGGGGTGTGCCGGGTGGCGGCAGGGGGTTCTGCACGGACAGTACGTGCGGGAGTTTCCGCAGCTCGGCGACCGTCTGGTTGATCTGGCCGCTGAAGGCCGTCAAAGGCTTCGCGGCGTCGTGGAGGACCACTTGCCCGCTGTAGCCGCCCGCGGCCGGGTCGTGGGC
Source organism: Streptomyces telluris (assembly GCF_024519335.1). Classification (NCBI taxonomy): domain Bacteria; kingdom Bacillati; phylum Actinomycetota; class Actinomycetes; order Kitasatosporales; family Streptomycetaceae; genus Streptomyces; species Streptomyces telluris. Next base: position 12,117 of record NZ_JANIID010000049.1, read on the forward strand.
CTTCAGGACGTCGAGGCCGTCCTGGGACTGGGCCGAGGGCAGCGCGAAGTCGTCGGAGTACTCCCCGCCGAAGGACCGCTCCAGCACCTGCACGCCGCCGATCGCGGCGAGCCACAGGACGATGACGACGACGAAGTGCCGCGCACACCAGTGCCCGAGCCGCCCCAGCAGTCCGCGCGGGGGCGGCGGCTGCGGGCGTTTCGTCGCGGCGCCGTCGTTCGGGGCGGCCGGGGGCTGGCGCGGGGACACACCTGCCATGGGAAGCCAGGCGGCCGGATTCGGCACGTTCTCGCAGAAGAACGGGTGAACGATGGCCTCATGGCCCTTCACGCGTTACTGGACGTCACTGAACTCTCCTCCGTAGAGGCGTATCTCGAGCGAGCGGGGACGGTTTTCACCGCCTTCCGGGATCAGGACTCGGGATGCGTGTCCTACGGCGTCCGGCTCCCCGGCGGGGAACGGTGGTTCGTCAAGGAAGGCACCACGGACGGCGCGCGGCTCTCGCTCCTCCGGGCGTGGGCCTTTCACCGGGCCGTGCAGCATCCGGTGATCGTCCCGCAGGTGCACCGGATCGCCGTGCGCAGCAACTGGGCGGTGGTCATGCCGTGGCACGAGGGCGAGGTCCTCTACCACCCCACTGCCGGCGGCACCGCGGACCGCACCGCCCCGGGCAGCGCCATGGCGCGCTTCCGCGCGCTGCCGCTCCCTCTGGCCACGCGCGCATGGGAACGGGTTCTGAGTGCGCACCTCGCTGTGGAGGCAGCCGGTTACGTGGCCGTCGACTTCTACGACGGCGCGCTGCTGTACGACTTCACCGGCGGCATCATGCGCCTGGTCGACCTGGACGAGTACCGCCCGGGCCCGTTCGTCCTGGAGGAGGACCGGCTGCCGGGGTCGCGGCGGTTCATGGCGCCGGAGGAGTACGAGCGCGGTGCCACCATCGACGTCCGCACGACCGTCTTCACGCTCGGTCGCGCCGCCCGGCTGCTGCTCGACGCAGGGGACGACGAAGGCGCCTGGCGCGGTAGCCCGGCTCGGCTCCGTGTGCTGCACCGCGCCACCCGGGCCGACCCCGGGCAGCGTTTCGCGTCGGTAGGCCGGTTCGCCGCGGCGTGGCATGCCGCCGGACGGTGCCGGTCATGAGCCCCACGGCGTACGCACCGGGCATCCGCCTCGTCCGAGATCCTGAACGACCCCTCCGCAAAAGAGCGTTCGGGTGCCGGACACGCGCTCGCGGTTGCGTTGACCGGCGGGGGGCCTGCCCTATGGTGGTGCCCGTGGGTGGGGTTCTGGGCAGAGCCGGCTCCTGTGGGAGCGGGAGTGCGGGGGTCGGACTCGGCGGCAGGCCCGGGCGGGCGGTCGCGGGTGCGGCGGCCCTGGCCGTTGCGGCGGGCTGTACGGGCTCCTGGGCCTACGGGCGCGCGGGCGGCACGCAGGAGGACATCCTCCGCGATCTGGCGGTGGGCTGGACGTTCGCCGGGGCCGGGCTGATCGCCTGGTGGCGGCGCCCGGCCAACCGCACGGGGCGGCTGATGGTGGCCGAGGGCGTGACGTGGTTCCTGGGCAACCTGCAAGGCACCACCGTGCCGGCGCTGTTCGCGCTCGGCGCCTGGTGGGAGGCGCTGAACCTGGCCGTGCTGGCCCATCTGCTGCTGGTCTTCCCCGACGGCCGCCTCACCACCGTCTTCGCCCGGCGCGTGGTCGCCTGCGCCTATCTGCTCGTCGCGGTGGGCGGGCTGCTGCGCGTCCTCGCCTACGACCCGTCGGCCGAGAGCGAAGCGACCTACCTCAGCTGCCTCGACTGCGGCCCCAACGGCCTGCTGTTCCGGCCCGGCCGGGATCTGTTCCCGGGCATCGACCTCGGCTACCGGTGGACGGGTGCGTTCCTGACCGTGGTGGTCGTCGTCGCGCTGGTGCGCAACTGGCGGGCGAGCAGCCTCGCGAGGCGCCGGGCCCTGCTGCCGGCGTGGATCGCGATCCTGGTCGCCCTGGCGCTGGTGGGCTGGGAGGTGTTGCACGTGGCCGCTCCCGGGCTGCTGGGGCCCACCGCGTCGACGCCGACGCTGCTGTCGGACCTGAGCGAGATGGCCGTCCCGGTGACGTTCCTGGTGGGGCTGCTGCGGATGCGGCTTCGACGGGCCGCTGTGGGCAGTGTGGTGATCGAGGTGGGCGCCGATCCGACGCCCCGGCGGTTGCAGGACGTCCTGGCGCACCTGCTCGGCGATCCCTCGCTGCGGCTGGGCCTGTGGTCGGAGGCGGCCGGCGGCTACCTCGACCCGGCCGGCCGGGCGTTGCGCGGCCCGTACCCGGGATCGGGCAAGAGCGTCACCGCGCTGGACGACCGGGAGAGACCCTCTGCGGTGCTGGTGCACGACGCGGCCCTGGGCGAGGACCCTCAACTGCTGGCCGCGGTGGGCGCGTCGGTCCGGCTGTGCCTGGAGAACGTCCGGCTGCGGTCGCAGGCCGCGGCCCGCGGACAGGAGTCGCGCGCGGTCGGCTCCCGCATCCTGGAAGCGGCGGACCGGGAACGCCGGCGCCTGGAGCGGGACTTGCACGACGGCGCACAGACCCGGCTGGTCTTCGCCCTGATGTCGCTGCGACGCCTGGACGCCCGCCTCGCGGACGCCGGGGACGGCGGGCTCAGGCACACGGTCGCCGAGACCGACCGCACGCTGCGGATGGCGCTGGAGGACCTGCGGGGCATCGCCCGCGGCATCCACCCGGCCGTGCTGACCCGGGAGGGGCTGGGCCCGGCGGTGACCGCGCTCGCGGAACAGGCGCAGGTGCCGGTGGTGGTCTCGGTGGAGGACCGGCGCTACCCGCCGCTGGTGGAGTCGACGGCGTATTTCGCGGTGTGCGAGGCGCTGTCGAACGCGGCGAAGTACGCGCAGGCGCGGGCGGTCAGCGTGTCGGCGCGGCAGTGCGAGGGAGTGCTGGTGGTGGAGGCGGCCGACGACGGGGTGGGCGGGGCGGATCCCGCGCGCGGCTCGGGGCTGCAAGGGCTGGCGGACCGGCTGGCCGCGGTCGGCGGCGCCCTGCGGGTGCACAGCCCCCCGGGCGGCGGGACCCGGGTGCGGGTGGAGCTGCCGTGCGCGTGACGGTGACCGAGGACTCCGTCCTGCTGCGCGAGGGGCTGGTGCGGCTGCTGACCGAGGCGGGGGTGCAGGTGGTCGGGCAGACCGGGGACGCCGAGGACCTGCTGCGGCTGGTGGAGAAGGTAAGGCCGGACGTGGCGCTGCTCGACATCCGCCTGCCGCCGACCCACACCGACGAGGGCGTACGGGCGGCGTGCGCGATCCGCGGGCGCTGCCCGGAGGTCGGGGTGCTGCTGCTGTCGCAGTACGTGGAGGCCGGCAGCGCGGTGCAGGTGATGGCGCGCCGCGCACGAGGGTTCGGGTATCTGCTGAAGGACCGGGTCGCGGACGTCGAGGAGCTGACCGGTGCCATCAAGCGGGTGGGGGCGGGCGAGTCGGTGATCGACCCGATGGTGGTGTCCCGGCTGCTGCACCGCCGGCGGGCGGGCAGCGCGCTGGAGGAGCTGACGCCCCGGGAGCGGGACGTGCTGGCGCTGATGGCCGAGGGGCGTTCCAACGAGGCGATCGCCGAGCAGCTGGTGGTGGGCGGCAAGACCGTCGAGACACACGTGCGCAACATCTTCGCCAAGCTCGGCCTGGAGCCGAGCCTGACCGACCACCGGCGCGTGCTGGCCGTCCTGTCGTACCTGCGCGGGTGAGGCGCGCTCCGCCGCGCAACGAGCAGGGGCCGGCAGGCGGTTCCCCGCCCCGCCGGCCGCGGGTCCGTAGGGGCCGGGCGGGCATTTCAGGGCTGGCCCTGATGTGTGCACGGCGGTCCGGGCCTTGAATGGTGAGCACCGAAAGGGGAGCGCGGGAACGGGCCGAAGGGTTCGGAAGCCGGCGCAGAACAGCCGGTTTCAGCCGCGGACTTGAGGCCCGAGGTACCGCACTCCCCAACTCCTACGGAGAGCACGTTCAACGGGAGGAAGCCATGAAGGCAGGCAAGAGCCTTGCGGTCGCAACGGCAACGGTGGCCCTCGGGGCGGGGCTGGCGGTGACCGCCCCCTCGGCCCAGGCGGAGCCGGCCGCGCGGAGCGTCGTCACGCAGACCGCCGACCTCGACACCAGTGTCGGCCACGGCGTCCAGGCGAGCTGGAAGCGGATCTGGGGCCCGTACAGCCACTCCCCCACCAAGTACTGGGCGACCGGCGACTTCGTGCCGCGCAGCAACGCGCTCGGCGCGCACGCCCGCTGTTGGAACGGCGGCGACGGCACCAAGCTCAAGATCGACATCGTGCGCAGCAGTGACAAGAAGGTCATCGCCAAGGGCGGCTGGGGCTACTGCACGGGCGACTGGATGAACGTGGACACCTTCCGCGCCTCGCCCAACCAGAAGCACTACATGCGGATCTCCCTGAGCGGTAAGCCGCACACGATCGAGGCCCGCGCCTACCACAAGGTCTGAGGCGCGGCCGTCAGAGCCGCCGGGCCGTCCGACGGGGGATGCAGGACGGGCGGCCCGGCCCGACCGGGGCCTCCTTGAGGCCCAGGGCCCGGGGCCCATGATCAGGCCTCGGGCTCGGGCTCGGGCCTCAGGGTGAATGGCGGCGGAGAAGCGTTTCCCTCGGCCGGTGCTCTCGTTGGTTGATGACAAGTGCCTCTGGCACGGAATCAGCAGGAGAGCGAGAAGCGGAGGACGTTGTGCGTCGGATGAAATTCGTGCTGGCCGCGGCCGTCATGGCCGGCGCATGGGCGGCCGCACCGGCGGCGGCCGCCCGCACCGCACCACCGCCGCCCTCCGCCGTGCACGCGGTCTCCGCCAAGCCGCCGTTCTCGTACGAGGACTGCATCAAGGCGGCCAAGCAGCGCGGGGAGAGCGCGCGTCACAGCAAGTGGCACTGCGACCAGCTGGTCAAGAAGGGCTGGGTCAGGCACCCGAAGCGCTGACCCCGCCCACCGCGGTTCAGGCCGCGGCGGGGACGTCGGCCAGGGTCCGGATGACCTCGGTCAGCGCGGTGGCGACCTCGGCGTCGTCGATCGGGTGGGTCTCGGCGAAACGCGTCGTGGAGCCGGGGACCGCCAGCTTGACGTCCTCCAGCACCTTGCCGCCGGCGATGCCCGCGGCCTTGCGGGTCTCGTCCTGCGCCCAGACACCGCCGTACTGCCCGGCGGCGGTACCCGCCACGGCGACCCGCTTGCCGACGATGGCGCCCACGCCGTACGGGCGCGAGATCCAGTCGATGGCGTTCTTCAGCACGGCGGGGATGGTGCCGTTGTACTCGGGGGTGAACAGCAGGAAGGCGTCGGCCGAGGCGGCCGCCTCGCGCAGGCGGGCGGCGGCCTCCGGGACGACTCCTTCGGCGTCGAGGTCCTCGTTGTAGAAAGGCACGTCGGCCAGGCCCTCGTAGATCTCGACCTCGGCGCCCTCGGGGGCGAGCTTGACCGCGGCCTCGGCGAGCCGGCGGTTGTGGGACCCGGCGCGGAGGCTGCCGACGAGCGCAAGGATGCGAACAGACATGAGGAACTCCAGGAAAATGATGACGGAAGCAAACCGGACCGTGGTCCTGTTTTAAGATTGTGCCACTTATCCGGACCGCGGTCCAGTTATTTCGGCGAGACGTTACGCTGGACCCATGACCGGCCCCGTTCCCCCCTCCCCGCTGCCGCCCGGCGCCCAGGACGGCCGGAAGGACCTCACCCTCCTCCCGGTCGGCGAGCCCCCGCAGCAACAGCTCCGGGCCGACGCGGCACGCAACCGCACCCGGCTGCTGGAGGCGGCGTCCCTCCTGCTGGTCGAGCGCGGAGCCGCGAACCTGACCATGGAAGCGGTGGCCTCGGCCGCCGGAGTCGGCAAAGGCACCGTCTTCCGGCGCTTCGGCGACCGCACCGGACTGCTGCTGGCCCTCCTGGACCACCGCGAGCAGAAGCTCCAGGCCGCCTTCCTCTCCGGCCCCCCGCCCCTGGGCCCCGGCGCCCCCGCGGCGCAGCGCCTGCACGCCTTCGGGCCGGCCGTCATCCGCCACGAGCACGACCACCACGAGCTGATCCTGGCCACCCGGGCCGATCCCCTGCGCACCTACGGCGTCCCGGCGTACGGCCTGCGCGTCGCCCACATCGCCATGCTGCTGCGCGAGGCGGGCGTGGAAGGCGACGCCGAGCTCCTCGCGCACACGCTGCTGGGCTGCCTCGACACCGCCCTCGTCCACCACCTGGGCGTCGAGCGCGGCATGCCGCTCGACCGTCTGGAGGCCGCCTGGCACGACCTCGTCACGCGGCTGGGGGCGGAGCGCTGACGGCGGGCGCCGGCGGCGATCCGCCCGCCCGGACCGCTACGGAACGTCGATCTTGGGCACGTCGATCTTGGGCATCTCGACCTTGACCGGGTCCTTGGTGAACGTCTCCGTCAGGCCTCCCTCCCAGCTGACCGACAGGGTCTTGCCGCCGTCCACCAGGGTCGCGGTGCCCTTGGTGCGCGGGTTGCCGGGGCTGGGGCACTTCAGGTCGAACTTCACTGTCGTGCCGGAGCGTTGCGCGGGGCCGCTGCACACGCCCTTGTCGGAGTCGGAGATGCCGCGGTCCCCGAAAATCGTCACTCGGACGATGTCGTAGCCCTTCTGCTGGTTCCATATGCCGTCCAGGTCGGCTTCGCCACCACCCTGGGACGGCTTCTCGGCGTCACCCTGCTCCGGCTTCCCGGTGCCGTCCTCCCCGGGCTTCCGGGAACCGCTCGCCGAGGGCTTCGCCGTGGACTTGTCGCCGGCCTTGGCGGCGTCCTTCCCGCCCTCGCCGTCCGATCCGCTGCCGCAACCCGTCATCAGCACTGCTGCAATCAGCGCCGCGCCCACGGTTTGTGCCACCTTACGCACGAATTTCCCCTCTATGGCCGAACAGAACAAGCCAACCTAACAGGCTGCTCCACCACCGCAGAAACCCCTTTTCCCGCACAGCACAGGCACCTGACACCCGCCCATGACCGGCCCGGTACCCGGCACTTGCCCACCGAACGGCGGCAGGCCACGTGCCCCTACGGGAAGGGCCCGGCCGTCCGGCCGGGCCCTTACTGTTCTCTGCGGGCTCTTTCCGTTCCCTCTGCGGGCCCGCGCGGTTCCGCCGGTCGGGTACAGCCGCGCCGACCCGCCCGTCATAGCCTTGCCCCGGCCCTCCCCGCTCCGGACCATGCGGCCCATGGCACGTTGCGAGGTATGCGGAAACGACTACGACCTGGCGTTCTTCGTGGAGACCCAGGACGGTTCACGTCACGCGTTCGATTCGTTCGCGTGCGCCATCCACCGCATGGCGCCCATCTGCGAACACTGCAGGGTCCCGATCGTCGGCCAGGGGGTGGAGGCGGACGGCCACTGGTACTGCGGTGCCCATTGCGCCCGCTCCGAGGGGAAGGTGGGGATCGTGGACAGGGTGTGACCGGGCCTGCCGGGAGAGGGCGGCTTCGCGCGACTCCCGGCAGGGCCGACGGGGCGGTGAGGCGGCCCTCAGAGCTGCGGCAGGCTCCCGGGCAGGGGCAGCGGTGACGTCGCCTGAAGCGACGTGCGGGCCGGGGCGGGGGCTGTGGGGTGACAGGTGAAGCCGAGGCGCGTCAGCGCCCGGGTCACTTCACCGGCGGTGAAATCACGCCGGTCCTGCTTGGTGATCACCTGCCCCACCTGCTTGACGGGGTAGGTGCGGCGGCCGATGACCACGCACGCACCGTCGACGGGCTCGGGCGCGATGCCCTTCATCATCTGTTCGACCTCGCTCTTGACGAAGTCGAAGGGGAAGCGGGCAATGACGCAGCGCATAGTGCCTCAACGGGGTGGGAGGGATCCGGGGCAGGGCTGCCGGCCGGGGGATCGTTCGGTGCCGGCGGAAAACACCGGACAGCACAGAACCTTATTCCTCGGCGCAGCGCATATCGAGAAATTCTTTGCGGTGCGGGCCGCGTCCGGGAATCACATCACCGGCACACGAGCCGAAGAAAAGCGAGCCACGGAACGGCGGGGCCGGCCCGGGCCGGGACCACTGCAGAAAAACTGCCCGGAAACGCAACGAGCCGGGGCCCGCACCCAAAGTGCGGGCCCCGGCCACGTCAACGCGTCAGACGCCGGGCGTCAGGCACGGGCGTCAGGCGGGAAGGATGTTCTCCGCCTGCGGGCCCTTCTGGCCCTGCGTGACGTCGAAGGTCACCTTCTGGCCTTCCTGAAGCTCACGGAAGCCCTGAGTGGCGATGTTCGAGTAGTGGGCGAAGACGTCGGCGCCGCCGCCGTCCTGCTCGATGAAGCCGAAGCCCTTTTCCGAATTGAACCACTTCACGGTACCGGTAGCCATAACAAATCTCCTTCGGGGCGTTACCCGGGGACTGCACTGCGCGGGCCCCGCATCGCCGAGATGATTGCCCGTCCGGAAAAGAAAAGCCGGAAATACAAATAAGTGCTCCCGTCGACTGGAGGCCGATCGGACACACTTGCAAGTCTTTGGGAACCACAACTGCAACTGAAAAGACAGTAGCACGGAACCGCCGCCGGGTGGGCAGAAAATTTTTTCCGCACCACCATCGGGTGAAAAATTCGGGCCCCCACCGGGCTATTTCTGCAGCTACGACGGCAGATGTTCACTGCCCGGCACTCTGCGTCATGCCGCGTCACGCCGCACGACGGAAGAGCGCCGTCCAGAGGAAGGCTTCGCCGAATGAGGACGACTCGGACGGTTCGTCGCGCATACGGCGCAGGTCGACCTCCTCGAGGTCGCAGAAGATCCGGCGCAGCGACTCGGGCGAGTACGCGAGGCCGCCGTGGAGGCGGGCCCGGCGGTAGAAGTCCGCGTCGGGGATCTCGGAGCCCATCTCGCCGGCCGCGAAGCAGGTGAGGGCGAACCGGCCGCCGGGCGCAAGGGCGCGGTCGAGGAGGGCGAGGTAGCTGATCCGGCGGTGCGGCGGCAGGTGGTGGAAGCAGCCGGAGTCGTAGATCAGGTCGTACCGGCCGTCGAGTTCCCCGCCGGCTTCCCCGCCGACGAGGGCGAAGGCGTCGCCGCACCGGAAGCGGACCTCGGCCCCGGCCTCCCGTGCGCGGTCCTCCGCCCAGGTGATCGCCGCCGGGGAGAGGTCGACGGCGTCGACCTCGAAGCCCCGCGAGGCGAGGTGGATCGCGTTGCGGCCCGGGCCGCAGCCCAGGTCGAGGGCGCGGCCCGGGGCGATCAGGCCGCTGTCGAGATACGAGACCAGGCTCTCGTCGGGCTTGTCCACGAAGAACGGCACCGGCCTGGAGCGGTCCCCGTAGAAGCCGTCCCACCAGGACGCCGCGCCGGCCGTCCAGCGGTCGGCCTCCGGTGCGAACAGGCCGTCCAGCAGCCTCAGGACGTCGTCCACCGTGCGGATGTTCCGGTCCATCCGGACCCCCTTTCCCGTTGCCTTGATCGTAGGCGGGAATGCCATGAAAGCCCAGGTCAGAGGCGCTTCGGGAAAGACGCAGCCGGTCGCGTGAGGGGGGCGGGGACGGAGGGGAAGGGTGCCACCCACGGAGGGGGTCGAACGGCCGTGCGCAGGCCCGGAGAAGGCCCCTCGGGGGCTGTTTCCGGCCGCGCCGGACCGGGTTTCCCAATGATCTTGCCGCCCCCCTGGCCGACGGCCTCACGAGCGGGATCGGGCCTGCGGCCGGGAGGCATCAACCACCCTTTATCCATAATGCGTTTCATGTGTCTGATGTGTCTTAGAGGAGTCAATGCCGCAATGCGTGTCGATTGATCCCATGTGTCGTTTGGCAAAGCATGAAGAACCGCATCGTGACGCGTATTGCTGTGGGATCGACCCTTCTGGTGTGCGGCGCCGTCGCCGCATCCGGCACCGCCGAGGCGGCCGGTGGTGGTGGCGGCGGTGGGCGTGGGATCAGTCCCCGGCCGCTGATGCACCGTCTCTCCAATGTCACCCATCTCGCCAACGTCGAGGACAGCCCCCTCGGCGACACCGTCTCCTTCGTCAACGAAAAGCTCCCCAGGGAGGCTTCCAGCCGTATCGCCCTCCGGTGACCAGCCGCCCTCACCCGTTCGCTGCCGCCTGGGGTGAGGGCGGAAACACGCTTCCCGTCGTGCAGAAGATGCAGCCGTCCCAGTGCGGCAGTGCGTTGAGGACCCGGTGGGGCACGCAGGAGGCCGTCACGGCCATGGCCGGGCCGGGGAAGACGTCGCCTGCGGCCCCGGCGGGGAGCGGGGCGGGGACGAAGGCCCCCACCATGGCCCGGAAGTGCTCCAGGTACGTGGGCGCGTAGGGCGGCTCGTATCCCAGCTCGTCCCAGCGGTGCCGCTGCAGTGCGAGGTCGACGACCCGCAGCACGAAGTCCTTGGCCTCGGCCCGCTCGGACGGGGTGTCCCCCCAGTCGATGTCCGCCAGGTCGAAGCCGACCGCGCCCCGCCCCATCACGTTCTGGTCCTGCAGAGCCAGCAGCGAGGCGAAGCGGAAGTCCCAAGGGCGGCTCGCCAGCTCCGATACCGCCAGCCACAGCACCTCGACGAAGACAGCCGTCCCGCCGTTGGACATGGAGAGGCTGTCCCCCGCCCCGTCGAACACGTTACCCATGCCACCACCTTAGGCATCGCGTTCCGGAGCTCCTCCGGCCGTCCGGCTGTCCGGCTGCATCTCGTCGTGCGAGCCCTCTTGCGTAGCACGCACCACACCCGTCAGGGTCACTAACCGAAGTCAGAGAGGTTCACGTACGCGCCGCAACTCACATCAGCCCCTTGTGTCCAGGAGGACCGATGCACGAGTCAGCCCCGCAGAACCCCAGGCACCCCGATCACCTGGATCACCTCGATCGCGTCGACCGCTCCGGGGATCCCAGCCCCCACGCCTCCGTCGAGGGCCGGCAGCAGACACCGGACGTCAGCCGCCGCCTCATCCTGAAGTCCGCGGGCGCGGCGAGCGCCGGTGCGGGCCTGGGCCTCGGGGCGGCCGCGGCGGCGGCCTCCCCCGCCGCCGCGGCGGTGCCGCGGCGCCAGGGCGCGACCATGATCGGAGTGCCGTTCGAGCGGCGCGGCACGGTGCGGGTCGGGATCGTCGGGCTGGGGAACCGCGGCAGTGCGATGACGGAGCTGTTCCTGGCGGTGCCCGGGGTACGGGTGGTGGCGCTGTGCGACACGGTACGGGCCAAGGCGGAGAAGGTCGCGGCCAAGGTCCGGTCGGCCGGTCAGCCGGCGCCCGCGCTCTACACCAAGGGCGAGGACGACTTCCGGCAGCTGTGCGGGCGCGGCGACGTCGACTTCGTGTACGTGGCCACGCCGTGGGAGTGGCACTTCCCGATGGCCGAGGCGGCCCTGACCGCGGGCAAGCACGTCGGGGTGGAGTGTCCGGCCGCCATGGAGCTCGATCAGCTGTGGCGCCTGGTGGACCTGTCCGAGCGGACGCGGCGGCACTGCATACAGCTGGAGAACTGCTGCTACGGCCGGAACGAGATGCGCGTGCTGCGGATGGCGCACGCGGGGAAGTTCGGCGAGCTCCTGCACGGGGCGGGGGCCTACATCCACGACCTGCGGGAGCTGATGTTCTCGCCGACGTACTACGAGGGGCCGTGGCGGCGGCTGTGGCACACCCGGCTGAGAGGGGACGTCTACCCCACGCACGGCTTCGCGCCGGTCGCCAATTACATGGACGTCAACCGCGGGGACCGGGCCGTGCGGATCACGACGTTCGGCTCCCCCGCCGCGGGCCTGGCCGCCTACCGCGCGCAGCACATGCCGCCCGGCGACGCGAGCTGGAAGGAGACGTACGTCGGCAGCGACATGTCGGTCAGCCTCGTGCAGACGGCCCGGGGGCGCGTGATCCGCCTGGAGCACGCGGTCAGCAACCCCCACCCCTACAGCCGCGTGAACGCGCTGGGCGGCACGAAGGGGGCCTTCGAGGACTACCCGCCGCGGATCTACCTGGAGCCGGAGATGTCCGGGGACGAGTGGGGCGACTTCGGGACGTACGCGGAGTGGGACCACTGGCTGTGGAAGGAGCACGCGAACCCGCCGGGCGGGCACGGCGGCATGGACTACATCATGATCTTCCGGCTCATGCAGTGCATGCGGCAGGGACTGGTGCCCGACTTCGACGTCTACGACGCGGCCACGTGGAGCGCGCCGGTGCCGCTGAGCCACGCCTCCATCAGGGCGAAGGGCGCGCCGCAGGAGATCCCGGACTTCACACGGGGGCTGTGGCGCGCCGGGCGGCCGGGCGTGGACTCGGCGAAGCCCTAGGCGGCCGGTCGGCAGCAGGCAGGCAGGCAGGCAGGCAGGCAGGCAGGCAGGCAGGCAGGCAGGCAGGCAGCGGACGGTAGGGCACACGAAGAGGCGCCCGCCCCGGTCTCCCGGGTCGGGCGCCTCTCGTCGTTCTCAGCCGGTCGGGACCGGCTCGGCTTCAACCGGTCAGGACTGACCGGCCTCCGCACGGGCGAGCTCGTTGGCGCGCTCGGTCTCCGCGACCCGGCCGCGGACGAGGAACCAGCCGCCGACCAGCATCGCGATGATGATCGGCAGGCACAGCACCGTGGTGCGGCCGGCGCCGGGCTCGGACGCCATCAGGCCGAGCACACCGGCCAGGAAGACCAGGGTGACGATCTGGGTGTACGGGGCCCAGGGGAGCTTGTAGCCGGGGCGGGTGACCCGGCCGTCCTTGGAGCGGCGGTAGAACAGCAGGGAGCAGACCATGATCATGCCCCAGGTGCCGATGATGCCGATCGCGGCGAAGTTCAGCACGATCTCGAAGGCGTCGGCGGGGACGACGAAGTTCAGGCCGACACCGAGGACGCAGAAGAACGCGGTGAGCAGGATGCCGCCGTAGGGCACCTGGCCCTTGTTCATCAGGCCGGTGAACTTCGGCGCCGAGCCCGACATCGCCATCGAGCGCAGGATGCGGCCGGTGGAGTACAGACCCGAGTTCAGGCTGGAGAGGGCCGCGGTGAGGACCACGAGGTTCATCACGCCGGCCGCGTACGGCACGCCGATCTTCGACAGGACGGTGACGAACGGGCTCTCGCCGGCGACGTACTCGGTGAACGGGAGCAGCAGGGCGAGGAGGACGACCGAGCCGACGTAGAAGAGACCGACACGCCACATGATCGAGTTGATCGCCTTCGGCATGATCTTCTCGGGGTTCTTGGTCTCACCCGCGGCCACACCGCACAGCTCGACGGAGGCGTAGGCGAAGACGACGCCCTGGATGACGAGCAGCATCGGCATGACGCCGGTCGGGAAGATGCCGCCGTGGTCGGTGATGTTCGCCAGGCCCGGGGTCGAGTCGCCGACGCTGTGCTGGCTGGCCAGCAGGAAGATGCCGACGACCATGAAGAGGGTGATCGCGGCGACCTTGATGATCGCGAACCAGAACTCCATCTCGCCGAAGTACTTCACCGAGATCAGGTTCACGGTGAGCACGACCGCGAGGGCGATCAGCGCGAGGACCCACTGCGGGATGTCGCTGAACATTCCCCAGTAGTGCGTGTAGGTGGCCACGGCGGTGATGTCCGCGATGCCGGTGGTGGCCCAGTTCAGGAAGTAGAGCCAGCCGGCGGTGAAGGCGCCCTTCTCGCCCATGAACTCACGGGCGTAGGAGACGAAGGCTCCGGAGGAGGGGCGGTAGAGCACGAGCTCGCCGAGCGCACGCACGACGAAGAAGGCGAAGAGGCCGCACACCGCGTAGGCGATGAAGAGGGACGGACCGGCGCTGTGGAGACGGCCACCGGCACCGAGGAAAAGGCCGGTGCCGATCGCTCCACCAATGGCGATCATGTTGACGTGGCGGGACTTGAGGTCCTTGCTGTACCCGGCATCGCCGGCGTCCACGTGTGTGGAGGCCGTCGCCGCCGTGGCGGCGGACTGGGGTTCGGCCGCAGTGAGGGTGCGGTCACTCATGTGGTTCTTCGCCTTCGCTGGAGAGGGGCAGGACCGGGTCGCGGTGGTGCTCTGAGGGGGAGCGGCCCGGTTACCCGGAGGGCCGGCTGGCGACGCCGGTCTTCTCCGAGGGGTGAAGCGATGCCCGCCGGCCTGTGGCCGGAGTGCCTCCGGCCGCCTGTGGGCAGCCCCGGGGAGGGGTCTGCCGGAGGGCAGGCCGGTAGGTGCGGGCGTGGGGGGTGCAGGACCCGGGGAGGACGGTGCTTCCGTCGCCCTGGGCGCTGCGGGTGGCGCGGGGAGGTCAGCCCTCTAAGGGCCGCCGCCGGCCGGGTGTCGTCGCGTGACGGGCCGGCCTGCCGTGGGGCGTGTGCGCCCCGTGGCACGGCATGGCGCCGGGGCGCTGCTGCGCCTCGGTGCTCGGCCGGCTGTCGTTGGACTCCATGCCGTGAATGGTGTGAGGCGTGTAAGGGCGGCGTCAAGAGTTCACAGGGAATTGATATTTCCGCCGGTAAGCGCTCGGTCTGCGCTGGTCAGAGAGCGCAGGACGGGCATTTCCCAGACACACAAAGGGATTCGCGCGGCACGAATGGCACGGCGGTACATGACCGTTTTCGCGCCACACCCCTGACCGATGTGATCAAGGCCACACGCCCATGATCTTGCGTTACTTGCCCCAGGCAAAACGTGCTGGTTACACGGAGCAGGGGCGGGCGCCCGGCCCGGACAGAAGCGGGAGGAATGCGGAGGGAGCCGACACGGGGACGGCCGGGCAGCCGGACGGGTGGACCTCGGAGCGCCCGGGCGCGCGGGACGCGGCGGCGGCACGGCGGCGACTTACATTGGCCGCCCCAGAAGCTCGAACGGCGGAGGTGTCCACTCATGCAGGTCGCCGGCTGGCACGTAGAAATCGAATTCGACGAGGACGAATCCCACACCCGGGCCGCCGCCCTCCTCCGGCTGCGCGACGGCACCGAGCTCCGGGCGCGCACCTCCTCCACCCGCGACCCGCAGGACCCGAACGAGCCCCGCATCGGCGAGGAGATCGCCGGAGCCCGCGCGCTCCGCGACCTCGCCGAGCAGCTTGAGCTCAAGGGCCGCGCCGAGGCCAGGAACCTCACCAAGCAGTAACCCCGGCGGCGGCCCGGCGAAGGCCCGGGGCGAGGGGCGAGGGACGAGGGGCGACCCACGAGATCCGGCCGATCCACCGGCATATGCGAACGGGCAACACCGGGGACGGAAGGACTGGTTCAGCTGCGGGGCGCCCTCAGCCGGGGGCGGGCCGCAAGGCCCCCGGGGGCGCGTGCGGTCGGCGTGAATGCATCGCCGCCCACGCGCCTTTACCTTGCATATATTGCCGCATGACTATCTCTTGACCTAATCTCCCGATGGCACCTGACGGCACATCAACAGCAGCCGTACGCCCAGGGATCCACAGCAAAAAGGCCCTGGGGGCGCGCCATGCGACGGCGCGCTCCCAGGGCCTCCGGTCAGCGCACGTTCCCGTTGCCGCTGCGGGCTTCCGTCAAAGACAGCAGCCGCAACGGGGCCAACACACGCCAACCCAGTCCTCGGAGGGTACCGTGAACCACCCTGCCCGGCTACGCGACGCCATCGCCTCGGACGGCACCACCCCGCTCATCGGCATTTTCGACATGTTCTCCGCCTCCGTGGCGGCCCAGCACTACGACGGCATGTTCGTCTCCGGATTCGGATTCGCCGCCTCCCACTACGGGCTGCCCGACATAGGCTTCATAGCCTGGCCCGACATCGTCGCCTTCGTGCAGCGGCTGCGCCTCGCCTTCCCCGCCCAGCACCTGCTCGTCGACATCGACGACGGTTACGTCGACCCCGAGACCGCCTGCCACGCCGTCCAGCAGCTGGAGGCCGCCGGCGCCTCGGGCGTGATCCTGGAGGACCAGCAGCGGCCGCGGCGCTGCGGTCACGTCGACGGCAAGCAGATCCTTCCCCTGCAGGAGTACCTGGACAAGCTCGACATGGTCCTCGACTCCCGCCGCGACCTCGTCGTCGTCGCCCGTACCGACGCCACGGAGGAGGACGAGATCCTGCGCCGCGCCAAGGCCCTGGCCGCCACCGACGCGGACGTCCTGCTCGTCGACGGCGTCCGCAGCGTCGACTGGATCCGCAAGGTCCGCGACGTCATCGGCGACAAGCCGCTGCTGTTCAACCAGATCGCGGGCGGCAAGTCGCCCCGGCTGTCACTGCCGGAGCTCACCGGCCTCGGCGTCGACGTGGCGATCTACAGCACCCCCTGCCTCTTCGCCGCGCAGTCGGCGATGGACCGGGCGCTGACGGAGCTCAGGGCCCGGGACGGACGGCTGCCCGAGCACACCGCCTCCAGCATCGGCGTCGCCGAGTGCCTGGCGCTGCTGGAGAAGAACATCAGCCGCCACCACGACCGGTCCTTGATCACCGCGGCGACCGCCCGCTGACCGGCCCCCGGCCGGCCCGGGGCCGGGTCCTTCCCCTCGGCCCGGCCCCGGGCTCCGCCCGGTGACCGCCTCCGTCCCGCACGGCCGCCGCACCCCACGCCGCCCCGCCGCCGCCCCGCCGCCGTCCCCCCGGTGAACCGGTAGGGGCCTCCGGTGAACCGGCGGGGGGCGCGGCGGCGTCTGAAGGACTGCCCCAGCTTCTGGCCGCCGGGGCCGCGTACCACCCGATCGGCGGTACGTTCGAGCTGCGGACACAGCAGGCAATGGGCAGGGGACGACAGACCGTGAGCCGGACCGGAACCACAGACAGCGCGGCGGCGGATCCTTCGGGGATACGCCGGGGGGCCGTGCCCGCCCCCGTATCCCCGCCTGCATCCGCATTCCCGCCCGCGCCCGTCGCCCGGCTGCGTCCCGAGGGCCTGGTCGACCTGCGGGCCCCGGGCAGCCGGGCCCCGGCGGTGCTGTCCTACCCGGCGGGTTCGGTCGTCGTGGTGTCGGGGCTGCCCGGCAGCGGCAAGAGCACGCTGCTGCGGCGCTGGTCGCCCGCGGCTCCCGCCGTCGACCCGCGCACCGCCCACGAGAGGTGGGAGGCACGTATGCCCGACCGGTTGCCGTACGCGCTCTACCGTCCCTGTGCCCGTCTGGAGCACTTCTTCCGGATCCGTGCGGCGGTACGCAGCGGGCGACCCGTTCTGGTGCACGACTGCGGCAGCCGCCCCTGGATGCGGCGCTGGCTGGCCCGTGAAGCCGGGCTCCGCGGCCACGAGCTGCACCTGGTGCTGCTGGACGTGGGGGCGGCGCAGGCGCTGGAAGGGCAGCGGGCGCGGGGCCGCCGGGTCCGCGAGCGCGTCTTCGCCCGGCACGACCGGGGTCTCCGCAAGCTGCTGGGCGCCCTGGACGCCGCGCCCGGGCGCGCCGAGGGCGGCGCAGCGGTGCCGGCGGAGGTCGCGGAGGCCGCGTCCCTGGTGCTCCTGGGTTCGGGCACCCGCGAGCACGTCTCCGCGCTGGAGTTCCGCGGGCCCCGGGTCTCCGGGGAGCCGCGGCCGGGCCGCTCCGCGGCTCAGTAGCGCAGGACCGCGGCGAGGCGGTCCTCCCCGGCGAGCGTGTCGTCCGGGAGGAACTCGACGTCCGCGCCGCTGTCGAGCGCGCTCTCCACGATCTCGTCCACGGCGTCCTCGTGGAGGGAGGGGTCCGCGCTGAGGGGCTCGACGGGGGCTTCCACCAGCTGGGGATGCCCGCCGTTGCCGTCCGTGCGGACGGTCGCCTGGTAGTGGTCCTCGACCGCGAGGAGGGCCACCCGGCCCTGCCGCACGGTCTGCCAGATCTCGTCGAGACCCGAGGTGAAGCGGCGTGAACCGCGCGCGTCGCTCAGCCGCTGCAGCACGTCGTCCCGCCGGGCCTGGCGACGCTCGTCGAAGGCTGGGCGGAGCAGTTCCAGGAGGTCGTGGCCCCTCTTGCCGGGGGCTCCGCCGCTCTCGACCTCGGCGGTGATCACCCGGTTGGGGAGCGCCTCCCTGAAGTGCGAGGTGAGCTCGCGCAGGCCCACCACGTACAGCGGGCGGGGGTGCTGTTCGAGGACGCGGGCGAGGGCGGCGGCGACCGTCCGCAGGTACTGCCGCTCGCGCTCGACGTGGCCCTCCTCCCGGACGGGCATGTCGAAGTGCCGGCCCGGCATGGCGTCCTGGTGGTCGGGCAGGGCGGGCTGCACGGGGAAGCCGTTCGCGGTGGCCTCGGTGAGGGTGTCGCCGGCGCCGTCCCACAGCCGGGCCTCGCCCTTGGAGAGGGCGAGGGCCCAGTAGGGCTCCTCCACGCGGACGGCGGACACGAGGTTGCGGGTGAGGAACGTCTTGGCGATCACCACGCGCTGGGGCACCGCACGCGGCACGTACCAGACGTGGTGCTCGCCGGGGGCCACGAGGATGAGCAGCCCGTCGCTGGCGTGCGTCAGGTCCACTTCGGCGACGGCGGCGTCCAGGTGCGACTCGACGTCCATCCGGGCGGCGCGGGAGACGCCCGCGTCGTCGGCCAGCCGGCGCTTGGCCTCCGCGACGGTGTTCCGCAGCCGGACCGGATCCTCGGGGCTGAAGGGGTCGCGCCGGGTCGTCGGCACGAGCAGCGACACCGCCGGGTAGGCACGCGGTCCCCGCAGATCGCGGAGGATCTCGTCGGTCAGGTCGCCGATGTCCATGGGTGTTCTCCTACCGCCTGCAGCCTCGGGGACCATTACAGATCAGCAGAAATGCCACATCCAAGCCACTCCAGCGCCACCAAACGAACCAACTTCCGGCGGGCGGCGTAAGACTTTCGTCATCAGTTTTCGGGAGCAGAGGGCGGCTGGAAACCGTCGTAAGGAGTGAGTGGACACGCCGGCTTTTCGGAGGCAGAGATGGGACGTGTACGACGGGTGCTGCGCAAGCCGGCCGTCATCGGATTGCTGATCGCGGGGGCTCTCGCGCTGGCCGCGGGCCTGGTGTGGTTCCAGCCGTGGAAGCTGTGGGTGGACGAGACGGTGCGGGAGTCCGTCCCGGCGGCCACCGGGACCGGGCGGCCGGAGGGCGCCGGTGGCGTGCGGACGCTGGCCACCGGCGAGCTGATCAGCCACGAGCACCGCACCAGCGGGACGGTGCGCATCCTCCAGCTGCCCGACGGGACGCGCACCCTGCGCCTGGAGAACCTCGACACCAGCAACGGCCCCGACCTCAAGGTCCTGGTCAGCGACGCCCCCGTGAAGCCCGGGCGCGACGGCTGGCACGTCTTCGACGACGGCGCGCACGTCAGCCTGGGCTCGCTCAAGGGGAACAAGGGCGACCAGAACTACGCCCTGCCCGCGGGCGTGGACCTGAACCGCTACACCAGCGTCAGCATCTGGTGCGACCGCTTCGACGTCTCGTTCGGGGCGACCGCCCTCACCCGGGCCTGACCGTCAGGTGACGTCGACGGTGGCGGCCACCGGGGCGGTCCCGGAGACCTCGCAGGCGACGGTGACGCCGAAGACGTGCACGGTGGCCGCGCCGGGCGTGAAGGTCGTGGCTCCGGCGGCGTCGAGGCGGGCCGAGGCGGCGCCGCCGGTGAGCGTGACGGGCGAGCCGGCGGGTATCGCCGCGGTGTTGGTGAACCCGGTGGCCGTGACCGACCCGGAGCCGGCGCCGCCCAGCCGGAACGCCATCTCCCCCGTCGCGGCACGGGCCGGTACGTCGACGGGGACGTTCAGGGCGGTGGTGACCTCGACGGACAGGTCGGCGGCCGAGCCCCGGGGCACGGCGGCGGGGGCGGTCACGGTGACGAGGAGGGACTGGACGCCGCTGGGGGCGCCCGGCCCGGTGCAGGTGTACGCGACGGTCACGGCTTCGGCGGCAGCGGCGGGCGGGGCGCCCAGCACGGCGCCCGCTCCTGCCAGTACGGCGGCCAGGGCCGCGGCCGCCGCCGTCCGCCTGCGGGAAGGCCGAGAAGAACGGAAAGACCGGGAAGACCGGGAAGACTTCGCGGGTGTGTTCGGGATGATCATCGCCGTGCTCCTTCCGTCCGGCACGGCGTCGGCCGGCCGGTCCGGGGGCGAGGACGGAAAGACTGACGTGGACACGTCATCCCTGTCTGTCTGACACAGGGTGGTGGAGAAGTCAACACACGGCGGGACGGGGCCTTCCGGTGCGGCCTAGGGCTCCGTGTTCTCCGTGGCCGCCAGGGCGACCAGCGCCGCCAGCCCGCCGGAGGCCAGAGCGCGGCGCTGGCGGTCGGCCGGTCCGCCGCGGCCGAGGAAGAGCCTCAGCAGGCGGTTGACCTCGCGCGTGTCCCCGGCCTCGTCCAGGGCGGGAGCGATGTGCGCGAGGAGGCCGCCGACCGCCTCGCCGGGCCCGCGGCGCCGGCCGTGGGCGTCGATCAGGCCGCGGTGCAGCCCGTACCGGGCGGCGTGCCAGTTGGCCGCGTGCAGCATTTCCGGCGGGCACGGCACGAGCGGCACGCCCTCCCGCTCCTCGCGCAGGGCCGTGGCCACCAGGGCGCGGACGATCCCGGCGAAGAGGACCGCGTCCTCGACGGTGAGCTGTACGTCCAGGGCCCGCACTTCGAGGGTGGGGTAGCGCTCGGAGACCCGCGCCTGCCAGTAGAGCTGCCCCGTGTCCAGGATCGCCCCGGCTCCGAGCAGGGCGCCGACGCGCCGGTCGTAGTCGCCGGGCCCCTCGAACAGCGGCGGCGGGCCGCTGACCGGCCAGCGGCCGAAGACCACCGTCCGCCAGCTGGCGAACCCGGTGTCCCTGCCCCGCCACAGCGGGGAGTTCGCCCCCATGGCCACCAGCACCGGCAGCCAGGGCCGCAACCGGTTCAGCGCCCCCACCGCCTGCGCGCGGTCCGGCACCCCCACGTGCACGTGCATGCCGTTGACGAGCTGCTCGTCGACCAGGCGCGCCCCCTGCGCCTGGAGCGCCTGGTACCGCTCCCCTTCGGTGACCGGGACCGGCGCTCCCCCGGCCAGCGGCGCCGTGCCGCAGGCCACGAGCCGGCACCCCGCCTTCTGCGCGGCCGTGCCGATCGCACGCCGCAGCCGCAGCAGGTGTCCGCCGACCTCGGCCAGGCCGGTGCAGACCGGAGTGGCAGCCTCCAACTGGGCCTGCAGCAGTTCGGTCTGGACCTCCCGCGCCTCGGTCATCGCCTGCATGCCGGACGCGGCACGCACTTCACCCGCCAGTGGCACCGGCAGCGCCGTGACGGGGTCCAGGAGCAGGTACTCCTCCTCCACCCCCATCGTGATCATGCGTCCATCGCCCTCTCGTCCGCACGGCCGCGCCGGAACCCCGGACCCTGGTGCGGGAGGGGGCCCGGCTGCTGCAGGTGTGCCCGGTGGCCGCGGCCGGTAACAGCGGCTGCTCCAGATGCGCGACGGCCCGGCGACAGCCTGGCGACGGCCCGGCGCGGCGCCCCGGCCCCGCCGGTCCGGGCAGGCCGACGGCCCCGTTCCGGCCAATACTGAGCCTTGTGGGAGATACCTGCGGCACGGAGCAAGGGAGACGCCGGTGCGGGAGATAGCCACCGTGATCGACATCGCCGCCACACCCGAGCGGGTCTGGGAGGTCCTGACGGACCTGCCGCGCTACGAGGAGTGGAATCCCTTCATCCGGCACGCCTCGGGAACGGCCGCCCCCGGCCGGCGGCTGAAGCTGAGGGTGTTCCCCACCGGCCGGCGGCCGATGACCTTCCGCCCGAAGGTCAAGGCCGCCGCCCCGGCCGAGGAGCTGCGCTGGCTCGGCCGGACCGTGCTGCCCGGCCTCTTCAGCGGCGAGCACCGCTTCGTCCTCACGGATCTGGACGGGGGCGGCACCCGGGTCGTGCAGAGCGAGAAGTTCACCGGCCTGCTGGTGCCGTTCCTGCGCCGGAGCATCACGGCCACCGTCACGGACTTCGAGTCCCTCAACAAGGCCTTGAAGAAGCGGGCGGAGACGGCGCACAGGCCCTGAGGCGATACCCGCCCCCGGCCTCGGCGCCGGTCACCCCCGGCGCTTCCACAGGACGGCGGTCGAGAGGGTGAAGAGCAGCAGGTTCCCAACGCTGAGCGCCGCGCCCTGCACCGCGGTTCCCGCGGCTCCCGGCAGCGCCTTGGTCAGGAGCATGCCGACGGGGATGAAGATCAGGGGGTTCGCCACGCACATCCACCGGGGGAAGGCCGTCCCCCCGCGCAGGATGCAGGCGGCCATCCACACGGACCCGGCCGCCCAGCAGGCCAGGAGCACCACGTAGGGGATCAACAGCACCGTGGCGATGTCGCCCGGCAGTGCGGTGAGGGCCTCGGAACGGGCGCCGGACTCGTGGACCGCCTTGGCGGCCTGCCCCCAGTAGTAGAAGGAGCCGTGGGCGAACGGGGCCAGGGCGAAGCCCGCGGTCAGCAGCAGGTACGGCGGCAGGGACCACCGGCGCGGGGCGGGGCGCAGGCCGTACCGCAGGTGCCGGCACGCCACCAGATAGAGCGGACCGGTGAGGACGCCGAGCAGTGCTCCCCAGGCCAGCCGCGTCGTGGAGGCGGGCAGCATGGCCGCCAGCGAGTCCCGGGCCGTGCCGTCGTACGCGTCCAGCAGGGGGTAGTGGTCGGCGGTCCCCATGGGTTTGCCCAGCAGGAGGATGTCCCCGGCGAGCCAGGCGATAGAGGCCAGCACCCCCGAGAGCCCGGCGATGCGTATCCATCCGTCGCCCGCTCTGCGGCCTGCGAGCGGTGACGGTGCGACGGACGGCGGCTCGGCCGTGGTGCTCGACGTCATGGGACGACCTCCCCAATCGACTTAGGTGAGGCTAACCTATCTTGATCTCCTCCGGAGGCCCAGACCCTGCCGCCCGACCCCTGCCGGCATCCCCCTGCCCACCATCCCCTACTGACCACCCGTCAGGTCGTACGCGGCAGCAGGCAGTCCTCGAAGAAGGCCAGTGCGCGCAGGTGATACGAGCGAGCCGCCCAGCCGAGGCTGATGTTGTGTCCGGCGGCCGGCTGACGGTCGAAGAGGACCCGCGCGCCGGCCGGGAAGGCCCTGCGCATCGAGTCGATCGTCTCCTCGTCATGACGCCACCAGCCCTCGTGTTCGGCGAAGGTGAAGCGCACGGGAACACGGACCCGGGCGGCCAGCCCGGGGAACTCCTCGCCCCAGCGCAGGGCTTCGGCCGCTTCGCGCAGCGGCATCGGCGTCACCAGGGGCTTGACCGCACGGAAGGCACCCGGCGGGTAGAGGTCCAGGCGCCCCCAGTGCCGGCTCCAGGTCCTGCGGCTGTGGAAGGCCTGCGGATCCTGGATGTCGACGGCATAGCGGTGGCTGATCCCGGAGATGTCCGCTCCCAGGAATGCGGCGCCGCGGTCGTCGGCCAGAGCGTGCAGGGCCAGTTTGCCGCCGTAGGAGTGCGCGAGGAGGAACATGCCCGCGCCGGTGTCGTGGCCGCGCGCGTACCGGGCGAGCGCCGCGTGCAGCAGACCCGACTGCTCGGCCGGCGTGGCACCTGTGGGGAAGCGCTCGGCGGACAGGCCGTAACCCGGGCGGTCGACCGCCACGACCGTGAAGCCGAGGCTCGCCCCCAGCGTGAGCAGCGACTGCCCGGGGTGGACGCGGGCGTCGAAGTAGCCGGCGCGCATGCCTCCGCCGTGGACGGCGAAGACGGTGGCGCGCGGCGGAATCCCCGGCGGCGGAGTGGCGATCAGGGCCGACAGCGCGACCCCCTCGGCATCCAGCACGATGTCCCGGACGCGGACGTCGGGGACGACGGGGTACTGCTCCTGCTGCTCACCCGGTCCCGCCGGACCGGCCGGTCCGGGGCCGGCAGGATCAGGGAGGGCCGGATCAGGGAGAGCAGCGGCGGCGATGGCGGGTTCGGCTGTCTCGGTGCTCATGAGGTCTCCAGAACCGGTGAACCGGTAGTCGGTGTGGCGGTCCGGGGCCCGGTGCGGCGGCCCGCAGGGGCCGCCGCGTCCGGGACGGGCCGGGCTGCAGGAGTTCAGTCCTTGATCTCGCAGATGACGGCGCCGGAGGAGACGGAGGCGCCGACCTCGGCGGCGAGGTCCTTGACGGTGCCCGCGCGGTGCGCGTTCAGGGGCTGCTCCATCTTCATCGCCTCCAGGACCACGATGAGATCGCCCTCGGCGACCTCCTGGCCGTCCTCGACGGCGACCTTGACGATGGTGCCCTGCATCGGCGAGGCGAGGGTGTCGCCGGAGACCGCGAAGCCGGA
>NZ_JANIID010000005.1:0-307813 GCF_024519335.1 Streptomyces telluris
AAGGTTGATGCGGTGACCCTCGCGGACGGCGTCGCCGATCGACGCGTTCGGCACCAGCGCGTACCGGAAGCGGTGCACCCCCTGGTCGGTGCGCGGGTCCGGGAAGCGCGGGGCCCGCAGGAGGGACAGCCGGACCGTCGTGGTCGTGCCCGTGTCCTCCGGGCGGACCGTCCGCGTCACGTCGTAGCCGTACGTCGCGTCGTTGACGACCGCCACGCCCCAGCCCGGCTCCTCCAGGTGCACGAAGCGGTGCGCGCACGCCTCGAACTTGGCGGCGTCCCAGCTGGTGTTGGTGTGCGTGGGCCGGTACAGGTGCCCGAACTGGGTCTCCGCCGCCGTACGGTCGGCGTGCACGTCGAGCGGGAAGGCCGCCTTGAGGAACTTCTCCGTCTCGTGCCAGTCGACCTCGGTTTCGAGGTCCAGCCGCCGCGCGTCCGCCGGGAGGGCGATCCGCTGCTCGACGCGCGAGGAGCCGAAGGCGCGCACCACGCGCACCGTCGTCCCGCCGTCCGCGAGCCCCACCGACTCGGCGTCCGTCAGGTCGGTCACCGTGTTCCGGTAGAAGTGGTCCACGTCCCAGGCGTCCCACATGTTCGGGAAGTCCTGGTGCAGTTGCAGCAGATTGGCCGCCGCTCCCGGCGCGATCGTCTCCCGCTCCGCCTCGCGGTCGTACACCGACACCACGAGCCCGCGCGGGTCGACCTCGGCCCGCAGCCAGGTGTTCTCCAGGACGAAGCCGCCGCCCTCGCGCTGCCGGACCTCCGTGGGCGCGGGTGCGGAGGAACCGGCCCGTACGGCGGCCTGCGCGGGAACACCGCCCCGCCCGTGCGGCGCCGCGTTGAACACGACCGTCCCGCCGCCCGCGCCGTCGCCCGCCAGCGCCGCCGCCGCACCCGCGACGATCTGTTCCAGCTCCGCCGCCACCGCCGCGTACGTCGCCGCCGCCTCCCGGTGCACCCACGCGATGGACGTGCCCGGCAGGATGTCGTGGAACTGGTGCAGCAGCACCGTCTTCCAGATCCGGTCCAGCGCCTCGTACGGATACGGGAAGCCCGTGCGCACGGCCGCCGTGGCCGCCCACAGCTCCGCCTCGTACAGCAGGTGCTCGCTGCGCCGGTTGCCCTGCTTGGTGCGGGCCTGGCTGGTCAGGGTCGCCCGGTGCAGCTCCAGGTACAGCTCGCCCACCCACACCGGCGCGTCGCCGTACTCCGCGTGCGCCTTCTCGAAGAACGCCGAGGGCTTCTCGAAGACGACCCGAGCCGAGCCCTCCAGGTCCGCCAGCCGCTTCGCCCGCGCCAGCATCTCGCGCGTGGTGCCGCCGCCCCCGTCGCCCCACCCGGTCGGCGCGAGGGAGCGGGTGGCCCCGCCCTTCTCCTGGAAGTTGCGGACGGCGTGCGCGAGCTCCCGGCCCGAGAGCTGGGCGTTGTAGGTGTCGATCGGCGGGAAGTGGGTGAAGACGCGGGTGCCGTCCAGGCCCTCCCACCAGAACGTGTGGTGCGGGAACTTGTTGGCCTGGCTCCACGAGATCTTCTGCGTCAGGAACCACTTGGCCCCCGCCAGCCTCACCAGCTGCGGCAGTGCGGCGGAGTAGCCGAAGGAGTCCGGCAGCCACACCTCCTCGGTCTCGATCCCGAACTCCTCCAGGAAGAAGCGCTTGCCGTGCACGAACTGCCGGGCCAGCGCCTCCGATCCCGGCATGTTCGTGTCCGACTCCACCCACATGCCGCCCACCGGCACGAACCGGCCGTCCGCGACGGCCTTCTTCACGCGCGCGTACACCTCCGGCCGGTGCTCCTTGATCCACGCGAACTGCTGGGCCTGCGACATGGCGTAGACGAACTCCGGCTCGTCCTCCAGCAGCGCGGTCATGTTCGACGTCGTGCGGGCGACCTTGCGCACCGTCTCGCGGAGCGGCCACAGCCACGCCGAGTCGATGTGCGCGTGGCCCACCGCGCTGATCCGGTGCGCGGAGGCGTGCGCGGGTGAGGACAGGACGGCCGCGAGCCGCTCGCGCGCCGCGGCCGCCGTACCGCCGACGTCCTGCAGGTCGACCGCGTCCAGCGCGCGCTCGACCGCCCGCAGGAGCTCCCAGCGGCGCGGCGACTCCACCGGCAGCTCGGTCATCAGCCCCTCCAGCACCTCCAGGTCCTGGACCAGCTCCCACACCGTCCCGTCGAAGACCGCGAGGTCCATGCGCGCCAGCCGGTAGCGCGGCTCGGCGTCCGCCGTCTCCCGGTCGCCCAGCTCGGTCGGCACGAAGGGGTGGTAGTCGAGGATCACGGGGTTGGACGACGCCTCGACGTGCAGCAGCACCTCCTCGCCGCCCGCCGCCCGGTCGGCGATCCGGACCCACTGGTTGCGCGGGTTCAGGCCCTTCACGGGCGAGCCGTCCGGCCGGTAGACGAGCCCCTCGCACTGGAAGCCCGGCATGTTCTCGTCGAACCCCAGGTCGAGCAGCGCCTCGACCGTACGCCCCGCCCAGTGCCGCGGCACGCTGCCCGCGACGGTGAACCAGCTCGTGCCCCACGGCGGCCCCCACGCCGCGCCGGCCTCGACCGGCACGCCCCCGGCGGCGATCCCTTCGGCCACCGGGACGGGTTCGCCGGGCGCGTTCCACACGGTGACGGACAGCGGCACCGACTCGGGGTACACGGCCGGCCGGATGCGCTCGTCCAGCACGCGCTTCAGCCGGGCTTCGGTGATGGTGCGGTCGTTGTGCATCAGGTCGGATTCCTTACCAGCGAAAGGTGACGGGAGCGGGGGCGGAGGCGGTGTACAGCTCGTCCACGGCGCGCACCTCGATGCGCGTGGCCGCCTCGCCGTCCGTACGACGCAGCGCCGGGACGTAGTAGGCATGCCCGCAGGTGCCGCCGAGGAAGCGGAAGCGCCCGCCGGGCAGGGCCTGGCGCACCTCGTACTGGCGTACGGGGGCGGTGCGGCGGCCGCTTCCGGCGGGGGCTCCCCAGGCCAGGCGCAGCTCGGCCGTGCCGTCGGTGCCCACCCGCGCCGCGGTGATCGCGGGGTGCGCCGGCCGGGCGGGCGCCGCCGGGCCGGCGGCGCGCACCGCCAGCCCGCCCAGGCGCCAGCGCACCGCACTGCCGTCCGCCGCTGGGGGCACCTCCCAGCGGTAGCTGGGGGAGAGCCGGATGCCGAGCGAGCGGATCGTCCGCCCCTTGCGGCCGCGCAACTTCGCTCCGGCCCGCACGGTGACCGTGGTCCAGCCGTGGCCGCCCGCCCGGAGCGTGCCGGCCGGCAGGAAGGCGTACGGCTCCTCGTCCACGGCGACCGCCAGTTCGACGCGGACCGCCGCCGAGCCGGGGTCCGTGCGCTGGGCCAGCTCGATCACCGTGGAGTCCGGGAACGGCAACTGCGCCGCGTACAGCTCGACCGTCGCCGCCCCGGCGAGCCTGCCGTCGACGAGCAGGCTGCTGCCGCCCCGCCAGGCGTCGGCGAAGTCGAAGCCGACCTCCGGCCGTGTGCCCTCCGTGCGGACCGTCCAGCGCCGGCCGGGCAGCCGGTCCTGCAGCCCCAGGTGGTTCCAGGCGGAGTCGCCCGTCCGCCGCCCCTTCTCGTACCAGCCCAGGCCGTGCCCGGTGTTGAAGGTCGTGGCGAACGGGAGCGCCGTGAGGGTGGACCGGTCGGCGACCGACGCGGCCGGCGGCCGCCACGGGCCCGCCTCCGGCGCGGACGGGTCGAGGCCCTGCCCGGACCAGAAGCGGTCGTCGCGCGCGTGGAAGGCGGCCGGGCCGCGCCCTCCGGCGGGCAGGCTCTTCCACGTCCACTCGGGGCGGTAGAAGCCGTACGAGGCGACGTGCGGGCCCGCCGCCGGGACGACCGCGTCCCAGTCCACCGGCGTGTCCCAGCCACGGGCCTCCACGTCGATCCCCGCCCACAGGTCGTACGGACTGCGCCCCAGCCGGCGCGCGAGGGCGGCGGAGGAGACGAGCCCGGAGCGGTCCCAGTTGAAGTTCAGGAACATCGAACCGGCCGCCTGGAAGAAGGGGGCGTTGTGCTCGTTGAGCCGGTTCTGCCAGTCGATGCCGCCCGAGACGGCCATCGCGTCGTACCAGGTGACCCGCAGGCCCTCGCCCTTGCCGTGTCCCTGCCCCTGCAGGTACGCGATGAAGTCGCGCATGTCCGCGCCGAGCCGCGCATCGCCCCCGTCCGTCTCGGCGTTGACGAACCAGCCGTCGAAGCCGTACGCCCGGGCCACCCGGATCAGCCGGTCGGCCAGCGGGAAGCCGCCGTCCGGTCCGCGCCGCACCAGGTCCCGCGTCCACCGCAGCTGTCCTCCGTAGGCCGCGGGCGGCAGGAACACCGTGCCGAGGACGGGCACGCCGTTGCGGTGGGCGGCGTCCACGACCGGCGCGTTGGGCGCCAGGATCAGCCCCTCGCCCGACGAGCCGCCCCAGAAGACCAGTTCGTCGAGGTAGGCCCAGTTGGTGAGCGCGTAGGAGTCGGCGGTCGGCGCGCCCTGCGAGGGGTTGCCCGAGGTGGTGGCGAAGGCGGCGAGCGCGCAGACGCGGGCCCGGCCGGCGCGGGCGGTGCCGTTGGGCGGGGGCGGAGCGAAACGGGCGGCGAGCGGCACGGACGCGCGGTTGAACGGCAGGTCGGGGTCGTTCTCCGGCTCCCAGGAGGCGAGGCTCCGCCAGACCACCCCCGGCTCGGGCGAACCGGCCGGCAGGCTGTCGGGGAACCAGTAGGAGGCGTACGGCTGGAGGGCGGGGGGAACGGCGGGGCCAGGCGCAGGGGCCGCCGTCACGCGCCCGCCGGACAGGGCGACGGCCGCGAGACCGCCGGCGCCGGCGGCAAGGGCTCTCCGGCGAGTGACGTTCATGGTGACTCCTCCACATCATCAAGCCCGTCCGGGGGTTGTGGTCCGGGGGTCGGGGCGGAGCCCCGTTCATGTGCCGGGACGGTCAGGGCACCTGGTCGACAGTGATCACTTCCGTGATGCCGCGCGCGGCCAAATGCGTCACATCCCCCGTCCGTTGGGCCAGCACCACCGCCGGCCGCCCCCCGCCGGAGGCGACCCGCATCCACGCCTCGAAGAACGCCCCACCCGGCGCGCACACCGCCCGCCCCGGCGCGTCCTCGGCGTCCCCCGCGTCCAGCACCAGGGCGGTCCGCCGGGGTGCGGGCGGCCCGGGCAGGGCGAGGGCCCCGGGCAGGGCGGGAGACCCGGACGGTCCAAACAGCCCGGGCGGCCCGGGCGGCCCGGACGGCCCGCCGCTCCGGTGTTCCCGGGCGAGGCGGGCGAACGCCTCCCCGGCCGGCTTGACCTCGCGGTCGTTGGTGAGCAGCCCCAGCCCGTACTCCAGCTCGGGGAAGTCGGCCAGCGCCCGGTCGACGTCGTGGGAGCACCACCACGTCACCCCCCACACGCCGGGGCAGTCCAGGACGTGACGGACGGTCGCCTCGGTGAAGGCGGCGGCGCGGCCGGGCGGAACGTGCGGGGCGGGTGCCCCCACCTCCTGCAGCCATACGGGGCGCGCCGCGTCGTCCGCCCACGCCTTCGAGAGCTCGACGAGGTAGGCGGCGTGGCGCTCGGAGACGTCACCGGGCCCGTGCCGCTGCGCGGTGCCGTTGAACACCCAGGAGTGCACGGCGGTCATGGCGCCGAGCCGTGCCGAGTGCGCCGGGGTGAAGGGGTGCGCCCCGTCGTGGAAGGCGGCGTCGTACGAGGCGTGCAGATGCGTCTTGCCCGGGGCCCCCTCCTCGCACGCGGCGAGCATCCGCCGCAGCCAGCGGCCGGCGTCGCCGGGCCGGATCCGGTCGGGGTCGGGGTGGGGCGGCCCGGAGAACTGGTTGACCTCGTTGCCGACGGTCATGCCGAGGAAGTGGGGCCGGTCGGCGAGGGCGGCGGACAGTTCGGTGAGGAGGCGGGCCTGGGCGTCGACGACGTCGGGGTCGGTGAAGAGGTTGCGGCGGTGCCAGGTCGTGGTCCAGGAGGGGATGAAGTCGAAGCTGGACAGGTGCCCCTGGAGGCCGTCGACGTTGACGTCGAGCCCGCGCTCCCCGGCCGCGTCCACCAGCTGGACGAGCTGCTCGACGGCGCGCGGGCGGATCAGGGTGCGGTTGGGCTGGAAGAGGGGCCAGAGGGGGAAGACGCGGATGTGGTCGAGGCCGAGCGCGGCCACGGAGTCCAGGTCGGCGCGGACGTCGTCCAGGTCGAAGTCGAGCCAGTGGTGGAACCAGCCGCGGGCCGGGGTGTAGTTGACGCCGAAGCGCATGGGGCGCGGGTGTCCCTTCTGTGGGTGCCCCTTCGGGCGGTAGCGGCAGCGGGGGAGGCGGGGCGGGCGGTCAGCCCTTGACGGCGCCCTCTCCGACGCCGCGGAAGAAGTACCGCTGGAGGCAGACGAACATCACGACGAGCGGGGCGACGGCGATGACGGTGCCGGCGGCGACGAGCCTCGGGTCCTGCTGGAAGGTGCCGTGCAGGTAGTTCAGGCCGACGGTCAGGGTGAAGCGGTCGGGGTCGGACAGGACGATCAGCGGCCACAGGAAGTCGTCCCACGCCCCCATGAACGAGAAGATCGCGACGACGGCGAGCGTCCCCTTCACCGAGGGCAGCGCGACGCGGACGAAGCGCTGCCAGACGTTCGCCCCGTCGATGACGGCCGCCTCCTCGGTCTCGTAGGGCAGGGCGGCGAAGGCGTTGCGCATCAGCAGCACGTTGAGCGCGCCGACCGCCCCGGGCAGGACGACGGCGACGAGCGTGTTGTTGAGCTCCAGGTCGCGCATCATCGTGAACTGGGCAATGACGACGGACTCCAGGGGCACCAGCACGGCCGCGACGAAGGCCAGCCCGGCCGCCCGGCGGCCGCGGAACCGCAGCCGGGCCAGGGCGTAGCCGGCCATGGAGGCGCCGGCGAGGTTGGTGAGCACGTTCGCGGCGGCGACCTTGAGGGAGTTCAGGGCGTAGTCCCAGACGGGGACGATGTCCGCGACCTCGGCGTAGTTGCGGCCGGTCGGATGCGCCGGCAGGAAGCGCGGCGGGGAGGTGTAGATGTCCTCGGTGGTGCTCTTGAGGGAGGTCGAGAGCTGCCAGAGGAAGGGGCCGACGGTGAGGGCGAGGACGGCGAGGAGCAGTACGTAGCGCACGGCCTTCTCCCAGGACGTGGTGCGGTTCATGCTCGCCCGCCCTTCGGCTCCGGACCGCCTGGCCGGCTTTGGAGCTCTTGCCCGTCCTGCCCGTCCCTGCGGTCGGCGCGCAGGACGAGCAGCATCAGCACCAGGGCGACGGCGAAGACGATCAGGGAGATCGCGGAGGAGTAGCCCACGCGGCCGTTGAGCCCCGTGCCGGTGCGCTGGAGGAGCATGACGAGGGTGGTGTCCTGGCCGGCCGGGCCGCCGGTGGGTCCGGCCAGCAGGTAGACCTCGGAGAAGACCTTGAAGGCGGCGACCGACGACAGGGCGCCGACCAGCACCATTGTGGAGCGCACGGCGGGCACGGTGACGGCGGTGAAGCGGCGCAGGGAGCCGGCGCCGTCGACGGCGGCCGCCTCGTGGAGCTCGCGCGGCACGTTCGCCAGCGCCGCCAGATAGATGATCATGTAGTAGCCGAGACCCTTCCAGACCGTCAGCGCCATCGCGCTGAACAGCAGCAGCCACTCGTCGCCGAGGAAGGAGACCGGGCCGGCCCCGAGGACGCGCAGGACGGCGTTGACCAGGCCGCGGTCGTCCAGCATCCACTCCCAGATCAGGGCCACCACGACGACGGAGGCCACGACCGGGGTGTAGAAGGCGGACCGGAAGAACGCGACGCCCGGGATCCGCTTCCGCACCAGGAGCGCGAGCAGCAGCGGCAGGAGCACGGTGAAGGGCACGACGAGGACGACGTAGAGGCCGCTGTTGCGCAGGGCCACCCAGAACTGCTCGTCCTCCAGCAGCTCGCGGAAGTTGCGCAGCCCCACCCAGTGGCCGGGGGCCAGCGTGCGGGCGTCCGTGAACGCCTTGTGGAGCGTGGTGAGGAAGGGATAGAGGTTGAAGGCGGCGACGGTCCCGAGGCCGGGCAGCAGGAAGAGCCAGGGGCTGGCCGCCCGGTGCGTACGCACCCGCTTCACGCCCGTCAGCCCTGCTTGAGCAGCTTGTTGCTCTGCGCGACGGCGTCGTCCAGAGCCTGCCGGGGCGATTTCTTTCCCTGGAGGGCCTTGGCGACCTCGTTCTTGAGGACGGTCTTCATCTCCTCGCTGAGGACGACCGGCGTGTAATTCACCGCGCCCTTCAGCATCTTCGCGGAGGCCACCCGCACCCTTCCCTCGTCCGTGCCGTCGTCCTTCGTCCAGTACGGGTCGTCCAGCGAACCCTTGGTGCTGGGGAAGACGGCGACCTTGTGGGCGAAGGCCTCCTGGTTCTTCCTGCCGGTCACGAAGTGCGCGAAGGCGACGGCCGCGGCCTTGTGCTTGCTCCGGCTGTTGATGCCGAGGCCCATCACGTACATGTTGGGCTTTCCGGTGTTGTTGGGCGCGTCGGTGATGCCGAGGTTCCGGTAGAGGCCGGGTGCGCTCTTCTTGAAGTTCTCGAGGTCGTGGGCGCTGCCCGGATTCATGGCGACCTTCTGCTCCAGGAACTTCTGCCCCGTCTTGTCCGGAGTGTTGGTCAGCGCCTGCGGGTCGAGGCCGCCGCGCTCGTAGAGGTTCTTGTACGCGGTGAGCAGTTCCACGCCCCTGGGCTCGTTGTAGGTGAACCGGGTGGCGTCGTCGTTCATGAGCTTCACGCCGTAGCGGCCGAAGTCCTCGACGGCCGGGGTGCCCCCGAGCGTCGCGGTCTTCCCCCCGGAGCGCTCCGCGATGGTCCGTGCCGCCGCGAACAGCTCGTCGTACGTCTTCGGGGGCTTCTCGGGGTCGAGGCCGGACTGCCGGAAGAGGGTCTTGTTGTAGAACAGCGGGCCGGTGTTGAGGTACCAGGGGAAGGAGTACGAGCCGTCCAGCCCGGGCAGCACGTTTCCCTGCCACGCCTCCGGGGTGTACTCGCCCTTGAACTTCGCGGCGGCCGCCTCCTTGTCGAGGTTCATCAGCAGACCGGCCTTGGCCAGCGGGTACGACAGGTCGGGGGAGACGTTGACGACGTCCGGCAGGGTCCCGGCGGCGGCGTCCGCGCCGAGCTTGTCCGCGTAGTTGTCGGCCGGCTGGTCCAGCCATTTGACCCGGACACCCGGGTGCGCCTTCTCGAATTCCGCCACCAGGCCGGTGAAGTAGTCCTTGAAATTGCTGCGCAGATTCCAGGTCTGAAAGGTGATGTCACCCTCGGGCTTCCCGTCCGCGCCGCCGCCCTCCCCGGATCCGGAGCCGGATCCGCCCGAGCCGCAGGCGGTCAGCGTGAGGGCGGACACGAGCAGCGGAACGGTCGCGGCGAGGGCTCCACGGCGTATCGGCATGGCCGGCGAACTCCTTCGGTCGGGAGGAGGTGACGGTGCGGAGGTGACGGTGCGGAAGGCGGCGATGGCAGCGGTCCAAAAGGTGCACCCGGAACGGGAGTTAGTCAATACTGTCGTCAACAGCTAATGCGCTTTAGTGTGTTACTGCTCAGGCGTTCAGGAACCCGATCGCCCAAGCGCTCAGACGCTCCGGACGCCGGCCGAGGGGAGGTGCACCGTGCGCCGCACACCGGCCCGCCGCCCGACGATCAAGGACATCGCACGCCGGGCGGGCGTCTCGGAGAGCGCGGTCTCCTTCGCGCTCAACGGCCGCCCGGGGGTATCGGAGGCCACTCGCGCGCGCATCCGCCGGGTCGCCGAGGAGCTGGGCTGGCAGCCGAGCACCGCCGCCCGCGCCCTGTCGGGGGAGGGCGCGGCCACCGTGGGCCTCGTCCTGGCCAGGCCCGCCCGCACGCTCGGCGTCGAGTCCTTCTTCCTGCAGCTGGTCTCCGGCGTGCAGGAGGTGCTCGCCGGCCGGGGCCTCGGGCTGCTCTTCCAGGTCGTGGAGGACCTCGACGCCGAGTGCGCGGTCTACCGCCGCTGGTGGGCCGAGCGCCGCGTGGACGGCCTGCTCGTCGTCGACCCGCGGGCCGACGACCCCCGCCCGGCCCTGCTCGACCGCCTCGGCCTGCCCGCCGTGGTCGTCGGCGCGCTCGACGGGCGGGGTGCGCCGCACGGCGCGATCTCCACTCTGTGGGCGGACGACACCGGCGCGATGGCCTCGATCGTCGGCCACCTCTACGGCCTGGGACACCGCCGCATCACCCACATCGCGGGGCTGCCGGAGCTCGCCCACACCCGGCGCCGCATGGCGTGCCTGCGAGCGGAGGCGGCCCGCCGCGGCCTGCCGGACGTGCGGTCGGTGACCACCGACTACTCCGACGCCCAGGGCGCCGAGGCCACCCGCAGGGAGCTGGCGGGCGACCGCCCTCCCACCGCGCTCGTCTACGACAACGACGTGATGGCCGTGGCGGGCCTGGCGGTGGCGGCCGGGCGCGGCGTGCCCGTACCCGCCGCCCTCTCGATCGTGGCCTGGGACGACTCGGTGCTCTGCCGCAGCACCCACCCCGCGCTCACGGCCCTGGTCCGCGACACCGCCGCCTTCGGCCGGCATGCGGCGGAGCACCTCCTCGCCCTCCTGGACGGTGGCCCGCCGGTCAGCGTCCAGGACGCCGTTCCCAGGCTGTCCCCGCGTGCGAGCACCGGACCCGCATGCAACGGTGCTCCTCGACCTGTTGTTTAATTGCGACTGATTCGCAATAGCAATATGTCGACAGATCTTGAGCAGGGGTGTGGGGCATGACGGCCCGGTCCGTACGGGGAGTGGCCGCCACGGCCATGGCAGGCGTTCTCGCGGCAGGCGCGGCGGCCTGCTCGACACCGGGCGGCAGCGGCGCCGAGGGGCACGAGGACTCCCTGGTCGTCGGTCTCGCCAACGAGCCCGAGACTCTCAGCCCCCTCCTCGGCTACGGCAAGGACGGCAACTCCAAGATCTTCGACGGCCTGCTCCGGCGCGACGCGGCGATGAAGCTCCGCCCCGCCCTCGCCGACGCCCTCCCGAAGGTCAGCGACGACGGGCGCACGTACACCTTCAAGCTCCGCCACGGCGTGAAGTTCAGCGACGGCAAGCCCTTCTCGGCCAAGGACGTCGTCTTCACCTACCGGACCATTCTCGACGAGAAGACCAACAACGCCGCCAAGGGCGAGCTCGACGCCGTCGAGAAGGTCACCGCCGAGTCCGACGACACCGTCGTCTTCGCGCTCAAGTACCCCTACGCGCCGTTCGCCGAGCGCACCGTCCTGCCGATCGTCCCCGAGCACGCGGCCAAGGGCCAGGACGTCAACACCGGCTCCTTCAACACCGCCCCCATAGGCACCGGCCCCTACGTCCTCACCGGTTGGAGCAAGGGCGAGAAGCTGACCTTCAAGGCCAACCCCGGCTACTGGGGCGGCGAGCCCGAGGTCAAGAAGCTCACCATGGCGATCATCAAG
Organism: Streptomyces telluris; assembly: GCF_024519335.1. Taxonomy (NCBI): domain Bacteria; kingdom Bacillati; phylum Actinomycetota; class Actinomycetes; order Kitasatosporales; family Streptomycetaceae; genus Streptomyces; species Streptomyces telluris. Next base: position 11,411 of record NZ_JANIID010000005.1, read on the forward strand.
GACGACGACGTGCGCGCCACGCGGCTGCGCTCCGGCGACCTCGACGGCGCGATCCTGCCGCCCAACCTCGCCAGGGGCTTCAAGGGCGACAAGGGCAAGGTGACCATCACCGCGAAGACCACCGACTTCCGCGGCGTCACCCTCCCCACCGCGAACAAGGTCACCGGCGACCTCGCCGTGCGCCGCGCCCTCGACCTCGCCGTCGACCGCAAGGCCATGGTCGACAAGCTCCTCGAAGGCGCCGGCCGGGCCGGCCACGGCCCCGTCCCCACCGACAGCGAGTGGTTCGCCAAGGGCACCGAGCGCCCGCACGACCCGGACAAGGCCCGGAAGCTGCTCGACGACGCCGGCTGGAAGCCGGGCGACGGCGGCATCCGCGAGAAGGACGGGCAGCGCGCCTCCTTCACCCTCTGGTTCCCCGCCGGTGACAAGCTCCGCGAGGAGCACGCCCTCGCCTTCGCCTCCGACGCCAAGAAGGCGGGCATCGAGGCCAAGGTGCAGAGCGGCACCTGGGAGGTCATCGAGCCGCGGATGAAGGAGGACGCGGTCCTCGCCGGCGGCGGCAACCCCGCCGACCCCGACTTCGACCTCTACAACCTGCTGCACTCCTCCCTCGCCCTCGACGGCTTCAACAACATGGCCGCCTACGGCAACCCCGACGTCGACAAGGCGCTCGAGGAAGGCCGGCGCAGCGGCGACAAGGCCGCCCGCAAGGCCGCCTACGACAAGGTCCAGCGCGGCCTCGCCGACAACCCCGGCTACACCTTCCTCACCCACGTCGACCACCTCTACGTGATGACCGACCGCTGGAAGGACCTCTCGACCCAGGTCGAGCCGCACGACCACGGCCTCGGCGCCGGGCCCTGGTGGAACGTCGAGGACTGGCAGCCGAAGAAGTGACCCGCGCCGCCGCCGGGCTCCCGTGGGGGCCCATGGCGCGCATGGCCGGACGGCGGCTGCTGGCCGCCGTCCCCGTGCTCGCCGCCGTCACCTTCGGGGTCTTCGCGATCGCCGCGGCCTCGCCGTTCGACCCCGCCAAGGCCTACGCCGGCAGCGCCGGGCTCGGCGCCCGCCAGGACGTCCTCGACCAGCTGCGCGACAACCTCGGCGCCGACCGGCCCTTCACCGCCCGCTGGTGGGACTGGCTGACCTCCGCCCTCACCGGCGACCTCGGCACCTCCGCGGCCCTGCGCCAGCCCGTCGCCCAGGTCATCGGCGAACGCATCGGCTGGTCCGTGCTGCTGTGCGGCATCGCCTTCGCCCTGGCCGTGACCGCCGGCACCGTGCTCGGCGTCCTCGCGGCGCGCCGCCGGGGCGGCCTGTTCGACCGGGCCGTGACCTCCGTGGCGTACGCGCTCGAAGCCGCCCCGCCCTTCTGGCTCGGCCTCCTCGCCGTCTGGCTCTTCTCCCTCAAGCTCGGCGCCCTGCCCGCCGGCGGGCTCACCGACACCGGAAGCGACGTCGCCACGCCCGGCCAGGTCGCCTCCCACGTCGTCCTGCCCGCGGCGGTGCTCGCCGTCTCCCAGCTGCCCTGGTTCGTGCTCTACGTGCGCCAGGGCGTCGGCGACGCGCTGGACGAGGACCCCGTGCGGGGCGCCCGCGCCCGCGGCCTGCGCGAACGGACCGTCCTCCTCGGCCACGCCCTGCGCTCCGGGCTGCTGCCCGTCCTCACCCTCGTCGGCTCCCGCGTCCCCGAGCTCATCACGGGCGCCCTGCTGGTGGAGACCGTCTTCAGCTGGCCCGGCATCGCCTCCGCGACCGTCGAGGCCGCAACCAAGGTCGACTTCCCGCTGCTCGCCGCCCTGACCGTCCTCGCGACGGCGGCGGTCCTGGTGGGGAACCTGCTGTCCGACCTGCTGTACGGGCTGGCCGACCCGAGGGTGGGCTTCGATGGCTGACCCCCGCCCGCGTGCGCGCGTCTCCGCCGCCGTGACGGCCGCCGTCGTCCTCACCGTGCTGGTCGTCCCGCTCGCCGTGCCCCTGGACCAGCAGGCCGTCGACCTCGCCGCCAAGCTGCGGCCGCCCTCGTGGGCCCACCCCTTCGGCACCGACGAGGTGGGCCGCGACCTGCTGCTGCGCAGCGTCTACGGGCTCCGCGTCTCGCTCCTCGTCGGCGTCGCCGCGGCCCTCGCCGCGACCGTCATCGGCACGGCGGTCGGCGCGGTCGCGGGCGCCCTCGGCGGCTGGACGGACCGTGTGCTGATGCGGCTCGTCGACCTCTTCTCGTCCGTGCCGCACCTGCTGCTCGGCATCTTCGTCGTCACGATGTTCCGCCCCGGCGTCTGGCCGGTGGTCGCCTCCGTCGTCGTCACGCACTGGCTGTCGACGGCGCGGATCGTCCGCGCCGAGGTGCTGTCCCTGCGCTCGCGCCCGTACGTCGACGCGGCGGTGTCCGGCGGCGCGTCGCGGTGGCGCGTGGCCGTCCGCCACCTGCTGCCGGCCGTGCTGCCCCAGGCGGGGCTCGCGGCGGTGCTGATGATCCCGCACGCCATCTGGCACGAGTCCGCCCTGTCGTTCCTCGGCCTGGGCCTGCCCACGCACCAGGCGAGCCTCGGCAACATGGTCCAGAGCGCGCGCGGCTCCCTCCTCGCGGGCGACTGGTGGCCGACGCTCTTCCCCGGGCTGTTCATCATCGTCCCCACGCTGGCCGTGGCGGGCCTGGCGGCCGCGTGGCGGGAACGGCTCAACCCGCGCCGCCGATCGGAGCTGAGCCTGTGAGTCCCGTACTGTCCGTGGACGACCTCTCCGTACGCTTCCGGATGCGCGGCGGCCGCGAGATCGCCGCCGTCACCGGCGCCTCGTTCGAGCTGCGCCCCGGTGAGTGCCTCGCCCTCATCGGCGAGAGCGGCTGCGGCAAGTCCGTCCTGGCCTCCGCCCTGCTCGGCCTGCTGCCCCGCAACGCCCGGGCCACCGGCCGGGCCTTCCTGGGCGACCTCGACCTCCTGGCCGCCGACGAGCGCACCCTCGCCCGCACCGTACGCGGCCGCCGCATCGGCCTCGTCCCGCAGAGCCCCTCCGCCCACCTCACCCCCGTCCGCACGGTGCGCTCCCAGCTGGAGGAGACCGTCCGTGAGCTGACGGGCCTGCGCAAGGCCGGGCTGCGCGAAGCCGCCGAAGCCGCCGCCGAACGGGCCGCCTTCCCCGCCACCCACCTGGACCGCCACCCCCACCAGCTCTCCGGCGGCCTCGCCCAGCGCGCCGCCACCGCGCTCGCCCTCGTCGGCGACGCCCCGCTCCTGCTCGCCGACGAACCCACGACCGGCCTCGACCGCGACCTCGTCGACCGCACGGTGGACGAACTGCGGCGGCACGCCGACACCGGCCGCGCCCTGCTGATGATCACCCACGACCTCGCGGCGGCCCGGCGCATCGCCGACCGCGTCGCCGTCATGTACGCGGGCCGCATCGTCGAGATCGCCGGAGCCTCCGCCTTCTTCGGCGCGCCCGGCCCCCGCCACCCCTACGCCCGCGCCCTGCTCGACGCCCTGCCCGAGCGGGCCTTCACCCCCATCCCGGGCATGCCCCCCGAACTCGGCGACCTGCCCGGCGGCTGCGCCTTCGCCCCCCGCTGCGCACGGGCGACCGCACGGTGCGGGACGCTCCCGGAGCCCGTCGGCGGCGTGGCCTGCCACCACCCGGAGGAGGCGACCGCATGCTCGAACTGAGCCGTATCACCGCCGGCTACGACCGGCGCGCGCCCGTCGTCCGCGAGGTCTCGCTGACGGTCGGGTCCGGCCGCTCCGTCGGTCTGCTAGGCCCCAGCGGCTGCGGCAAGTCCACCCTGGCCCGGGTGGCCGCCCTGCTGCACCGGCCGGACTCCGGGACCGTCGTCGTCGACGGCGCCCCCGTCCGCGGCTGGCGCCACCGCGCCCCGCGCGAGCAGCGCACGGCCTTCGGCGTCGTCTTCCAGCAGCCGCGCCTCGCCGCGGACCCGCGCATGCGGCTCGCCGACCTGATCGCGGAGCCGCTGCGGGCCACGGGCCGCCGCAACGAGGCCGCGGAGGCGGTCGCCGGGCTGGCCGAACGCGTCGGCCTCTCCCGGGAACTGCTCGGCCGTCGCCCGCACGAGGTCAGCGACGGCCAGCTCCAGCGGGCCTGCCTGGCCCGGGCCCTCGTCCTGCGCCCGCGCTGGCTGATCTGCGACGAGATGACGGCGATGCTGGACGCGTCGACGGCGGCGGCACTCGTGGCGGCGGTCGAGACCTACCGCGCCGAGAGCGGGGCGGGCCTGCTGGCGGTGGGACACGACAGCGTGCTGCTGAACCGCTGGTGCGACGAGACGGTGCGGTGGGACGAGCTGGGCGCCGAGGACGCGTCCGGCCCGCTCGCAAAGGACGTCCGCTAAGAAAATCAAGCCCGTCCGGCGTCTGAGGACCGGGGTCCGGGCGGAGCCCCGTGCGGACTAGCGCCGGCTGTCCACGAGCTCACGCTCGGCCGCAGCAGGCTCCACCCGCTCCGGCTCCGGCGCCTTCGGGGGCGCCTTCCGTACGGTGGCGACGGCGACACCCGCGAGCACCAGCAGCCCGCCCCCGACCGCGTTGAGCGACGGCAGGTTCCCCAGGAACGCCGCGTCGAGGCCGAGCGCGGCGACCGGCACCGCGTACAGCACCAGCGAAGCCGTCGACGCCGTCGTGGCCCGCAGGGTCCGCGACCAGGTCCAGAAGGCCATCGCGGTGCAGCCCAGGCCCAGCCAGAGCACCGCCAGCGTGCGGTGGCCGTCGGCCGCCGCGATCTGCCCCACCGCTTGAGGGGCGAGCGGCAGCAGCGGCACCATGCCGAACAGGCTGCCGTAGAAGACGCATTCCGCGCCCGAGTACCGCTTGAGCAGCGGCTTCTGCAGGGCGAAGGACGTCGCCTGGGTCGCGGCGGCGGCGAGCACCATGAGCGCGCCCATGAGCGAACCGCTGCCGCCGCCCGCGGTGACGGCGACGGTGAGCGCGCCGGTGAGCGCCACGGCGAGACCGGCCAGGCCCCGCGTGCCGGGCCGGTCGCCCAGGAAGGCCATGCCGAGCGCGGTGGTGAAGACCGGGGACGCGGCGATCAGCATGGCCGCGGTGCCCGCGTCCACGCTCTGCTCGCCGGCGCACAGCAGCACCTGGTAGGCCGTCATGCCGGTCAGGCCGAAGGCCGCCATGCGCAGCGCGTCGCCGCGGTGCAGCCGGCCGATGCGCCCGAGGAACAGGCACGGCAGGAGGACGGCGATGGTGATGGCCATGCGCAGGAGTGCGACGGAGGCCGGGGAGTAGTCCGGCAGCGCCACCTGGATGGCGGTGAAGGCGGAGCCCCACAGCAGCGCGGTCGCCGCCATCGGTGCCCACGGGGTTCGGGTGCGCTGTGCCGAGGTCATATTCGCAAGCTAACAACGGCGGATCTATAAGGCAAATAAAGGATTCTATCCTCTCCTCAAAGGGAGTCTTTGAGGTGTCTGTGCGGGGTCCCTCCCGCGGTCAGCGCCTGCGTACCAGCGGGAACGGCAGCGTCTCCCGGATCGACAGCCCCGTCAGGAACATCACCAGCCGGTCCACCCCGATCCCGAGCCCGCCCGTCGGCGGCATCGCGTACTCCAGCGCCCGCAGGAAGTCCTCGTCCAGCTCCATCGCCTCCGGGTCGCCGCCCGCCGCCAGCAGCGACTGCGCGGTCAGCCGGCGCCGCTGCTCGATGGGGTCGATCAGCTCCGAGTACGCGGTGCCCAGCTCGGTGCCGAAGGCCACCAGGTCCCAGCGCTCGGCGAGCCGCGGATCGTCGCGGTGCGGGCGCGTGAGCGGCGAGACGTCGGTGGGGAAGTCCTTGTAGAAGACGGGCAACTGGGTGCGCTCCTCGACCAGCCGCTCGTACATCTCCAGCACGATGTCCCCGCGCCCGTCCTCCGGCCGGTGCGGCACCCCGGCCGCGTCGCAGTGCCGCCGCAGCGCCCCCACCGGAGTGTCCGCGTCGATCTGCTCGCCGAGCGCCTCGGAGACCGCGCCGTAGACGGTCTTCACCGGCCACGGCCCCGAGATGTCGTGCTCGACCGGCCTGCCCCCGGCGTCCGCCCGCAGCGCCACGGCCGACCCGTGGGCGGCGACGGCGGCGGCCTGGATCAGCTCGCGCGTCAGGTCGAGCATCACGTCGTAGTCCGCGAACGCCTGGTACGCCTCCAGCATCGTGAATTCCGGATTGTGCTTGTACGACACGCCCTCGTTGCGGAACGTGCGGCCCATTTCGAAGACCTTCTCCATGCCGCCCACGCACAGCCGCTTCAGGTAGAGCTCCGGCGCGATCCGCAGGTACAGGTCGAGGTCGTAGGCGTTGATGTGCGTGGTGAACGGCCGGGCGTTGGCGCCGCCGTGGATCTGCTGGAGCATGGGCGTCTCCACCTCCAGGAAGCCGCGGTCGAGCAGCCCCTGGCGCAGCGCCTGCACGGCCGCGCTGCGCGCCTGCACCGTCTTGCGCGCCTCCGGCGAGACGGTCAGATCCACGTAGCGCATGCGCACCCGTGCCTCGGGGTCGCTCAGGCCGTGCCGCTTGTCGGGCAGGGGGCGCAGGCACTTCGCGGTCATCCGGGCGCTGCCGACGAAGACGGTGAGCTCGCCGCGGTCGGTGGTGCCGATCTCGCCCTCCGCCTCGATGTGGTCGCCGAGGTCGACGTGCGTGGCGAAGCGCCGCAGCCCCTCCCGGCCGCAGTCCTCCCGGGTGAAGGTCAGCTGCAGGTCGCCGGACCAGTCGCGGAGGACGGCGAACGCGACGCCGCCGTGGTTGCGGACCAGCAGCACGCGGCCGGTCACCGTCGCCCGCTCGCCCGTGCGGGAGGACGGCTTGAGCCCCGCGTGGGCGGCGCGGATCGCGGCGAGGGTGTGCGTACGGCGGGCGTCGACCGGATACGGCTCCACGCCCGCCGCCCGCAGCAGCTCCAGCTTCCGCCGCCGCACCCGCACCTGCTCCGGCAGGCCCGCGAGCCCGTCCCGCCCCGCCTCCTCGGCCCCGGTCTCCAGGCCGAGCTCGGAGAGCGGCGGCAGCCCGGCGGTGGACGCCGGGCTGGTGATGCCCCGGGCCCGCCCGCGGTTCCACAGCTGGCCCAGGCTGGGCACCGCGACGAACCCCTCGGCGATGCCGGCGGCGAGCCCGATCCGCGCCAGGGCGCCCGCGTCCGCGTAGCACAGGAAGCGCGGGTGCCACTCCGGGTTGTACTTCACGTTCGAGCGGTAGAGGGCCTCCAGCTGCCACCACTTGGAGAAGAACAGCAGGAGCTTGCGCCACAGCCGCAGCACCGGCCCCGCACCGATCCGCGCGCCCTCCTCGAACGCGGAGCGGAAGACCGCGAAGTTCAGCGAGATGCGCTTCACGCCGAACCGCCCGGCCTGCGCGCACAACTGGGTGACCATGAACTCCATGACGCCGTTGGGCGCGGCCCGGTCACGGCGCATCACGTCGAGCGAGACCCCGTCCCGCCCCCACGGCACGAACGACAGCAGGGCGATCATCGTCCCCTCGCTGTCGAACGCCTCCACCAGCAGGCAGTCGCCGTCGGCAGGATCGCCGAGCCGTCCCAGCGCCATCGAGAAGCCACGCTCGGTCTCGGTGTCCCGCCAGGCGTCCGCGCGGTGGATGACCTCGCGCATCTCCTCGTCGGTGAGCGCCGAGTGGCGGCGGATGCGGACGGTGGCACCGGTGCGTTCCACGCGGTTGACGGCCTGCCGCGTCACCCGCATCTCGCGCCCGTCCAGGTCGAACGAGGCGACCTGCAGGATCGCTTCGTCCCCGAGCTGGAGCGCGCCCAGGCCCGAGCGGGCGTACGCCTTCGCGCCCGCCTCGCTGGCCCCCATCACGGCCGGCTGCCAGCCGTAGCGGCCCGCGACCTCCAGCCACGCGTCGATCGCCGGCGTCCACGCCTCCGGATCGCCCAGCGGGTCGCCGGAGGCCAGGCAGACGCCCGCCTCCACCCGGTAGGTCACCGCCGCCTTGCCGCTGGGGGAGAAGACCACCGCCTTGTCCCGGCGGGTCGCGAAGTAGCCCAGCGAGTCCCGGCCGCCGTAGCGGGCCAGCAGGGCGCGGATCCGGGGCTCCTCGTCGTCGTGGAGTGCCGCCTCCAGGCGCTGCGAGCGGAAGAGCGACATGGCGGCGTTGAGCAGCGCCAGCGCGCCGAGCAGCCCGAGCAGGAAGTACAGCCAGTGCGGCGGGTGGCCGGTGAAGTGCCGCCCGCTCACCAGCCCGCCGCACACCTTGTTGGCGACGAACAGCAGCCGGTTGCCGCCCCCGGGCTCCAGCGTGCCGGGGAACAGCGACACCAGGCCCCAGCCCACCAGGATGGCCACCGCGAGCCCCGCCGCCAGCACGAGCGAGGCCCGCAGGAACGCGCCCCGCCGTGACGCCGCGTAGAACTCCCGGCGGGCCAGGATCAGCAGCGCCATCGCGGCCACGCACAGCACGAGCGAGGGGATCGTGTCCCAGTAACCCACCACCAGCAGCAGGACGTCCGCGACCAGAAGCAGGCTCAGATAGGCGAGGACGAACCAGAGCGTGACCCGCTTGCGGGCGGCCATCGCCGCCGCGAGGAGCAGCAGGAAGACGGCGTAGGCCAGGTTCGGGGCGGTGGGGACGGTCAGCGTGTCCAGCGCCTCCGTCAGCGGCAGCGCCGCCCGCCGCAGCGGCATGATCAGGGAAGTGATCGCACAGAACAGGCCGAGGGCGCCGAAGAAGATCGCAAATCCGTTCGGCACCCGGTGCAGCAGCCGCCGCCACGCGGACTCGCGCTCCCCGCTCTCCCGGCCCTGCGGAACCGGTGCGGGCCGCTCCGCGGAAGGCCTGCTGTCGGCGGCTGTGCGGCTCATTCCGCCAGCCTAGGCACCCCGCGGACGGCCTGCCTGCCGAGCGCACCGACCCGGACGGCCACGCTCGTACCTGAATGGAGTACACCTGCTGCCCCGGGCCGGGGCGCTGTGTGGGCCAGACTGACGGACAACCGCTCCGCCGAGGAGGTTCGCCATGGCCATTTCGATCTCCGTGGTCCTGCTGTTGCTCGTCCTGGTGGTCGTGTTCATGCGCAGCGGCTCGCTGCGCATGTCGAACGCCCTGGTCTGCGTCCTGCTCGGCTTTCTCCTCGCGAGTACGAGCATCGCGCCGACCATCTCCGACGGCCTGGCCACCACGACGCGCATCGTGAGCGGCGTACGGCCCTGACGACGCCCGGGCCGGGCCCCGCTGTCAGGGGGACCCGGCCCGGGATTCCGCCGGTCGTGCTTCCGGCGCCCGCCGCTTCCGGCGCTCGTTGCTCCTAGCGGCCGATCTCGACGTCCTCCAGGACGCCCAGGGCGTCCGGCACCAGGATCGCCGCCGAGAAGTAGGCGCTCACCAGGTACGAGGAGATCGCCTGCTCGTTGATGCCCATGAACCGGACGTTGAGGCTCGGCTGGAACTCGTCCGGGATGCCGGTCTGGTGCAGGCCCACGACGCCCTGGTTGTCCTCGCCGGTCCGCATGGCGAGGATCGAGCTCGTCCCCGACTCGCTCACCGGGATCTTGTTGCAGGGCAGCAGCGGCACTCCGCGCCACGAGCGCACCGAGGAGCCCAGGACGTCGATGGACTGCGGGTACAGACCCCGGCTGGTGCACTCGCGGCCGAACGCGGCGATGGTGCGCGGGTGGGCGAGGAGGAACTGGGTCTTGCGGCGGCGCGCCAGCAGCTCGTCGAGGTCGTCGGGGGTGGGCGGGCCGCTGCGGGTGTGGATGCGCTGGCTCATGTCCGCGTTGTGCAGCAGGCCGAACTCGCGGTTGTTGACGATCTCGTGCTCCTGGCGCTCGCGCAGCGCCTCGACCGTCAGCCGCAGCTGCTGCTCGAGCTGGCTCATCGGGTCGTTGTAGAGGTCGGCGACGCGGGTGTGGACCCGGAGCACGGTCTGGGCGACGCTCAGCTCGTACTCGCGGGGGGAGAGCTCGTAGTCGACGAAGGTGCCGGTGATGGCGGGCTCGCCGATGTGGCCCGAGGTGATGGCGATGTCGGCCTCACCGCGCTTGTTCTGCGCCCGCGCCGGGCGGGAGGCGTACGCCGCGACGTGCTCGCGCAGCGCCTCCGACCGCTCGGCCAGCGCCTGGAAGGCCTGCAGGGGAAGGGCCAGGACCGTACAGCGCGTGACGGCGCGGACGGTGAACCCCCAGGTGCCGTCCGGCTCCAGAGGGACCTGCTCGCCGAAGTAGTCCCCGTCGGCCAGCACGCCGAGCACGGTCTCGTCGCCGTACTTGCCGGTGCCCGTCTTGTTGAGCTTGCCGTGGGCGACGAGGAAGATGTGGTCGGCCGGGGCGCCGGCTTCGACGAGGGTGTCGCCCGCCGCGTACTCGCGCTGGACGAAGCCGTCCGCCAGCGCCTCCAGCGTGTCGTTGTCCCCGAAGTCCCGCAGCAGCGGGAGCTCCCCGAGCTCCGGCGGGATGACCCGGACCTCCGAGCCGGTGGAGATGAACTCGACCCGGCCGTCCCCCACGGTGTACGTGAGCCGCCTGTTCACCCGGTAGGTGCCGGCGGACACCTGCACCCAGGGCAGCACGCGCAGGAGCCAGCGGGAGGAGATCCCCTGCATCTGCGGTACGGACTTGGTCGTCGTGGCGAGCTGGCGTGCCGCTGTGGTGCCGAGGCTGAGCTGTGCCTCCGTGGCCGATGCGACCTGGCCGGACTCCACTGACGTGGTCATAGCTGGTGATCACCCATCTGTATGCGGTACGGGGCGCGGATTCGCGGTGCGGTGCGTGGTGCGGGCGGTCCCCGGCGGCTGCGGCCGGGGACCGGTGGCCGGGGTCAGTGGCCGATTTCGACGTTCTCCAGAATTCCGAGGGCGTCCGGCACCAGCACGGCGGTGGAGTAGTAGGCGCTCACCAGGTAGGAGATGATGGCCTGTTCGCTGATGCCCATGAAGCGCACCGAGAGGCTCGGCTTGTATTCATCGGGAATTCCCGTCCGGTGCAGCCCGACGACACCCCGGGATTCCTCTCCGGTGCGCATCAGGAGCACGGAACTGGTGCCGTTCTCGGAAATCGGGATCTTGTTGCACGGGAAGATGGGAATTCCACGCCAGGCGGGCACGGAGTGGCCGCCGACGGCGGCGGGGTCCGGATAGACGCCCCGGCGGTTGAACTCCCGGGCGATGGCCGCGATCGTCCGCGGGTGGGCCAGCAGGAAGCTCGGGTCCTTCCAGACCGTGGCCAGCAGCTCGTCGAGGTCGTCCGGGGTGGGCGGGCCGCTGCGGGTGTGGATGCGCTGCTTGAGGTCCGCGTTGTGCAGCAGGCCGAACCGGCGGTTGTTGACCATCTCGTGCTCCTGCCGCTCGCGCAGGGCCTCGATGGTCAGCCGCAGCTGCTGCTCGACCTGGTTCATGGGCTCGTTGTAGAGGTCGGCGACGCGCGTGTGGACACGCAGCACGGTCTGGGCGACGCTCAGCTCGTACTCGCGGGGGGAGAGCTCGTAGTCGGCGAAGACGCCCGGCAGCGCCGGCTCGCCCGAGTGGCCGGAGGCCACGGCGATCGCGGACTCGCCGTGCTCGTTCTGCGGGCGGGCGGTGGTGGCGCGGAACGCCTCCACGTGGGACCGCAGCCCGGCCGCCCCCTCCATGACCTCGTGGAACGCCTGGCGCGGCATCGTCAGCACGGTGCAGGCGGTGACGGCCTTGACGGTGAAGTCCCAGTTGCTCTCCGACGCAGCGGCCAGGGCCCGGTCGCCGAAGTAGCCGCCATCGGCCAGGACGCCGAGGACGGCCGGATCGCCGTACTCGCCCTCGCGGATCTTGTTGAGCTTGCCGTGGGCGATCAGGACCACCTGGTCCGCCGGCTGCCCGGCCTCCACGACGACGTCGCCCGGGCGGAACTCCCGCTGGGTGAAGCGGCCCGCGAGCGCTTCGAGCACCTCGGGGTCGTCGAAGCCGCGCAGCAGCGGGAGCTCGCCCAGCTCCGCCGGGATGACCCGGACGTCGGCACCGGTCGAGACGAACTCCACCCGGCCGTCGCCGAGGGTGTGCGTCAGACGCCGGTTGACCCGGTACGTACCGCCCGGGACGTGTACCCAGGACAGCATCCGCAGCAGCCACCGCGAGGTGATTCCCTGCATCTGCGGAACGGACTTTGTCGTGGTCGCCAGATTCCGTGCGGCCTCGGTGCCCAGGCTCAGCCGGCCGGGACCGTTATTGCCGTCGGTGCCGGTCTCCACTGACGTCGTCATATGCGAATGCCCACCCATCCGTTATGGAAACAGGCCGCTGCGGGCCTGCTGAAGAATTCCCCTGGCCGCCCCCGAAGCTAGCAGTGGGATATAGGTGGGCGCAGTCACTCAAAAGGGTGGATTGATCGATGATGTTACGTTCGGAGGAAAACGCCGATGCCGTTTGCCACCGGCCGCTCGGCCCCGCCGGACGGATGATTGCGGACCAGCGTCCGGCCGCTGTCCGGATCGCGGGTGACCAGTGTGCTCGACCCGCCGCCGTCCAGGTTGACGGCGTCGTTCGCACCCAGATCGCGCATCAGGTCGGCGAGCTCGGCGACCGTGAGTCCCGTCCGGTAGTCGGCGGCTCCGTCCAGCGCCAGCAGGTAGAACAGCCGCCCCTCGTCGCTCAGGCCCGCGGCGGTCCGCACGGCGGAGGTCGCACCGTCGAGCCCGGAGAGCGGCCGGCCGTCGCGCAGCACGGGGAAGCCGCCGATGGCGAAGCGCAGCGCGCCGCCGTGCGCCGGCTTCAGCCGGTCGTGGACGCGCACGGCGTCACCGACCTTGAGCTTGCGCAGCTCCCGGGCTCCTGCGTCCCGCCCGACGAGCACCAGCGTGCCGGAGGCGATCGCGCCGCGGCCGGGCTTGTGCGCCGAGGCCGTCACCTTGCCGTTCCGGACGGTCAGTTCGTGGGTCTCGTCGGTGCAGGGCGCGCCCCTGCTGGTGTCCGTGCCGCAGGTGGCGCGGACCCGTGAGGCCGTGCCCCAGGAGGGGGTGTACACGCCGATGCCGCCGACCGGCAGGGCGTACTGGTTCAGGCCGCGCAGCGGCAGCGTCCTGCCCTCGGCGGTCACGGTGCCCTCCAGGGTGAGCCGGTCCAGCCGGCCCCTGTCGTCGGTGCCGAGGCCGATGACGTCCCGGGTGTTCACACCGGGAGGCATCGCCGGTCCGAAGCGCTGCCCGTTCGGCACGGCCGCGCCGAGGCGGCGGCCGTTCGCGATGGAGGGCCCGACCGGTGCGCCCGTCGCCTCGACCCCCGGGTGCTGGGTTTCCGTGATATTGAAGAAGTCGCCGTTGACCCCGGCGACCGCGTCCTCGTCGGCCGTCATCCGGGAGACCGTCGACCTCGCGGCGACGGAGCCCGGGTGGAGCAGGTCGAGCGAGACGTCGGGTCGGCTCAGATCGACCCTCAGCATGTGCCCGTACGCCGGGCCGTGGGAGCCCGGCAGGGAGAACTCGCGGTACTCCACGCCCGGTGCGACCGGTGCCAGGGAGCGGTACTGCAGTACGGGCCGGTCGCCGGCATCCGCCCGAGCGAGGCCTCCGCCGCCGATCAGCGCGGCCCATGCCACCAGAATCGTCAGTACCGAGCGCGTGCTTCTTCTGCGTCTCTTCACAGTCACCCCAGAGGTCCCGTCAACTCTGGCACGTAGCAGAACAGTTCACCATGCCCCGAAAGAACGACAGGCAACGCGCCGACGTCGACGCAGGTAACTCTCGGCACATCTCTGCCCAGAGGCCTGTCCGGCCCGGATACTCACAGGTGCCGGCAGGTGCACGCACCGCGGCACACTGGCACACACCGGCCCGGGAGTTCCTGGAGAACTGGGAGAGCCGCCATGAGTCTTCGCACGCGCCGCTCAGCCGTCGTCGGCCTAGGAGCCGCCCTCGGCGCCGCGCTCACGGGGTCCTTCGCGACCCCGGGCTCCGCCACCCCGGCCCTCGCCGGGCCGGCGGCGGGGCGCGATGCGTCCGGCGCGCCGGACGCACCGCCCCTGCGCCGGGCGCACGCGCACAACGACTACGAGCACACCCACCCCCTCGCCGATGCGCTCTCCCACGGGTTCGGCAGCGTCGAGGCGGACATATGGCTCGTCGGCGGCCGGCTGCTCGTCGCCCACGACGCCTCGGGCCTCGACCCGTCCCGCACGCTCGAAGCCCTCTACCTCGACCCGCTGGAGCGCCGGGTCAGAGCCGGTCACGGCCGCGTCTACCCGGGCCACAACCTCTCGTTGCAGCTCCTCGTCGACATCAAGACCGACGGCGCGGCGGCCTATCGGGAGCTCTCGCGGCGCCTGCGCCGCTACGGCACGCTGTTCACGTCCTGCGCCGACGGGCGGATCCGCCGCGGTGCCGTCACGGCGGTCGTCTCGGGTGACCGCGGCGCGCGGGGGCCGATGGCCGGGGAGCGGCTGCGGCACGCCTTCTACGACGGCCGGCTCGCCGATCTGGGCGGCGGTTCGCCCGCGTCGTTCATCCCTCTGGTGAGCGACAACTGGAGCGCCGGCTTCGGCTGGCAGGGCGTCGGCCCGATGCCGGCCGCGGAGCGGGCCCGGCTCCGGCGGATCGTGTCCGCCGCGCACGCCGAGGGCCGGCGCGTGCGGTTCTGGGCCACACCCGACCGGCCGGGCCCGGCGCGCGAGGCCGTGTGGCGGGAACTGCTCTCCGCCGGCGTGGACGTGCTCAACACCGACGATCTGGCCGGCCTGGAGGGGTTCCTGCGCGCGGCGGGCTGAGCGCCGCACGGAATGTCCGGGTCCGGGGTGGAACGTGTAGCGGTTCCGTCACCGCCCGCCGGTGCGTGCCCGTCCGGCGGGACGCTGGCCGCATGGCCACTCCACCTGGACCGCCGTACGGGCCGCCTGCGGGTCCTCCTCCGGGCGGCTTCGGCCCCGCCCAGCCGCCGTGGGGCACGCCGCCGCCCCCGCCTCCGCGCCGGGGCGGCGGCGGTCGGCGTGCCGCACTGCTCGTCGTCGCCCTGGTGGCGGCGGCCGGGCTCGGCCTGGGGACCTTCCTGGTCGTCGGCGGCAAGAGCACGGAGCCGGGCAGGCCGGGCGGCGGGAGCGAGCCCGGCGGCCCGGGCGCGGCGACGTCGTCGCCTTCGCTCACCGTCCCGAGCGGGTTTCCGTCGCAATGGCCGACCGCCCTGCCGTCCGGTCTGCCCAGCGGTCTGCCCACGTCCTTGCCCACGAGCCTGCCGAGCGGCCTCCCTTCGGGCCTGCTCCCGTTCGCGGGCAACGGCGGCCGGGGCTGACGGCCGGGTTCACCGCCGGGTGCGCGGCCAGGGGGCGTACGGGACGTCAGCCGGCCGGCGGCTGCTGCTCCGGAACGGCCTGGATGTCCAGCTCGATCCTGATGGTCGCGCCGATCATGGCGATGCCGCGCCGGAGCATGGAACGCCAGTCCAGGGTGAAGTCCTCGCGGTGCAGCTCGGTGGAGGCCGAGCAGGCCGTGCGGGTCTCGCCCATGATGCCGGTGCCGAGCCCCAGGTAGCGGGTGTCGAGGGCGATGTTCCGGCTGACGCCGTGCAGGTTGAGCACGCCCTGCACCGTCCAGTGCGAGCCGCCGCGATGCACGAAGTGCTCGCTGGTGAACTGCATGTACGGGTAGTTGGCGACGTCCAGGAACTCCGGCGAGCGCAGGTGCTCGTCGCGCTGTGCGACCCCGGTGTCGATGCTGGCCGTGTCGATCACGACGTCGATGCGGGAGTGCCGCAGGTCCTCCGTGATCCAGAGGGTGCCCTCGAAGCGGTTGAAGCGGCCGTGCACCTCGGCGAGGCCGATGTGCCGGGCGATGAAGCGCACCGCCGTGTGGTCCGGGTCGATGCGCCACGCGCCCGGCGCGGGCATGGGCGGTGCCGGGGCGAGCTCCATCGCGAGGGTGCCGAGCGAGGTGCGGGTCTCCTCGGTGCAGGTGACGGTGCGCAGGACGGGGCGGAAGCCTTCGGCCGTCACCGAGACGCTGTACTCACCGGGGGCGACGGTCGTCGCGAAGCGGCCGTGCGGGTCGGTCTGACCGCGCACCACTTCGCGGCCGCCCGCGTCCCGCACGGAGACCTCGGCTCTGTGCAGGGGCGACTGCATCGGCTCCACGACGATGCAGTCGAGGGCCCCCGCTCCGAGCGGAATCGGCGCGGCCTCCGGGCGGGAGGGGCGCGTGAACCGGCGGAGCAGGGCGAAAGCCATCCCAAAGGGCCTTTCGGTGATGAGAAGGTGATTGAACTGTAGATCACCATATTCTGTCGCTGATAGGCAAAATCCTCGGGGTTGCCTATGAAAGATCCCTTTTCGCTCTCCCTTGCCTTTGAATCACCGGTCGTCGGTGAGGAGCGCGGCGAGCGCGGCCGCCGGATCGTGGTCACAGGGCCCCGCGGGCAGCCAGCGGCCGCCCTCCTTGCGGTAGGGCCACCACCAGCCGTCCCTTCCGTAGCGCAGCTGTGCGGAAGTGCCGACCGCGGTCCACCGGTTGCGCTCGGCCCGCAACTGCGGTGCCTGCTCCTCCTCCCAGGCGCCGGTCAGCCGGGCGCGGGCGCGTGCGAGCCCCTCGCCCTCCGGGGTCCACTCCTCCTCCAGTACGGCGAGGGAGGCCGGACCGCCGTACTCCCAGGCGCGCACCGCCCGCGCGAGCTCGGCCCTCTCCCGCCCGCAGCCCTCCGCGAGCCGGGCGGTGACGCGGTCGTCCGCGCCGGCCGCCGCCAGGCGCACGGCGTCCTCCCACAGCGTGAGCTCCCCGGCGACGGGAGTGCCCTCATGACCGGTGGCCAGCGCCTCGGCCAGCAACTGCCGGGCCCGGGCCGCGGCGTCCGCGACCAGGAACTCCAGTGCCGCGGGATCCAGCCCGGGGGCGGGCGCCACGTCGCCGCTGAGCACCGGAGGGCGCGCCGGTCCCTCCACGGCGGGAGGCGCATCCGGCAGCGGAGCCACGAAGGAAGCCGTCGCGAACGCCTCGGCCGCAGACACCCCGGAGGGCGCTCCGGCATCCTGTCCCGGCCCGCCGCCGGATCCGCGCGCGGCGTTGCGCGCCTGCAGCTGCTCCAGCAGCTCGCGTTCCCCGCGGCCGCGCATCAGCAGCAGGACGAACGGGTCCTGGTCGAGCAGCAGTGCCATCTGGTGGCACAGAGCCGCCGTGTGCGCGCAGTGGTCCCACGCCCCGCACGTGCACTCCGGCTCCAGGTCCCCGATGCCCGGCAGCAGTTCCACCCCCGCCGCGAGCGCGTCCTCGGCCAGGTGCGGCGGTATGTCGCGGTCGAGCAGCGCGGCGATGTGTCCCGCCTGACCCGCCACCAGCTCCAGCAGGCGCTCCCAGTCGGCCGCACCGAACTCCTGCACCACCACGTCGGCGCGGTACGGAGTGCCGTCGCGGTCCCGTACGACGGCTGTGACGCGCCCCGGCCGCACCGAGACCGCGCCCACCGCGCCCGCGCGCGCGTGCCTGCGCCCGGCCTTCACCTGCTGCCCGTCCAGGGCCGTGTCCTCCAGCGCCTTGAGCCACGCCCGGCCCCACCAGGTCCGTGCGGAGCTCCGCGCGTGCTCGGGCGGCAGCGCCTCGAAGGTGCGCTCCGCCCTCTCGGTGGCGTCCTGTCCGCTCAACGTCCGTTCCCCCTCAGTGCGACGAGATCCGCCAGCTCGGCGTCGGTCAGTTCGGTGACGGCCGCCTCGGCGGTGCCGAGGACGGCGTCCGCCAGGGCCTGCTTGCGGGTGAGCATCTCGGCGATGCGGTCCTCGACCGTGCCCTCGGTGACGAACCGGTGCACCTGCACCGGCTGCGTCTGGCCGATCCGGTACGCGCGGTCGGTCGCCTGCGCCTCGACGGCCGGGTTCCACCACCGGTCGAAGTGCACGACGTGCCCGGCCCGGGTGAGGTTCAGGCCCGTACCGGCCGCCTTGAGCGACAGCAGGAAGACGGGCACCTCGCCGTCCTGGAAGCGGCGCACCATCTCCTCGCGGCGCGGCACGGGCGTGCCGCCGTGCAGGAGCTGCGTGGGGACGCCCCGGGCGCCCAGGTGCTGCTCCAGGAGGCGTGCGGTCGCCACGTACTGCGTGAACACCAGCACGCTCGCGCCCTCGGCGAGGATCGTGTCCAGCAGCTCGTCCAGGAGCTCGACCTTGCCCGAGCGGCCGGCGATCGCCGGGGACTTCTCCTTGAGGAACTGCGCCGGGTGGTTGCAGATCTGCTTCAGGCCGGTCAGGAGCTTGACGATCAGGCCGCGCCGCTCGAAGCCGTCCGCGCCCTCGATCTCGGCGAGGACCTCCCGCACCACGGCCTCGTACAGGCCCGCCTGTTCCTTGGTGAGCGTGACCGCGCGGTCCGTCTCGGTCTTCGGCGGCAGCTCCGGCGCGATGCCGGGGTCGGACTTGCGGCGGCGCAGCAGGAACGGGCGGACCAGCGTCGCGAGGCGCTCGGCCGCGGCGGGGTCCGCGCCGCCCTCGACGGCCTGGGCGTAGCGCCTGCGGAACCGGCTCAGCGGGCCGAGCAGCCCGGGCGTCGTCCAGTCGAGGATCGCCCACAGCTCGGAGAGGTTGTTCTCCACGGGCGTGCCGGACAGCGCCACGCGCGCCTTCGCGCCGATGGTGCGCAGCTGCTTCGCGGTGTCGGAGTACGGGTTCTTGACGTGCTGGGCCTCGTCGGCGACGACCAGGCCCCAGGGGGTGCCGGACAGCCGCCGGGCGTCGAGGCGCATGGTGCCGTACGTCGTCAGCACGAACTCCCCGTCGGACACCCCCTCCAGGGACCGTGCCGGGCCGTGGAAGCGGCGTACGGGGGTGCCGGGCGCGAACCGTTCGACCTCCCGCTGCCAGTTGCCCATCAGGGACGCCGGGCAGACCACCAGCGTGGGGCCGGCCGCCCCGGGCAGCGTCTGCCGGTGCAGGTGGAGCGAGATGAGGGTGATGGTCTTGCCCAGGCCCATGTCGTCGGCCAGGCAGCCGCCGAGCCCGAGGGAGGTCATCCGGTGGAGCCAGTCCAGGCCGCGCAGCTGGTAGTCGCGCAGCGTGGCGGCGAGCCCGGCGGGCTGGGGTACGGGTTCCCGGGACCGCTCGGGGTCGGCGATGCGGTCGCGGAGCGCGGCGAGCCAGCCGGTGGCCCGGACGTCGACCTGCGGGCCGTCCTCGTCGCCCTCCTCCGCGGGTGCACGGCCGGTCAGCGCCGCGCCCAGGGCTTCGACCGGTGTGAGCTTGCGGTCCCGCCGCTCGCGGGCGCGGCGCACCGCCTCGGGGTCGACCAGGACCCACTGGTCGCGCAGCCGTACGGCGGGGCGGCCCGCTTCCGCGAGCCGGTCCAGCTCGGCCTGCGTCAGCTCCAGGCCGCCGACGGCGAAGCGCCAGCCGAAGGTCAGCAGCGCGTCGGCCGAGAGCAGCGACGGCATGCCGGACCGCTCGTGGTCCGGCCCCGCGCCGTCGTCCTCCGGGGGGCCTACGAAGGCCCGCGCGGTGAAGTTGCGGACGAGTTCCTTGGGCCAGTGCACCTCGACCCCGGTGGCGTCCAGCGCCGCGGAGGCCGCCCCCAGCAGCTCGCCGACCTCTTCGTCGGCGAGGTCGACGGCGTCGGGGACCGCGGCGGAGAGCAGCGGGGTGAGCGGCGGCCAGGCGCTCGCGGCCCGGCGCAGCGCGAGGAGCGCCTTCATCCGCGCGTCCCGGCCGAGCGCGGCGGCTGTGGGCGACTCTCCGGACCACACCTCGGCGGCGTCCGCGACGAGCGCGGGGTCGGAGAGGCTGTGCAGCTGGAGCACGGCCCGGAAGCGGGGGGCCGCGTCCTCCCCGGCGAGGGCTCCCAGCACCTCGACGCGCAGCGAGAGCCGTACGCCCGCATCGTGGCCCGCGGCGACGCCGGCGGCCCACGCGCGCTGCTCGGGCAGGCGGCGCGGCTCGGGCGCGGCGAAGGCGGGGCCGCCGGCCGCGAGGGCCGCGGCGGGGGAGCGGGGCAGCCCGTCGGCGACGGCGTCCAGGAAGGACCGCAGGAGCAGTTCGGGCTCGGGCAGCAGCAGGGGGCCGGGGCCCGGGAGCGGCACGGCGTGCGCCGCGGGCGGCATCGCGGCGGCCAGGTCGCGCACCCGGTGCAGGTCGTCGGCGGTGAGCGGGCCGACCCGCCACGCGTCGTGATCGGTCTCCGACAGGCCGGGCAGCAGGCGTCCGCGCGCGGCCATCTGCAGGGCGAGCACGGCGGCGGAGCCCCAGAAGGCGGCCGCCTCGTCGGCCCGCGCGGCCCGGGCGCGGGTGAGGACCGGCAGGGCGTCGCGTACGGGCAGCACGGTGGCCCGTACGGTCGTGGTGGTGACGTCGGTGCCGTCCGGGACGGCGATGGTCAGGTCCTCGGCGGCATCGGGGGAGGCGGGCGGTTCGTCGTCGGGGAGCAGGAAGGCCACCCGGCCGGTGCGTGCGGGGTCTCCGGGGAGGAAGACCGCCGGGCACCGGGCGAGCCGGGAGATCTCGGAGGGTGTTGCGGCAGAGGGCGGTGTCACAGCGCTGCGCATTCCTCAAATTTGACTAGTCGGGGTCCGGGCGGCCGAGGGTACAGGACGCCGGCTCCGGGCGAAGGCCTCCGCGAGGTGAGCCGCGCCACACGCCGGAAGTGAGGTGCACTCAACCCCCCTATGCGCTCCGGGGGCTTACCCCCGCAGGAACCGGGTGGTGACTCCATGGCAGCGGCCGACCCCGGTCCGTACGTTCGATGAGGTCAGCCCAGCCCAGCCTGCCGACCGTCCGGAGAACCCATGCCCCAGGCCACCACGCTGCTCGCGGAACCCGCTGCAGGCAGCGACTTCGCCCCGCTCCTCCGCCAGGTCCGGGGACAGGGCCTCCTCGAACGCCGGAGAGGCTGGTACGCGCGCAGCATCGCCGCGAACCTCCTCGCGCTCGCCGCCACGGCCGCCGGGATCGTGCTCTCGGGCGACTCCTGGTGGACCCTCCTGCTGGCCGTGCCCGCCGCCCTGTTCTGGGCCCGCACCGCCTTCGTCGGACACGACAGCGGACACGCCCAGATAACCGGCACCCGGCGCACCGGGCGGCTGATCGGCCTCGTCCACGCGGACCTGCTGCTGGGCATGAGCTACGCCTGGTGGAACGACAAGCACAACCGCCACCACGCCAACCCCAACCACGTCGACAAGGACCCCGACGTCGGCGTGGGGGCACTCGTGTGGACCGAGCGGCAGGCCGCGCAGCGGCAGGGCTTCACGCGGTGGCTCACCCGCAACCAGGCCCGCCTCTTCTTCCCGATGCTCCTGCTCGAAGGCATCAACCTGAAGATCTCGAGCGTGCGTGGCCTCAAACGGCACAGCCCGGCGGAACGGCGGACGGAGGCCGTACTCCTGGCCCTCCACGCGGCCGGCTACGCCACCCTGCTGCTGTCCGCGATGTCCCCGGGCAAGGCCCTCGCCTTCGCCCTCGTCCACCACGCCCTCTTCGGCCTCCACCTCGGCATGGTCTTCGCCCCCAACCACAAGGGCATGGAGATGCCGGACCCGGACGACGGCGCACGCCGGGGCCACCTCCGCCGCCAGGTCCTCACCTCGCGCAACGTACGCGGCGGCCCCGTCACCGACTGGCTCATGGGCGGGCTGAACTACCAGATCGAGCACCACCTCTTCCCCAGCATGCCGCGCCCCCACCTGCGCCTCGCCCGGCCGCTTGTGCGCGCGCACTGCCGCGCGTCGGGGCTGCCGTACACCGAGACTGGAATCGTCGACTCGTACCGCCAGGCGCTGCACCACATGCACGCGGTGGGCGCCCCGCTGCGGACCGGGTGAGGAACCAGGCGCCGCCGCCGGGCGTTCTCACGGACAGAGCGGCAGCCGTCGCGAAGGAGGCAGGGACATGAGCAACAGGGCCAAGGTCGCCGTCGGAGGCGTTGCGGTCGGAGTCATCCTGCTGTGGCTGCTGCCCTTCTGGGCCGCCCTGCTGGTGATGGTCGGGGTGCCGGTCGGCGCGTATCTCCTGCTGGACTCCTCGCAGCGCAAGAGGCTGCGCCGGGTGTCGCGCAAGGAGCTGGGACGCTGACGGTCCCCGGGCGGGGTCAGCCGGTGAAGGCCGGCGCCAGCGCCGCGGGCATCGTGACCCGCGGGCTGTCGGATCCGTCCGCCGGGACGGACCACAGATCCGATCCGTAGTCGCCGGGCAGCGCGTAGACGAGGGTGTGCCCGTCCCGCCACACCGCCTGATCGTCGACGCTGCGCCGCTCGGCCGTCGCGGTCTCGCGCAAGGTACGAAGATCCAGGACGTACAGCCGCCAGGGCGCGTCGTCGGGCGCGCCCTCGACGCGCTTCTTGTACGCCACGCGTGTCCCGTCCGGCGAGAGGGACGGGCACTCGACATTGGGGTGCAGCGAGCGCAGTGTCCGCTCGGCGCGGTCGCCGCGCACCAGGTGCGTGCGCCCGCCCGTGGCGACGGTCGCGTAGAAGTGCGTGTCGTCGGCGAAGGTGACGCCCCAGACGTTGATGTCCGCCGCCTTGTGGAGCCGGCCGTCCAGGAAGAACCGGTAGTCCTCCAGGTTGCGGTCCAGCGTCCAGCCGTCCAGGTCAAGGACGGAGGTGCGGGTGGAGAAGTTCGTCCCCGCGTACGAGTCCCCGCTGACGAAGACGGTCCAGGCGACGGAGCGGCCGCTGGGGGATACCCGGGCCCGCGTCGGCACGCCGGCCAGGTCGTAGCGGCGCAGCTCGCGCAGCCGGGCGTCCAGGACGACGGCCCGGTAGCCGTCCCGGAGCCTGCCGTGCACCGCCTGCAGGCAGATCCCCGTCCCGCCGGCCGCATGGAAGCGCAGGCAGCGCACGCCGGACGAGGTGCGGGGCCCCGCCGGGTCGGCGGCGGGCACCGAGGCGATCTCGTCGCGGTGCGGCCCCCAGGCCATGTTCCGGAAGACGCTCCGGCCCGGCGCGTCCAGGACGACCTCGCCGCGGCCGACTCGTGGGCCGCCCGGCCGCGCCCGGTCCTTCTCGGCGCCCCGGCCGGCGGCGTGCAGCGTGGCGGCCAGTGCGACACCGCCCAGGACCAGCACGGCCGCGACGAGGATCAGGAGACGGTTCTTGAGGTTCATCAGGGCGGTCCTCGTGGTTCAGCGGGCGGGTGCCGGAGGGCCGTCCGCGGGCAGGGGTCTCGCAGGGCGCAGCAGCAGTGCGCTGACGGCCGCGGAGACGGCGAGACCGGCCGCTGCCGCCCCCAGCGCCGTGCGGTCGCCCCACGCCGTCCAGGCGGCACCGAAAGCCAGCGAGCAGACGAAGCGGGCGGCCGCCTGCCCGGTCTGGACGACGGCGAGCCCGCTGCCGCGGACGGCCTCCGGGACGGCATCGGCCGTGGCGGCCGCCAGAACGCCGTCCGTGGCCGCGTAGAAGCCGCCGTGCAGGGCGAGCGCCGGCCACAGCAGGGCGGGCGAGTCGCCGAGCGGGACGAGGAGCACCGCGTACGCCCCCAGGAGCGCGAGGTGGCCGCAGAGGAACAGCCGTCGCCGGCCGAAGCGGTCGGCGACGGCACCCAGGGGGACGGCCAGCAGGAGGAAGGCCGTGGCCGTACCCAGGGGCAGGAGCGGGAACCAGGCCTCGGACAGGTCCAGCCGGCGCTGCAGCGTGAGGTACAGGAACGAGTCGCTGACGGTGGTCAGCCCCAGCAGCGCCGCGCAGACCGTCAGCCGGCGGACCTCCGGGCGGCGCGAGACGTCTCGCAGGGGCGCCTTGCCCGCCGGTGTGCGGTGCCCGCGGGAGGCGGCGCGGCCGGGCACGAAGAGCAGGAGGACGAGTACGCCGAGGACGGCCACGCAGCCGCTCACGGTGAACACGGCGTCGTATCCGCCGGCCGCCGCCCGCAGGATGAGGAAGGCGATCAGGGGGCCGAGCAGCGCGCCCGCGGTGTCCATCGCGCGGTGCACGCCGAAGGCGCGGCCCCGCCCGGCCGGTTCGCAGGCCAGCGAGATCATGGCGTCGCGGGGTGCGGTGCGCAGGCCCTTGCCCGTACGGTCGGCGGCGAGCACCGCGCCGATCAGCGGCACGCTGTGCACGACGAGCAGCAGCGGCTTGCACAGGGCGGAGAGTCCGTAGCCGGCGGCGGCCACGGCCTTGTGGCCGCCCGGACCGTGGTCGGCGAACCTGCCGCCCATCAGCCGTACGAGCGCGCTGACGCCGTTGTGGATGCCGTCCAGGAGGCCGAAGCCCAGCGGCGACAGCCCGAGTTCGGCCACCAGGTAGAGCGGCAGGACGGCGGTCACCATCTCTGATGAGACGTCCGTGACGAGGCTGACGGTGCCCAGGGCGAGCACGGTCGCGGGGACGGCGGCCCGCCGGCCGGGGGAGGGGGCCCGGCCGGCGGTGTCGGGGACGCACGCAGCGGTGCGGCTGTCCGCGAGGTACACGGTCAGCTGGTCCAGATGCCGGTGATGTCCTTGGCGCCTGCTGCGTGCCCGGCGTGCGCGGTGCCGTACATGTCCTCGATGGTGCGCAGGACGTCGTAGTGGTTGCAGGTGGTGCCGGAGGTGGAACCCGCCTTGACGGGCTGTCCGTAGAAGACGGTCGGGATGCGGTTGCCGCTGAGCCGGTTGTCCTCGTCGAAGGTGATGAGGAGCAGGCTGTTGTGGGTCGCGGCCCAGTCCGCATAGCCCTTGAGGTTGTTCTTCAGCCAGGTGTCGCCGGTGCCGACGGAGCAGTCGTGCATGTCGCTGCAGAGGTTCGGCACGACGAAGGAGACCGTCGGCAGCTTGCCGTAGTCGGAGGGGAAGGCGCTCATGGTGTGCGCGGTGCTGGTGGGCACGTTGCTGAAACCGAACCACGGGTTGTGCTTCTGCGCGTACTTGCCGCTCTTGCAGGTGGTGGATCCTTCGGCCGGCAGGGATTCGTTGTAGCTGGCCCAGCTCCTGCCCGTGGCGACCAGTTCGGAGGCGAGGTTGGGCTCGTCGCTGAAGCCCGGGGTGACACAGCTGTCGTCGGTGACGCCCTGGGTGTCCCCGGAGAACAGCGCGTAGTAGTTGGGCTGGCTGGGGTGCGTCTCGGCGTACGACGCCGTCAGACTGGCCCCTCCGGCGGCGAGGGAGTTGATGTAGGGAGCGCTGGAGCTGCCCATGACCTGGCTGTAGGCGTGGTTCTCGAAGACGACGACCACGACGTGGTCCGGGGTGGGCACGGCCGCCGCGGCGGAGGAGTCCGGACCCCACAGGCCGACGGAGACGGCTGCGAGACCGAAGGCCGTGGCCAGGGCGCCGAGGTGACGGCGGCGGGGGCGGTGCGGGCCGGGGGCGCGGGTGGGTGCGGCGGGCACGGTGTCCTCCGTACGGGCGGGCGGGCAGGCCGGCGCCGGCGGGGAAGCTGCCGGGCGGGGCGGCGGCCGGGGGCGTGAGGGAAATGTAGGACGGCCCGCATGACATGTACACGCCTTCAAGGTGACGGCTTCGGGAACAAACGCCCAGCGGCGTGCGACGGCCTCCGCCACCCGGGCCCGGGCATGCGTGAGGGGCGCGTCACGGATGCCGTTCTGTGTGCGATGCGCGGCCGGGCCTCAGGCGGCGGGCAAGCCCAGCAGTTTGCGCGCCATGTGCTGCGGCGTCTCGTCGTGTTCACGGGCGAGGGCGACGACCGCCCGGCACGCGAGCTCGTTCACCCCGAAGCAGAGCGCCTCCGGGGAGACCCAGCGGGCCGCCTCCGCGCTTCTGTCGTGATCGTCCTCGGCGCACGCCACCACATAGGCGGCGGCCGCCTCGAAGAGATTGCGCTGCCGCGCGGCGGGCGGCGGGGGCTTCGGCGGCTGCCAGGCCCCCTCGATGCGCTTGCGGAGCTTGTCCAGCACCGATCGTCACCTGCCTCCGCGAGCGTCCGGGTCGTGGTCGTTCAAGTGTGCCCGCCACCCGTAGAGTTGAACCACCGACGAACGAAGGGGCGACCGCCGAGTGAAGCGCTATGACCGGCTCAAGGAGATCCGGGGAATGGATCCCGAGCGGGACTTCTTCGAGATCTACCGGATGATGGCGACCCTGGAGTTCCCGTGGGACATCACCCGCGCGCTGGAACTCGCCCTTTACCGGACCTACGCAGTGCCCGCCATCGGCCGCCTCCTGGCCGGCACGGGCGAGTTCTGCGACCGCACACAGAAGCGGTACGACGACACCGCCCTCCTCCTCGACGCCGTCGTGGAGCACGGATTCGACAGCGAGAGCGGCCGGACGGCGATCCGCCGGATCAACCAGATGCACCGCGGCTATGACATCAGCAACGACGACATGCGCTACGTCCTGTGCACCTTCGTCGTCATCCCGGGAAGGTGGGTCGACGCGTACGGCTGGCGCCGGTTCTCCGGACACGAGCGGCATGCCATCGCGGCGTACTACCGCACCCTCGGCAAGCACATGGGCATCCAGGACATCCCGGAGTCCTACGCGGAGTTCGAGCGCTGCCTGGACGCGTACGAGGCCGCGCACTTCGGCTGGGACGAGGGCGGCAGGCGCGTGTCCGACGCCACGCTCGACCTGATGGCCTCCTGGTACCCGCGCCCGCTCGCCCCGCTCGTGCGCGGCGCGAGCCGTGCCCTGCTCGACGACTCCCTGCTGCAGGCGTTCCGCTACGAGCAGCCGCATCCGGCCGCCCGCGCCCTGGTCCGCGGAGCCCTGCGGGCGCGTGCCAAGGCCGTACGCCTCCTCCCGCCGCGCCGCGTCCCGCACTTCGTGCGCCAGAACCCCGAGATCAAGGGCTATCCCAACGGGTATGCCGTTGCGGAGCTGGGCACCTTCCCCGCCGTCCGGCGAGGTGCGGGGCCCGGCACGTGCCCGGTGCCGCACACACCGGCCGCCTCAGACGCGGCGGAGTGAGCCGATCGTCTCGCGCAGCCAGGTCAGCTCCGCGCGGCTGGTGGCGCGGGCGATGGTGAGCACACCCCGCCGGAAGGGGTCCTCGATCTCCTCGGCATGCAGGGGCCGGTCGCCGGCGTAGAAGAAGCTCGCCGGCTGCTGGAGGAAGGCGAGCCGCCGTTCCAGGACGGCGGCCTGCCCCGCCGGTTCGCCCAGGTGGCGGAGGAACGCGAGCACCGTGAACCAGCGGTTCTCGTCCGTGATGTCGTTGTCGGCCGGCTCCGCGAGGCGGTGCCGCAGCTCCGCGCGGCCGTGCGCCGTCAGGGAGAGGACGTGCCGCGGGGCCGCTCCGGAGCCCGGCCGGGTCTCCCGGGCGAGCAGCCCCGCCGACTCCAGCCGCTTGATCGCCGGATACAGCGAGCCCTCCGCCACGGGCTTGACGTGCCCGGTGAGCGCGGCGATGCGCTTGCGCAGCTCGTAGCCGTGCAGCGAGGCGTCGTAGAGGAATCCGAGGATGGCGAGTTCAAGCATGGCGGTATTCAACCCGACAGCCGGTGTACATCGCTATGGCGGTACATCGAGATCGATGTATGGTGATGATCCAGTACGGAATCGCTGGAGGGGAGAAGGGCATGCGACAGGCGGAGTTCGGATCCACGGGGGCCTGTGTGCGATGGACCGAGGCCTCCGGAGGCGGCCCCGCGCGGGTCTACCTCCACGGTCTGGGATCGGCCTCGGCCGTCTACCACGCGCACATCGCCGCCGCCGCAGCGCTGTCCGACCGGCGCTCGCTCTTCGTCGACCTGCCGGGACACGGCATCAGCGACCGCCCCCTGGACTTCGGTTACACGCTCGAGGAGCACGCCGACGCGGTGGCGGCGGCCCTGTACTCGG
Source organism: Streptomyces telluris (assembly GCF_024519335.1). Taxonomy (NCBI): domain Bacteria; kingdom Bacillati; phylum Actinomycetota; class Actinomycetes; order Kitasatosporales; family Streptomycetaceae; genus Streptomyces; species Streptomyces telluris. Next base: position 38,987 of record NZ_JANIID010000005.1, read on the forward strand.
CCGGGGTCAAGGGGGCCGAGGTCGTGGGCCACAGCATGGGCGGAAGCGTCGCCATCGTGCTCGCCGCGCGTCGGCCCGAGCTGGTCTCACGGCTGGTCCTCGCCGAGGCCAACCTCGACCCCGACCCGCCCCGGACGGCCGGCAGCAGCGGCATCGCCTCGTACACGGAGGAGGGATTCGTCCACGGCGGGGGGTTCACGGACACCCTGCAGCGGGTCGGTCCGCTGTGGCGCGCCACGATGCGGCTCGCCGACCCCACCGCCCTGCACCGCAGCGCGATCGGCCTGGTGCGCGGGACCCGGCCGACGATGCGTCACCTGCTGCAGGAGATGACCATTCCGCGGACGTACCTGATGGGAGAGCTCAGCGGCGAGCTGCCGGGGCGCGAGGAGCTGGAGGCCTCGGGGGTGGTCGTGGAGACCGTGCCCGGCGCCGGGCACAACATGATGTTCGACAACCCCGCCGCGTTCGTCGAGGCGGTCGCCGCACCGTCCCTCCTGCCTTACTGAACCTCCCGGCCTCCTGCTGCTCCTTGGCGCCCCTGCGGTCCTGGTGGCTTCTCAGCCGCGGGTGGCTGCATGCGGCTCCGGCAGGTCCGCCCGGCTCGCCAGCACCAGGAAACGGGTGTCCTCGTCCGTGTAGGAGTCGAGGTGCCAGCCGCCGCGTGCCAGGAGGGGGCGCAGGTTGGGCTCGGCGCGCTCGTCGTCGGGCGTCACCTGGCGGCCGTGACGGGCGGCGAGCGCGGCACGCCCCACGGGGTGGAAGAGCGCGAGCCGCCCGCCGGGCCGTACGACGCGAGCCAGCTCTTGCAGGCCCGCCACCGGATCCGCCAGGTGCGAGATGAGACCCGCGGCGAAGACGGCGTCGACCGAGCCGTCGCGCAGCGGCAGCGTGGTGACGTCGGCCAGGAGCAGCTGCCCGTCGTGGTGCCGGCCCGCCCGCACGGCGGCGTCCAGCATCGCGGGAGTGAGGTCCGCGCCGAGCACGACGCCCCGCGGGCCGACCGCGGCGCGCAGGGCCGGGAGCGCCCGCCCGGTACCGCACCCCGCGTCCAGGACCGCATCGCCGCGGCGCAGTCCGAGGTCGGCGACGGCGGCGTCGTAGGCGGGTCCGTCATCGGGGAAACGGGCGTCCCAGTCGCCCGCCCGCTCGGTGAAGAACTCCTGCACATGGGCGGGATCCCGCCACTGTTCCTTGGTCGTCTGCTGTGCCATGTCCCCATCATGTGCCAACTTGCGCACGGACACGTGCCGACGGGCCGGGACGGGTTGCCGACGGCACGCCGGTGAGCAAGGCTGGCACGGCAGTTACGGGGAACAGCGGAACGGGGAGGCGGGACATGGCAGTCGGCAAGGGGCTCGACTGGATGCTGGACGACCTGACCGAGCGCATCGAGCACATACGACACGCACTGGTGCTCTCCAACGACGGGCTGGTGACGGGGGCCGGCGCGAGCCTGAAGCAGGAGGACGCCGAGCACCTGGCCGCGGTCGCGTCGGGGCTGCACAGCCTCGCGAAGGGCACGGGCCGTCAGTTCGGGGCGGGCCGGGTGCGGCAGACGATGGTCGAGTTCGACGACGGCGTGCTCTTCGTGACGGCCGCGGGCGACGGCAGCTGTCTGTGCGTCCTCGGGGGAGCGGAGGCCGACATCGGCCAGATCGGCTACGAGATGACGCTGCTGGTCAACCGCGTCGGCGAGCATCTGGGCGTTGAGGCCAGGCAGTAGGCGGGCGCGTCGAGGAGACCACGTCGGCGAGGGGCCGGCAAAAGGCCGGCGAGGGCCGGCGAGGGTTATCCACAGGGCGGACGGCCTGTCGTACTCCACCGCTATCGTCGTCACTGTCAGTAATCGATGGTGATCGAGCGATGACGGGGGAGGGTTCCATGGCGGTGCAGGAATGCCGGGAGCGGAGTGCGACGGCCACAGTGGCCTGTGGGAGGGCGGCGCGGGAGCTGGGCCTGAGGTCCCGCGAGTTCGAACTGGCCGTGCAGCTGGGCCATGTACGGACGGTGTCCGCTCCCGGCGGGAGGCCGCGGGTCACGTGGGAGGAGATCGAACGGCACCGCTCCGGTGAGGGTTTCCCCGAGTCGTTGCGCAATCGCCTGTGGGCGGTGGGCACGGCCGAGGCCGCCCAGCTGATGGGGGTGAGCCCCGCCCGCTTCGCGCGCCTGGCCAAAGCGGGCTGCTTCGCCCCGGTGAGGTTCTACGTCAATCGCTACCGGGCGGTGGTCTGGCACTATCTGGCCGCCGACCTCGTGGAGTTCGCCGACGCCAACCCCGAGCTCCTCACGGGGCGCACGCCTCCAGGCCTCCGCCTGGAGCTGGAGGGGCGTGACGACCAGCGGGCCCGGAGCTGGCGCGCCCGGCGGCTCGACCAGCTGACCGGACGGACGGCGGAGCCCTGGGAACAGGCGGCGGCCGTCGCGGCCGTGCTCTCCCCCGACCAGCTGGCGGATGCCGTGCCCGACCCGTACGAGCGGGCGTACGTCAGCGCGCTGCGGCCGGACCTCTCCGGGATCCGCTCGGCTTCGGCGGCGGCACGGGAGGTCATCGAGAGAGTGACGCTCGCCGTCGACGCCGACGAGATCGGCCGCCACAGGGAACGGCTCGCCCTGGCCTTGGACGCGGCCCGTGAGGTCCGGCCGGCTCCGACGCCCGGGGGGTATGCGCCCGCAGCTCCCGCGCGGGAGCCGGGAGGGGGCGCGCGGGAGGACGGCCGGTCGGACCTCGCGGCGAAGCGGGTGCCGGAGCCGGAGTCGGACTCGGACTCGGATCCGAAGTCGGATCGGGATCAGGGTCGGGATCGGGAGCCGGAGCCGGAGAGGGCGGCGGGGGACCGGGAGGCCCGGCGTGGCCGGGCGGATACGTCGGCCCGTTTGCGGGCGTGGCTGCGTCGGCTGCGGCTCATCGCATGACGCCCGGCCGGACCGGGCCCCGGGCGCTCAGCCCACTTTGCGGAACAGGCCCTCCTGCATCACCGACACCAGCAGTCGGCCCTCGCGGTCGAAGATCTGGCCACGGGCCAGGCCCCGGGCGCCCGTCGCGATGGGTGACTCCTGCTGGTAGAGGAACCACTCGTCCGCGTGGAAGGGCCGGTGGAACCACATCGCGTGGTCCAGCGAGGCCATGTCGAAGCCGCGCGGCCCCCACAGCGGTTCCACGGGGATGCGCACGGCGTCGAGCAGCGTCATGTCGCTCGCGTACGTGAGGGCGCAGGTGTGCACGAGCGGGTCGTCGCCCAGCGGCCCCAGCGCGCGCATCCACACTGCGCTGCGCGGCTCGGTGTCCGCCAGCTCCTGCGGGGTCCAGCGGAGCCGGTCGACGTAGCGGATGTCGAAGGCCAGCCGGCGCTCCATGTGGCGCAGCGCGCTGGGCAGCTCGCCGAGACGCTCGCGGATCTCGTCGGCGAGCCGTGGCAGTTCCTCGGGCGCCGGCACGTCCGGCGCGGGCACCTGGTGCTCGAAGCCCGGTTCGGGTTCGTGGAAGGAGGCGGTGAGGTTGAAGATCGTACGGCCCTGCTGGACGGCCACCACGCGCCGCGTGGTGAAGGAGCGGCCGTCGCGCACCCGCTCCACCAGGTACACGATCGGCACGCCCGGCCGCCCCGGGCGCAGGAAGTACGCGTGCAGCGAATGGACCGGGCGGTCACCGTCGGTGGTCCGCCCGGCCGCGACCAGCGCCTGCCCGGCGACCTGCCCGCCGAACACGCGCTGCAGCGACTCGTCGGGACTGCGGCCCCGGAAGATGTTCAGGTCGATCTGCTCCAGGTCGAGCAGACCCACCAGACGGTCGGTCGGTGTGGTCATCGGGCCTCCTTCGCCGCCGGGGCCCGACGCGTGGGCCGTGCCTCGGAGGCTACAGCTGACCGACCTCCACGACGCGGACCACCGCGCGGCCCTCCTCGTCGGAGGCGGTGAGGTCCACCTCGGCGGTGATGCCCCAGTCGTGGTCGCCGTTGGGGTCCGCGAAGGTCTGGCGCACCCGCCACAGGCCGTCCTGCGGCTTCTCCTCGATCCGCAGCAGCTTCGGGCCGCGCGCGTCGGGACCGGTCCCCAGGTCGTCGTACTCGTCCCAGTACGCGTCCATGGCCTCGGCCCAGCGGTCCTCGTCCCAGCCGGACTCGGCGTCCATCTCGCCGAGCTCGCCCACCTTGTCGAGGGCGGCCAGCTCGACCCGGCGGAAGAGGGCGTTGCGCACGAGCACCCGGAAGGCGCGGGCGTTCGCCGTGACCGGCTTGACCTGGTCGGCGCGGTCCTGCGCCTGCTCGGCCGTCTCCTCCTCGGGGTTGGCCAGCTGCTCCCACTCGTCCAGCAGGCTGGAGTCGACCTGGCGCACCATCTCGCCCAGCCAGGCGATCAGGTCCTCGAAGTCCTCGGACTTCAGGTCGTCGGGGACGGTGTGGTCCAGCGCCTTGTACGCGCCGGCGAGGTAGCGCAGGACGATGCCCTCGGTCCGCGCCAGGTCGTAGTGGGAGGTGAACTCCGTGAAGGTCATGGCCCGCTCGTACATGTCGCGGATGACCGACTTCGGGGACAGCGGGTGGTCGCCGACCCAGGGGTGGCTCTTGCGGTAGAGGTTGTAGGCGTGGGTCAGCAGCTCTTCCAGCGGCTTGGGGTAGGTGACGTCCATGAGCCGCTCCATGCGGTCCTCGTACTCGACGCCGTCCGCCTTCATCACGGCGACCGCCTCGCCGCGCGCCTTGTTCTGCTGCGCCGCGAGGATCTGCCGCGGGTCGTCCAGCGTCGACTCCACGACCGAGACCATGTCCAGGGCGTAGGAGGGGGACTCCGGGTCCAGCAGCTCGAAGGAGGCGAGCGCGAAGGTCGACAGCGGCTGGTTGAGCGCGAAGTCAGACTGCAGGTCCACGGTCAGGCGCACGATCCGGCCCTCGGCGTCGGGCTCGTCGAGGCGCTCGACCACGCCGCCGTCCAGCAGGGAGCGGTAGATCGCGATGGCGCGGCGGATGTGCCGCAGCTGGTTCCTGCGCGGCTCGTGGTTGTCCTCCAGCAGGCGGCGCATCGCCTCGAAGGCGTTGCCCGGGCGGGCGATGACCGCCAGCAGCATCGCGTGGGTGACCCGGAAGCGGGAGGTGAGCTGCTCCGGCTCGGAGGCGATGAGCTTCTCGAAGGTGTTCTCGTTCCAGTTGACGAAGCCCTCGGGCGCCTTCTTGCGGACGACCTTGCGCCGCTTCTTGGGGTCGTCACCGGCCTTGGCCAACGCCTTCTCGTTCTCGACGACGTGGTCGGGGGCCTGGGCGACGACGAACCCGGCCGTGTCGAATCCGGCCCGCCCGGCCCGGCCCGCGATCTGGTGGAACTCCCGGGCCCGCAGCGTCCGCACCCGCTGGCCGTCGTACTTGGTCAGGGCGGTGAACAGCACCGTGCGGATCGGCACGTTGACGCCGACGCCGAGGGTGTCCGTGCCGCAGATGACCTTCAGCAGCCCCGCCTGCGCGAGCCGCTCCACCAGCCGGCGGTACTTGGGCAGCATGCCCGCGTGGTGCACGCCGATGCCGTGCCGGACGTAGCGCGAGAGGTTCCGGCCGAACTTGGTGGTGAAGCGGAAGTTGCCGATGAGCTTGGCGATCTCGTCCTTCTCCTCGCGCGAGCACATGTTGATGCTCATCAGCGCCTGTGCCCGCTCCACGGCCGCGGCCTGGGTGAAGTGCACGATGTAGACCGGGGACTGCTGCGTCTGCAGCAGCTCGGTGAGGGTGTCGGTGAGCGGCGTCGCGCGGTACTCGTAGGACAGCGGTACGGGCCGGGTCGCCGAGCGGACGACGGCCGTGGGGCGTCCCGTGCGCCGGGTCAGATCCTCCTCGAACCGGGACACATCGCCCAGAGTGGCCGACATCAGGATGAACTGTGCCTGGGGCAGCTCCAGCAGCGGGATCTGCCACGCCCAGCCCCGGTCCGGCTCCGCATAGAAGTGGAACTCGTCCATCACGACCTGGCCGATGTCGGCGTCCTTGCCGTCCCGCAGCGCGATGGAGGCGAGCACCTCGGCGGTGCAGCAGATGACGGGCGCGTCGGCGTTGACCGAGGCGTCGCCCGTGAGCATGCCGACGTTCTCCGTGCCGAAGATCTTGCACAGGTCGAAGAACTTCTCCGACACCAGCGCCTTGATGGGCGCGGTGTAGAAGGTCACCTGGTCGTTGGCGAGCGCAGTGAAGTGCGCCCCGGCCGCGACCAGGCTCTTGCCGGAACCCGTGGGCGTCGAAAGGATCACGTTCGCCCCGGAGACCACCTCGATCAGCGCCTCCTCCTGCGCGGGGTACAGCGAGATGCCCCGCTCCTCGGCCCAGGTCGAGAAGGCTTCGAAAAGGGCATCGGGGTCGGCATGGCTCGGCATCTGATCGATAAGGGTCACCCCTCCATACTGCCTGGCCCCGGACCCGATCATGGAACCGGCCGGTCGAATGGTGATCATCCGGACGCTACGCTGAGTCGCCGGCCCGGCGTCAGGAAAGCCGGGCCGGCCGGCACGAGGAGGGGAATCGACCATGATGGGACCGGCGCACTCGCTCTCGGGAGCGGCCGCCTGGCTGGGAGTGGGGGCGGCGGTGGCCGCGGCCGGCCACCCGATGCCCTGGCCGGTGCTCGTCGTCGGCGCCCTGATCTGCGCCGGAGCGGCCCTCGCCCCCGACCTCGACCACAAGTCGGCGACGATATCGCGGGCCTTCGGCCCGATATCGCGCGTGCTGTGCGGCGTCATCGACAAGCTCTCGCACTCGGTCTACAAGGCCACCCGCGGACACGGCGACCCGCGCCGCAACGGCGGCCACCGCACCCTCACCCACACCTGGCTCTGGGCCGTCCTGATCGGTGGCGGGGCCTCGGCGCTGGCCATGACGGGCGGCCGCTGGGCCGTGCTCGGCATCCTCTTCGTCCACCTGGTGCTCGCCGTCGAAGGACTCCTGTGGCGCGCGGCCCGCACCTCCAGCGACGTCCTCGTCTGGCTCCTCGGCGCCACCAGCGCCTGGATACTGGCCGGCGTCCTGAACGAGCCGGGCAACGGCGCCGACTGGCTCTTCTCCGACCCGGGCCAGGAGTACCTGTGGCTGGGCCTGCCGATCGTCCTCGGCGCCCTGGTGCACGACATCGGCGACGCGCTCACCGTCTCCGGCTGCCCGATCCTGTGGCCCATACCCATCGGCCGCAAGCGCTGGTATCCCCTCGGGCCGCCGAAGGCCATGCGCTTCCGGGCGGGCAGCTGGGTGGAGCTCAAGGTCCTCATGCCCGCGTTCCTGGTCCTCGGCGGCCTGGGCGGGCTGGGCGCCCTGGAGTTCATCTGACCCCGGGGCGCCGCCCGGCCCCACTGTAGGGGCCGCTACTTCGTCAGCACTGGCTCCTGCAGAAACGCCGAAATCCGGGCACGATGAGCATCGACGGTGTCGGTGGATGGTGAGCAATTGATGGCGCCTCCGTGGCCGAGCTGGTGACAACGAGTGAGGCATCCATCGTCTTGAGGATCCCCGGTTTCGCTAACCGGGGATCCTCGGCTATGTAGGACGGCAGTGCGGTCTCGGAACGGGAGCCGTGCTTCGCGCGATGCTGCCGTTGCGGAGGCCATGGGCGGCGGGGCCGCTGGGCTGTGGCGCGGGGCGGGACCGGCAGCACCAGACGGCATCTCGCTCCGGAGCCAGGATCCGGGCTGAACTGCCGATGCCGATCCAGAGCATCGCCCGCGTGCACTTGCCGCCACGTCGTCGAAGGGGTTGGTCGGCAGTTTTCGCTTCTCCGTACATCGGGCGGCAGCGTGGATCCATGGTTGTCCGATGTGTGGCGGGATAGGGGGCCGCTCACCATTCGGGGTCTCTCCGGCCACCGCGGAGCCGGAGGGAAGGCGACGTGGGCTCCCGCCCCGGCTGGGGGGTCAGTTGTCAGTGAGCGTTTCGCCGTGGCGGAGCCAGGGGCGGGCGAGGGTGATCAGGGTGAGTGCGGCGAGGGCGACGGCGATGAGCATGATGAGGGCCATGGGGGTGGAGCTGGTTTCGCCGAAGAGGCCGACGAGGGGGGAGGCGAGGGCGCCGAAGAGGAATTGGAGTCCGCCGAGGAGGGCGGAGGCGGCTCCGGGGGCGGTGCGGCCGAGGGCCTGGCCGAGGGTGGTGGCGGCGGGGAAGATCAGTCCGACGCCGAGGAGGGTGACGAAGAGGCTGGCCCAGGTGCCGGCGAAGGTTTCGCCGGCTGTGCCGAGGATGGCCAGCTGGCCGGTCACGCCGAGGCCGCATATGGCGACGCCCGTGGTCAGCATGGTGTTGAGGCTGATCTTCCGGGAGAGCCTGCTGAAGGCGAAGCCCGCGATCAGCATGCCGACGGCGTTGGTGGCGAAGATCAGGGAGTAGGCCGTGGACGAGACACCGTGCAGGTGCTCGAAGACGAAGCTGGACCCGCTGATGTAGGCGAACAGCGCGGCCGAGGTGAGGCCGAGGATGAGGACGTACCCCATGAACGCGCGCCGACGGCACAGGCCGCCCATGGTGCGGAATGTGTTCGCCAGCCCCTGTGACTGCCGGTTCTGCGGGGGCAGGGTCTCGGGGACCTTGGCCAGCACTGCCACGGTGAGCAGGGCGCCGGCCAGGGCGAGGGCGACGAAGATGCCGCGCCAGGTGGTCACGCTGAGGATGGCGCCGCCGATGACGGGGGCGGCCACCGGGGCGATGCCCAGGACCTGGGCGAGCAGGGCGAAGTAGCGGGGGACCTCGGGGCCGTCGAAGCGGTCGGTGAGGACGGCGCGGGCGAGGACCATGCCGGTGGCGGCCGCGACGCCCTGGAGCAGGCGCAGGATCAGGAGCGTCTGGACGTTCGGTGCGAGGGCGCAGGCCAGGGACAGGGCGGCGAAGGCGGCGGTGCCGCCGATGAGGAGTCTGCGCCGGCCCATTGCGTCGCTGAGGGGGCCGATGACCAGCTGGCCGGCGACCAGGCCGGCGAGGAAGGTGGTCATGGTCAGCTGGATCGCCGAGCTGTTTGCGTGCAGGGCGGCTCCCATGGCGGGGAAGCCGGGCACGTACATGTCGGTGGCCAGCGGTGCCACGGCGCTGAGGGCGCCGAGGACGGCGATCAGGGCGGCGATGCGGCCTGCGGGGATGGTCGTGCGGGGGGTGCTGTGTGTGGTTCGGGTCGGGGATACCATGAGAAAAACCGTAACCAATACATAACCGGTTAAGCAATTGGAGGTCCGGTGCACGCGCACTCGGGCAGGGTCCGCGGCCAGTGGGCGGCGAACAACCCTGGGCTGGACACGTCCTCGATGGAGATCGTCACGCTCATCAAGCGGTGCGCGTCGTTGCTGGACCGCGCGGTGGAGCCGCTCGTCGAGGGCGCCCCGCTGACGTTGCAGGAGCTGGATTTCCTGGTGCCGCTGCGTTACGAGGAGGAGCCGGTGATCGCGCGCCGGCTCGCCGAGGACCTGGGGCTGACCCAGGCGGCGGTGAGCAAGGCGCTGGCGAAGCTGGAGCGGCGGGGGCTGATCGAGCGTGCCCCCAATCCGGCCGACCGGCGTGCGTCGCTGGTGACGATCACCGAGGAGGGCAAGCGCCTGATGGACTCGCTCTTCCCCCGGCGCCTGACGGTGGAGGCCGAGATGTTCCATGCGCTGGGCGGCGCCCGCGCCGAGGTGCTCGAGGCACTGGAGCGTCTCGCCGAGGTGATGGGCGACCACGTCGAGAAGACGGCCGGCGACCGCCGGCGCTGAAGGGCCGCCCGCGCGCTCACCGGGCGGTGCGGGGCTGCCCGCCGGCTGTACGGGCAGCCGGCGGGCAGCGATGTTCGGATGTTCAGCTGAAGAGCGCCTCAGTGTTGGCGCGCAGGGCCTTGGCCATACCGTCCCCACCGAGGGCGGTGGTGGCCGCTTCGAGGCGTCCGGCCCAGGCGAGGACTTCCGGCAGTGGGGTGAAGGGCCAGTCGCTGCCGTAGTGGAGACGGGCCGGGTCGGCGACGTTCAGCAGGGCCGGCAGCATCTCGGGCAGGGGCATGCCCGCCAGGTCGAAGTGGAGCGTGCGCAGGGCGTTGCGCATCGGCTGCTGGTTTTCCTTGCCGGCCGTGCGCGCGCCGATGACGTCGACGCGCGAGGCGACGGCGGGCAGGACGGCACCGGCGTGCGGGACGATCACGCGGAGGCCGGGGTGACGCTCCAGTACACCGGAGAGCACCATGTCGGTCACCGTCCGGGTGGTGTCGAAGAGAAACTCCAGCATGGGCCGCGGATACGGCAGGGCCGGGGCATGCCCGGTACAGGGGGCGGCGGGGCTGGTGGGGTGCAGGAACAACACGGCGTTACGGCGGCCGAGTTCGGCATAGGCCGGCTCCAACTGCTCGTTGCCCAGGTAGAGGCCGTCGAAGTTGGTCTCGAAGACCACGCCGTCGGCGCCGAGCTCGTCGAAGGCGTACGCGATCTCCGCCAGGGCTCCGTCGATGTCGGGCAGCGGAGTCGAGGCGAAGAAGGCGAACCGGCCCGGGTGGGCGCGCGCGAGCCGCGCGGCCTCCTCGTTGACCCGCCGGGCCAGAACACGGGCCGCGGCCGCGTCGCCGAAGTGGACTCCGGGGGAGGAGATCGACAGATACGCCTTGGCGATCCCGGCCTCGTCGAGCATCCGGAGGGCGGAGGTCTCGTCCCAGCCGGGGATGCCCCAGATGCCGTCGGGGCGGGAGTGCCCGTTGTCGATCAGCGCCTGGCGGTAGAAGTCGGGCAGGAAGTGGTGATGGACGTCGATCTTCGTCACGTGGTCACGCTCCCTCGCCCTGGAAGACGACTTGGCCGCTTCGGATCACCTGGTGGACACGGCCGATGGCGGTGATGTCCTGGGCCGGGTTGCCGGAGACGATCAGCAGGTCGGCGATCTTGCCCGGCTCGACGGTGCCCAGGCGGTCGGCGATGCCGAGCAGCTCGGCATTGGTCTTCGTCGCCATGGACAGGGCTGCGGGGGCTGGGATGCCTTGGTCGTGGACCATCATCACCAGCTCGTCGCGCAGCTTCCAGCCGTGCAGCCCTGGGGAGTGCGCGTCCGAGCCGACCCCGAGCCGTACGCCCGCCTCGTAGGCGCGGTGGACCAGGTGGTTGCCGTAGCGCAGGGTGCGGGCGTCCCCGTCGGCTCTCGCCTCGAACTGGTGGGCCACCATGGTGGGTACGAGGTAGGTGCCGCGGTCGGCCATGAGGGCGAACAGCGCCTCGGCGGCGGCCTCGTCCTGCGGCTCCTCCGCGCGCAGCACCAGGTGCTCGATGTCGTCGACACCGCGCTCGACCGCCGTCCTGGCGTCCTCGACGGTCTCGGTGTGGGCAGCGACCCGCAGCCCGCGGGCGTGGGCGGCATCGGCGATGGCCTCGGTGAGGTGCCAGGGCATCTTCAGTTCGGGGCGGGCCGGGCCGAAGATCGCGTTGTTCGAAATAATGATCTTGACGAGGTCGACGCCCGCGGCGGCGAGCTCGTCGACCATGCGCTCCGCTTCTTCGGCCGTCTTCGGCATGCGGGCGCCTTCCCGTACGGCTGCCGGCTCGCTGCCCCAGACGGTGGCGTTGGGGTGCCCGCCCTCGACCTGGAAGCTCGGCCCGCTGGTCACGACGCGGGCCCCGGCCAGGGTGCCGTTCTCGATGCCGTCCCGCACGGCGATGCTGTCGTGGAGGAAGTCGCCCAGGCTGCGCTGGGTGGTGACCCCGTACCGCAAGGCCCCTTCCCGAGCGGCGGCGTAGTCGTCGGTGGCGGCCCGGCCACCGAACGGCGGCGTGCTCCGAAAGCCCAGTCCTCCCAGGTGCACATGGGCGTCGATCAGCCCCGGAAGGACCGCCTTGCCCTCCAGGTCGACCACCGTCGCGTGGCCAGGGACCGGGGCGCCGGTCCCGGCGGCGGCGATCCGGCCGCCGGAGACGACGACGGTCGCGCCGTCGATCACGGGTCCGCCGGTGCCGTCGATCAGCAGAGCGTTGGTGAGCGCGAGGCTCGGTTCGTGCTGGTTCATGCCATCGAGTCTTCTGCCGCACCAGACATAAAGGAAATCAATGATCCATATGGATATATCAGCCTGGTTGATAGTCTTGGGGTGTGGCCCGTCCTGATCTCAACCTGCTCATCGCCCTGCAGGCCCTGCTCGAGGAGCGGCACGTCAGCCGCGCGGCCGAGCGGATCGGGGTCAGCCAGCCGGCGGCCAGCGCGATGCTCGCGCGCCTGCGTAGGCACTTCGGCGATGACCTGCTCGTACGCGAGGGCAACCGCTACCGCCTCACCCCCCTCGGACAGCAACTGCAGGAACAGACCGGCAGCGTCCTGCAGCTCTCCGACCGGCTTTTCGCCACCAAATCCCACTTCGACCCCGCCACCACCGAGCGGGAGTTCACCCTCCACGTCTCCGACTACGCCATGGCCGTCCTCGGCCCCCGGCTCCTGACCGCCTTCCAGGAGCGGGCACCGCACGCCCGGCTGCGGTTCCGCCAGTTCGGCACTCCCGAAGCCATGCACGACGAAGCCGGCGCCTCCGCGGCGGACGGGCTGATCGCGCCCCGGGACAGCGGCGTGAGCGGACTGCCGAGCCTGGCGCTCTTCGCCGACGAATGGGTTGTCATCGCCGACCGGCACCACCCCCTCACCCGCGCCGCATGCGGTGCGGACGATATCGGCGGGCTGCGGTGGGTGCTGGGGCAGTTCGAGCCGCGTGACTCCCGCTTCATGCTGCACCGCCTCGCCGAAAGCGGCCTCCAGCTGAAGCCCGAAGCGGTCACCGACAGCTTCCTGGCCTTGCCCCTGTACGTGGCCGGCACCGACCGCGTCGCCGTCATCCAGCGACGCCTGACCAGGGCCGTCCCCCTCCCGCCGTCCCTGCGCGTGCTCCCCTGTCCCTTCGACGCCGGGCCGATCAACGAGGCCCTGTGGTGGCACCCCGTCCACACCCACGACACCGGCCACCGCTGGTTCCGCACCCTCGTTCACGACACCGCCCGCCAACTCGAAGCGGAAGAGCCCCTCGTCGGCTGAGGCGGGTCGGGGTCGGTCAGCCCTTGGGCATGAAGGGGGCCGCGTAGCGGTCGCCGAAGGCGCCGTTCGGCAGGATCTCCTTGATCCGGGCGAGGTCGTGGCCGGTGAGCGTGACGCCGGTGGCGCCGATGTTCTCCGCCAGGCGCTCGGGGCTGCGGGTGCCGGGGATGGGGACGATGTCGTCGCCCTGCTCGAGCAGCCAGGCAAGGGCGAGCTGGGCGGTGGTGATGCCCTTGGACGAGGCCAGCTCGGTGAGGGCGGCGACGGCTTGGACGTTGGCGTCGAAGTTCTCGCCCTGCCAGCGCGGGTCGAGGCGGCGCCAGTCGTCCGCGGTGTACTGGTCGGCCGGCTTCATCGCTCCGGTGAGGAACCCGCGTCCCAGCGGGGCATACGGCACGAACCCGATCCCGAGCTCGCGCACGACCGGCAGGACGGTGTCCTCGACGTGCCGCTCGAAGACGGAGTACTCGGTCTGCAGGACCGAGACCGGCTGCACGGCGTGGGCGCGGCGGATAGTCTCGGGGCCAGCCTCGGACAGACCCAAGTAGCGGACCTTGCCCGCCTCGATCAGTTCCTTCACCGTCCCGGCGACCTCCTCGACCGGCACGTCCGGGTCGACGCGGTGCTGGTAGAGGACGTCGATGTGATCGGTGCCGAGGTAGCGCAGGCTGTTGTCGGCGACCTTGCGGATGTTGTCGGGCCGGCTGTTGAGACCGCCGGGGTTGGCGAGGTCGTAGCCGAACTTGGTGGCCAGCACCACCTCGTCGCGGAAGCCCTTGACGGCCTCACCGAGCAGCCGCTCGTTCGATCCGGTGCCGCCACCGTAGACCTCGGCGGTGTCGAACAGGGTCACCCCCAGGTCGAACGCGCGGTGGATGGTGGTGATGTTCTGCTCGCGGTTGCTGGGGCCGTAGAACATCGTCATCCCCATCGTGCCCAGCCCCAGGGCGGAGGTGATCAGGCCCTGGCGGCCGAGGACGCGCTTGTGCATGGTCATCTGTGGTGCCTTCCGGATGTCTTCGTCGATTGACGTGGTGGTGTCGGGCAGTGGTCAGTGGGAGGGGTAGTGGACCTGGGTGAGCTGCTCGGAGACCGACCACAGCCGACGGGCGACGTCCAGGTCCTGGGCGGCCTTGTCGGGCTGGACGACGGCGGGGTGGCCCCGGTACTCGCCGAAGCCGTCCGGGCCGATGAACTGGCCGCCCTGCACCCCGGGTGCGGTGGCCGCGTAGAGCTGGTTCCAGGCGCCCTTCTCCACGGGCTGGGCCATCAGCGGATTGGCGATCTTGGAGAAGAAGAACCGCAGGAAGCCGGTCGGGCCGCTGGACTGCAGATTGGTGCTGGCGTAGCCCGGATGGGCCAGCACGCTGGTCACCGTCGATCCGGCCGCGCGCAGCCGCCGGTCGAGTTCCAGGCCGAACAGGGCGTTGGCGAGCTTGGACTGCGAGTAGTAGGCGCGCGGGGCGTAGCCGCGTTCGCCGTGCAGGTCGTCGAAGAAGACGGTGCCGCCGCGGTGCTCGACAGAGCTGACCGTCACCACGCGGGCGTCGCGGCCCTGGGCGGCGGACTTCTCCAGACGGCCCAGCAGCAGGCCGGTGAGCGCGAAGTGGCCGAGGTGGTTGGTGGCGAACTGCAGCTCGTAGCCCTGCGGCGTGAGCCGGTGCGGGGGCCACATGACGCCCGCGTTGTTCACCAGGACGTCCACCGGCAGGCCGTCGTCGAGGATCTTCTGTGCGAAGGCGGTCACCGAGTCCAGGTCGGACAGGTCCAGCAGGCGCAGCTCGACGCTCGCCCTCGGCTGCTCGGCCAGGAGCCGCTCCACGGCGGCGGTGCCGCGGTTACGGTCCCGGGCGGTCATCACGACGTGGGCGCCGTGACGGGCCAGCTCGCGGGCCGTCTGGAAACCCAGACCGCTATTGGCCCCGGTCACGACAGCCGTCCGGCCCTTCTGGTCGGGGATGCGGGCGCTGGTCCACTTGGCCATGGGATGAAGCTCCTCAGCAGTGCTCGACGGCTGCAAAGCACCGTCTACGTGCGAAAACACCGGTCCGGGAGGAGGTCTCCCAGCGGCTGTCTCCCAGCCTGCTGCAGGCACGAAGAGGTATCCACGGTGCGTTTATCGTCGGTCCGGCAGTACGTGGATAACCGGAGGCGGACGTATCAAGCTGGTCATGTCAGCGACTGCGAGCCAGCCCCCGCCCCGATCTGCTCGCAGTGCCCGCCGTACCGCCAGGGAGCACCGAAGATGACCGACCGCCGAGAGCTGGGCCGCTTCCTGCGCGCCCGCCGCGAGGCCCTGCGCCCCGCCGACGTCGGCCTCTTCCCCGGCGGACGGCGCCGCACCCCCGGCCTGCGCCGCGAGGAAGTGGCCATGCTGGCGAACATCTCCACCGACTACTACGAACGCCTCGAACAAACACGCGGAGTCAACCCCTCCGAAGCCCTGATCGGCGCCCTCGCCCGCGCCCTGCGCCTGTCCACCGACGAACGCGACCACCTCTACGCCGTCGCCGGCTACCAGCCCCCGCAACACCACTCCGCCGACGGCTACGCCGACCCCGGGCTGATGCACATCGTCGACGCCCTCACCGATACCCCCGCGCAGATCGTCGACGAGGTCGGCACGGTGATCGTGCAGAACGCCGCGGCCGTCGCCCTGCTGGGCCCGCTGGCCAACCGTCCGGGCCGGGAGGGCAACGGCGCCTGGCTCTGGTTCACCCACCCCAGCGGCCGCGGTCTGTACCCACAGGAGGACCACGCGTCACTGGGCCGCGTCATCGTCGCCGACCTGCGCGCGGCCGTCTACCGCCACGGCCCCCACCCAGCCGGCGAGCAACTCGTCAACGACCTGCTCGAGCGCAGCGAGGAGTTCTCCGCCATCTGGGAACTGGGTGAGGTCGCCACCGTCCGCTCCGCCCGCAAGACCCTCCTCCACCCGCACGTCGGCCGCCTCGACCTGCAATGCGACGTCGTCCTGAGCCCCAGCACCGGCAACCGCCTCTTCCTCTACCGGCCCCAGCCCGGCACCGACGCCGCCGAACGCCTGGAATTCCTCCGCGTCCTCGGCCACCAGACCTTCACCACCTGACACCACCCGCCCAGCCCAGCCCGCCCAGGCACCCCGGACAGGCGCCGACGAGGGCCGGAATGCGCCCAAGGCGGCGGTCCGGACTCCTTCGCACCACCGAGCGGGAGCGTCCGTCAGCCTCGGCGGCCGCCACCCGACCCGCCCTTGATCACCTGAGCAGGAGGATCCCGTGTCACAACCGCTGCCACAGGAGCCCGACCACCAGCACGAGAGCGCAGAAGATGCCGCGCACATCATGCGCGGCATCGCCCGCCGGATGACCCCGCCGGTCGGAGCAGCCTTCACCAGCCACCTGCTCTACACCCTGGGCCTGATGCGGATCGTCGGCGAGGTAGAGGGGGCAGCCGCCGTCGACCGCGCCGGCACCGGAAAGATCCACCGCAGCGGACAAGCCCGCGCCGACGACACGATCGCCTACTTCCAGCACTGGGTCCGGCACGGTGCGGCAAGCCCGCAGGCCGCCGTCTCGATCGACCGGGTCCAGCGCATGCACGTCCACTACGCCCGCAGCTACCCCTTCTCCCACGAAACGTACGTTCACGGCATCGCACTGTTCACTCTTCTGTCCGACGAGATCCTCACCCTCGCCGGCATCAACGCCTTCACCGGCAGGGAGAAAGCCGCTCAGGTCCAGCACTGGCGCGCCATCGGCGCCCGTATGAACATCCGCGACCTGCCCACCACCTGGACCGGCATGCAGCAGGCCCTCCGCGACTACGAACAATCCCCCCAGTGGTACCGCCCAACCCCCGCCGGACGACGCAGCGCCGAAGCCCTCATCCACCAGTTCAACCACCGCTGGCTCCCCCGCCCCCTGCACCGGCTCGGCCGCGCCGTCCTGCTCTCCCTCCACCACGACCACGTCCTTGCCGCCATCGGGCAGGACCCACCGCCCGCCTACCTGGTCCGCCTGACCCGCCGTGCGCTCCGCATCGCCTACGCAGCGCAGATACGGCTCGCAACCCGTTGACGAAGGTCATGCAGCATCACCCGGTGTCCGCGCAACGTCACAGTTGCCGGCTGTCCATCCTGAGGTAGCGGCAGGTCGTGCGCAGGGTAGATCCGAACTCTTGATCTATCTGGCGGACGGTGTAGTCGCCGGCGAGCAATCCCTGCAATCCTTCGTCCCGATCTCCCCGGGCGTCCCCACCCTGACCGTGGACACCTCGGACGGCTACCAGCCCGGCGTCCAGGACATCATCGCCTTTCTCCGGGCGTCCGCCGATGAAGGGGCATCACCGGCGCCGACGTCAGGGAACGCATAGCTACCCGAGTAGTGCGCCTGCCCATGGGCAGACCGGACCCGTCTCCACGGCACCGACTCGACGAAATCCGCCACCCGCAGATGCCGGAACGGCACGTCCCGCACCGCCCCGCTCTCGTATCGGATCGACGCCGTGGGCACCCTTCGGGTACGACGAGCGCTGCCCGTACTCCGTACAACCATGCGTGGACGGTACGAAGGACGGGCAGCACAGGCCAGGCGAAGCCCAGAAGTGTTCCCGAGATCACTACGGACCGTGCTCGTTGCTAAGAGAGTCCCGGATTTGCTACGACACTGCTGACGAAACGCCGTCATTGCTAGCGGAGTGACGCCCGCTGTCATGGAGAGTGACGGTCGAGGAGCGCCAGAAGACGGTTTGCTTCGGTGAAGAGGTCCTGTCCCTTGGGCGTGGTTGCCAAGGGACAGGTTCGTTCGAGCACTGTGAAACCCACGGTGCTTTCTATGCGGTTGAGCTGGGCGCGGATGGTTCCGGGGCTGACGCCCAGGAAGATCTCGGCTGCATGGATGTTTCGGTGGCCAGGTAGCTGGACGATGTTACGGAGCCGGGGCAGGCAGTCCTTGGTCGTGCTGATAGAGAACATGGCCGGGGAAAGAAGGACGTCGAGGGTGGCGAAGGGGTTCGACACCCAGCCACGGCCGATCCTGGGGATGTCCCACTGGTAGATCAGCCTGTAGACGTTCTGCCCGTGCGTGCCGAGCTCACGCGCGATCTGTGCTGGGCTGCGGCGTTTGTGCAGGTACTCGTTCTCCAGCCATTCGCGGGAGATCGACTGTTCGAGTTCCCGTGGCTTGCGGCGTGGGCGCAGGGGGATCCCGGCTTCGTGTAACGCGAGGTGGACGGTGCTGGTGCTGCATTCGGCAAGTGCCGCGATCTGCTGTTGCTCGAGTCGGCGCACTTCGTAGAGCTCTCGCAACTGCAGGGGGGCGAGAAAGCCTTGCCGGGGGATCGTGCGCCCCGGCCCGTTGGGCCGTTGCGCTGGCAGACTGAGTGGGGTGGTCCCGGTGGATTCGAGGAACAACTGCAGGTGGCCTTGTCCGAGCCCAAGTTCTTGGGCCGTCTCGGCAGGGCGGCGAGTGGCGGCGAGCGCTGAGACGGCTGCCGGGTCGACTGCCTCGGGAGGTATGCCTGGCCAGACGGACCTGCTGAGCCAGTGAGCGGGTGGCTCCCACCGTACTGGTTCGGCGATGCCGTGGGCGGCGAGGTTGGCCGCGGCCTGGTGATGGAGGAATGCCTGGAGGTCCTCCTGGAGGCGGTAGCGGAACTCGCTCTGCCAGAAGGGCGCGCATGAGGAGTTGCCGGGGTTGGCGCCGAGAAGGAGGGAAAGAAGGTGCCAGCGGATGTGCTGGATCTGCCGAACTCCTGGCCGCCGGTACCCGTGTCGGCGGCAGAGTTCTTGATAGGCGTTCATATCGAGTTCTACGGTGCCGTCGTGGAATACCGCTCTGCGGCGGCCGTAGTCGATGGGCGTGGGATGTGTGTCCAGTGCTCGGGCCAGCAATGCCAGCGTAGAAACCAGCGGGGTCGGGTCGTGCCCCCGCAGGATCTCGTCCAGTGAGGTTCTGTTGCGTGTGGCGTTGGAGTTGCCCAGGAGAGCGGCGGCCTTTGGCTGGTCGAGGGTCGACCCGGCCACCATCAGGAACGTGGCGCAGGTCCGCCGGAAACCATCGAGGAGTGCGGGGGCGTTCCCGGATGCTGGCAGCAGGCGCATTGTCCAAGCGGGCCAGAGCATGGCAGGTGTCTTGGACGCCCGGTGGTGCAGATGGTCGTCACTGAGTGCCGTCCAGGCCGGTGCTGGGGTCGCCGAGCCGTAACGGATGCGGCTGAGCAGTGCGAGCTCGGAGTCGACAGCGGCCAGGACGCGGGAGGTCACTTGGGGGCCGGCGGGTGCCCAGTCCTGAAGTCTGTTGATCCGGCCGTGATCGTCACGGCGGTCCCGGTCAGCGTCAAGCAGCCATCTGAGGAGCTCGGAGTGTGCTGGCTCGGATGCCTCGTGGACAACGCGCGCCAAGGCGGTCCCGATGGCAGCGTTGTGGGCGTCGTTGCCTTCATGCCGGATGACAAGGGTGGGCAGGACGCCGCCGCATTCGTTAAGGACTGTGCGGACGACGGCGGGAGCTGTCGGCAGGTGGCTGTGCAGGGTGCGAAGGGTGCGCCGGGCGAGTGCATAGAGTTCCTGGGCCTGCTGGCGGACCGTCGAGGCATGGGGTTCCGCGCCGAGAACGGTCCGGTTGATGCTGTGCTGGGCGGCCAGCACCAGGCCTTTGTCCGGCAGCACGCGACAGGGGGCTTCGGCCAGAGCGAAGCCGCATCGGATGGCTATGCCGGTGCCCATGCGGGCAAGGCAGATCCCGGGCTGTGACGCCAAGACGTGTCCTCGGCTGTTCACCGGTGGCTCACGGCCGCACTTGGGGCAGTGATCCAGCAGCAGTACGCCGTGGCGGACACAGGCGAAGGACCACGGCAGCCGCCAGGCGAGCTGCCAGCGTCCCTGACTTTCGTGGAGGCAGGCCGGGCAGTAGCGCGTGTGGTTGCCGTAGTGCCGCCAAGCGCGAGGCCGGCCCAGGCTGCGGTCGTCGGGGTCAATGGAAACGACAGAGCCGTCCCAGGGCTCGAGAGTCAGCGTGGCCAGCTCATCCGGAGGGATCCCTGTCGTCCGTGCGAGCACGTCCCGCTCGCGACCTGTCAGCCGACGGACCATGAGGTTCTCCCGCGGGTCGGGCAACCCGAGGAAGTGTAGGAACTCTGACGCTGTGACGCGCAGCCGCCGAGCGTACGCTTCCAGCCAGCTGTCCAGAGCCTCACCCACGACGGGCGGCACCCAGATCGGGATCCGCTCGTCCGCCCACCGCGTCATGCCGACTTCCTGCGACGCGGTGACCGCCGGGTCGGCCGCGTGGTCAGCAAGCCGGCTTCGACCGCGGCCTCGAGCTCCCTGCGGGCCGCCTCGGCGGCGGCGTCGTTCTTCACCTGGTCCATCAGCTCCCGGCCCAGACGCTCATGGCCACGACGGATCGCGCGCAGGCAGCCGCGGTTGATCAGCGACATGAGAGACGCGAAGTGTCCGGTGGAGCGCGCGAAGAGGTAGTCCGACAGGTCCTCGGCGAGCATCCCGGGGTACTTCTCGGCCAGGACGAGCTTTTGCTCGATCGTCTTGAGGAGCGTGTGCCACTGCATGCGCCCCTGGTCGTCGTCGATCTGGAAGGGCGGCAGCGTCAGGGCCGTGGTGCGGCGCCCGAACTGGGCAAGCGGGCTCTCCTTCGGAGAGAAGCCTTCATGGAGGATGCCGCGCTCCTGGACGCCGACGCCGACGTAGATCAAGGTGACGGGGAAGACGTTGGAGAGGTACTTGAGCTGGTTGGCCATGCGGACCGAGTTGGACCTCGAGCCGGCCAGGAAGTGGATGTCGTCAATGATCATGGCGACGGTCTTCATCGACAGGACCGCGTCCACGGCCCTCTCGGCCAGGGTGTCGGCATCCCCCTTGACCGGCAGCCCGTAGAACCGGCAGATTGCCGCGTTCAGACCGCGGATTTGCGTGTTGCCGCTCAGCGCGATGTAGATGACCGGCACCCGGCGATCGCCGGACGGGGTGGTCTCCCCGCGCAAGGTGACCTGCCGTTTGAACAGGTCACAGCCGTAAGCGCGCACCGCCGTGCTCTTGCCGAGCCCCGGATAGGCGTCCACCAGCGCGGCCGGTTTGGTCTTGTTGCCGTCCTGCCGGTTCGACTCGACGATCTCACGCAGGTCCGCGTGGAGCGCGACCAGCTGCGGGGTATCGATGGGGCCGATGTTGGCGTGCCAGACCTCCCGGTTGTCGTTGTGGACCGCGAGAGCCTGCGGTGACAGCTCCGCCAGCCGGGCCCGGCTCAGCTGCTCGGGCCGGGTCCGGTCCGGGCCGTAGACCTCCTGCAGCCAGCCGGGAAGCCGGGTCGGGCTGTACTGGCGGTCGCCCCCCTCGAACGGCTCGGAGCCCCCGGTGCTGTTCGCCGTGCTCAACGGCTCTCCCAGACGTCGGCGTAGTAGTCCTCTTCATCGATCGCGACCGTGTTTTCCTCGCCCGGGAAGGCGGCCTCCAGCTCGTCGTCCTCGTCATCGTCCCCGCCCGGGACCTCCTCGGTGTTGCCGACGCCCCGCAAGTCCACTTCCGCAGGGTCGTCCTTGCTGGCCCCGGGACCGCCGGCGGCTGCCAGGCGCCGCAGGGACGGGAGCGAGGCCACCACGTCCGTCTCGTCGGGTGCCTCGTCGTCGCCGGTCATCCGTAGCCGCTCCTGCGACAGCCGTACCGCCATGCGTCGCTCGGTGCGGTCCCGGGTCAGCCCCGCACCCCAGCGCTCCAGCAGTTCGATCAGCGCACGCTTGGTGTCCGGGAACCGATGTGTCTGCTTGGCGAGCCTGCGGGCGTAGCCCAGTGCCTCCCGGCTCACCGGGCCGCCCAGAGCGGCCGCGTGCTCCCAGTCCAGGACATGCCAGGCCCGCGTCTTCGGGTCCTGGAAGTACGCCTTGGTGATGTCGCCGGAGTCGATCGCAACCGGCCACTTCCCGGCGTCCACGCCCCGGTAGGGGCTTGGCTGATTGCGGTAGCCGCCCAGCCCATCCCCGTTGTAGCGCAGGCCACCGATCTCCACGCCGTAGTGGTGGATCGGGACACGGAACTCCTCCAGGAACTCCAGCGCGAGGTGGGGGCGCAGCGGAATCCTCAGCGGTCCGGCGCGGGTGACCCCGTGCTCGAACATCTCCAGCGGGCTCAGCTTCAGCCCTGGCACCTCAGGGACGCACAGCCCGCGGTGGTGGCGCCGGTGATAGACCAGGGTGATCCATTCCCGGATGATCGCCTCGAGTTCGTCGAGGAAGAAGAACGCCTCGTCCTCGACCTTCTCGCCACGGCTGTGCACATCCGAGCCCTTGTAGCCGGGCAACGCGGCCAGCAGTCCCTGGTTGAGCGTCTTGAACCAGCGCTCCACCGGCTTGTCGGTCGGGGTCTTGGGGCGGGCGGGCTGCAGCGAGATCCTCAGCTTCGCGCAGACGCTCTGGATGTGGTTCGACAGGTAGACCTTGCCGTGGTCGAAGATGATCGTTTCCGTGGCGACCGTCGGCAGCAACGGCTGGCCGTCCCGGTCGACCAGCTTCTCCGCATCAACCAGCACGGCGGACGGCACCCCGCAGTACGGCAGCGGCTCTCCGCCGTCTGTGAGGGCTTCGCGCGGGCGCACCGTCTCGTACAACACGCCTGCGACATCGACCGACTTGGTCGAGACCGGGGTCAGCCGCAGACCCACGATGCACCTGCTGTACAAGTCCATGGCGACCGTGAGTTCGCATCGCACCCACCGGCAGGTCACCGGCTCCATCGCGAAGACGTCCAGGCTGTTGGTGTCCAGGACCACGTACTCGCCGGGCCGGGTGGCGCGCAGCCTGCCATACGTGCCCTGCGGCGCATCCGCGATCGACCGCTTCCCCTTCGTACTGCCCTCGAACGCATTCGTCCCCTTGGACAGCTGCCGCAACAGCTCATAGCCCATTGTGCTCGCCGGCAGCGAAACCGTGCCCTTGCCGTACTCCTTGACCAGCCGTTCCTCGATCTCGGTCAGGATCAGCCCGCGCACCGGACGGCTCGCTTTGACGTGCGCCTTCAAGACCTCCTCGGCCATGTCCACCCAGCGGGGGTCCGCCCGCTCCACCGCACTGCGTACGGGACGGTCCGGCACGAGACCGGCCGGGCCCGACTTCTTCAGTGCCGCCGTCCACCGGCGGATCGTGCTGGCCCCGACGCCGAGCTCGGCCGCCTTGACTGCATAGCGGTGCAGCATCGGCACTCCCGGTGCGAAGTCCGCACGCGGCTCTCCCTCCAGGGCAAGCGCAGCGTCGCCGAGCCGGTACCCGGTGAGGACCTCCTGGATGTGCCGGACCTTCAGCGTCAGCTCATCGTCCTCCTCGTCGGCCAGGCCACTGAGCACAGCCGCGGCGGCCGTGTCCGCCTCCGGGGCCGGCGCCAGGATCTCGGTGGTGGGATGCGAGAGCAGTACGGAGATGTCGACCTGCCGCAACTTCGGAGGTCCGGCCAGCGCGGCCTGCCGCAGGAGAATTCGCCGGCCCTCGATCTCCGCGACGGTGAACTGCTCACCGTCGAAGCCGATCGGTAGACCCGGCCGCAGCACCGTCGTCCACTCGGTCATCCACGCCTCCGCAGCACACTCTCACCCGACAACGGGCGGGACGTCAGATCCGTGGTCAGCCGCCCCGCCCACAGCAAGGCCATCAGCGCAGGACGGGCTTCCTCAGGCTTCCGGTTGCCCGCCAGACGCCGCTCAGCGACGGCCATCTCCTCGCCGTCGACGATCTTCCGCCACGCCCGCTCGACCTCGTCGTCGGGCAAGACTCCGGGGTGCCGATATCCGGCCAGGAACCTGACGTTCTCCAGGAGCGTCGGCGCTGCACCCGACCAGATCTCGTACTCCCAGCCGTGCCGCTCGATCAGCTCTCCCGGCCAGGCCAGCGCCTGTATGACCGTGGGGTCCTGCAGACGCGAGGCTGGCTTCACGTTGACGACACGCACCGTCCCCGACCGCATCACCAGGAGGAAGTCCGGCACGTGGCTCCGTACCCTGCCGTCGATGCGCGTCACCATGCGGCACGGCTGGGCGAAGATGCGGCACACCGACGGGTCGAAGTCGGCAAGCAGCAGACGGGCCAGCTCCAGGCGGCTCTCATATACGACCTGACCGCCCGTCGTGGCGGAGGCGTAGTCACCCGAGTAGTGCTTCATGCCATGTATCGAGCGAACCCGGCGCCACGGCTCCGACTCGGAGAAGTCCCTCAACCGCAGCTGTGCGAGCGGGACGTCGCGAGTCGACCCGTCCATGTACCGGATAGACGCCGTGGGGCTCGTGTGCTTGGTACGGCCCTTGCTCGGGCGCTCTGCCGCCATGCTGGAACGGTACGAAGGACCCGTGCCGTCCAAGCCGGAAGACCGCAAACAACCGACAACTGACAGCTACTGAACGTAATCACTGCTCATGATCACGCGGAAATGCTCGATCGGTGCTCGTGATCACGCGGAATTGCTCACGGAATCGCGGAGCCTAGACCCACGCCCGCCCGCTACGGCTAGCGGTGCCAGGAGCGCCACAGCGCCGCGTAGGTACCGCCCGCCGCGACCAGCTCGTCGTGGCTGCCCAGCTCGGAGATCCGGCCGTCCTCCGCCACCGCGATCACGTCCGCGTCGTGGGCGGTGTGCAGCCGGTGCGCGATGGCCACCACGGTGCGTCCCTCCAGCACCGTCGCCAGCGAGCGCTCCAGGTGCCGGGCCGCGCGCGGGTCCAGCAGCGAGGTCGCCTCGTCCAGCACCAGCGTGTGCGGATCCGCCAGGACGAGCCGGGCCAGCGCGATCTGCTGGGCCTGGGCCGGGGTGAGGGCGAGCCCGCCCGATCCCACCTCCGTGTCCAGCCCGGCGTCGAGCGCACGCGCCCAGCCGTCGGCGTCCACCGCCGCCAGGGCCGACCACAGCTCGCCGTCCTCGGCCGCCGTCCGTGCCAGCAGCAGGTTGTCGCGCAGGGACCCGACGAAGACGTGGTGCTCCTGGTTGACCAGGGCCACGTGGCGGCGCACCCGTTCCGCCGGCATCCGCGCGAGCTCCGCGCCGCCGAGCGTCACCGCGCCCGAGCGCGGTGCGTAGATCCCGGCCAGCAGCCGGCCCAGCGTCGACTTTCCCGCGCCGGACGGCCCGACCAGCGCCACCCGGCTCCCCGGCCGGACCGCCAGGGAGACGCCGTGCAGGACGTCGTTGCCCTCCAGGTAGCCGAACCGCACCTCGTCGGCCCGCACCTCCCGGCCCTCGGGCTCCGCGCCGCTGTCCGCTCCGTCCGCGCCGATCTCGCGGACCCCCACCAGCCGGGCGAGGGAGACCTGCGCGATCTGGAGCTCGTCGTACCAGCGCAGGATCAGGCCGACCGGCTCGACGAGCATCTGCGCGAACAGCGCGCCGGTCGTCAGCTGCCCCACGGAGACCCAGCCCTGGAGCACGAAGACACCACCGATGATCAGCACGGAGCCGAAGACCAGCGAGTGGGTCACGTTGATCACGGGGAAGAGGACCGAGCGCAGCCACAGGGTGTACCGCTCCCACTGGGTCCAGGAGGCGATCCGGTGGTCGGAGAGCGCCACGCGGCGCTCGCCCAGCCGGTGCGCCTCGACGGTCCGCCCCGCGTCGACGGTCTCCGTGAGCGACGCGGCGACCGCCGCGTACCCCGCGGCCTCCGAACGGTAGGCGCCCGGCGCCCGGCGGAAGTACCAGCGGCAGCCGATGACGAGGACCGGCACCGCGACCAGCACGCACAGCGCGAGCGGCGGCGCGGTCACCGTCACCGCCCCCAGCAGCAGCGCCGCCCACACGAAGCCGATCGCCAGCTGGGGCACGGCCTCGCGCATGGCATTGGCCAGCCGGTCGATGTCGGTGGTGATCCGCGACAGCAGGTCGCCGGTGCCGGCCCGCTCCAGGACGCCCGGCGGCAGCCCCACCGACCGCACGAGGAAGTCCTCGCGCAGGTCCGCCAGGATCTCCTCGCCGAGCACCGACCCGCGCAGCCGCACCATGTGCACGAACACGGTCTGCACGGCGAGCGCGACGGCGAACAGCGAGAGCGTGCGCCCCAGATGAACCTCCCGCGCACCGGCCGCCAGGTCCTCGACCATGCCGCCCAGCAGGTAGGGACCCACCATCGAGGCGGTCACGGCGACGGCGTTCACCGCCACCAGCACGGCGAACGCCCTGCGGTGCCTGCGGAGCAGCGTGCGCACATACGCCCGGACGGTCGCGGGCGCGGCGACCGGGAGGGTGGTCGCCGATTCCGGCGCCGCGGGGTCGTGCGCCGGTGGTGCCACGCCGATCATGCCGACTCCTCGATCTGTTCGCTCTCGCCGAGCTCGGTGAGCTCCGCGTCCAGTTCGTTCGCGGGGCGCGCGACGGGGTCCGTCTCCCGTGTGACCACGGCGCGGTACGCGGGGTCGTCCCGCAGGAGTCCGCGGTGCGTTCCGGTCGCCACCGCGCGGCCCTCCTGGACGAACACCACGCGGTCCGCCCGGTCGAGCAGCAGCGGGCTGGAGGAGAACACCACCGTCGTACGGTCCTGCCGCAGCGCCCGCAGGCCGTCGGCGATCCGGGCCTCGGTGTGCGAGTCGACCGCCGACGTCGGCTCGTCGAGCACCAGTACCTGCGGGTCGGTCACCAGCGACCTGGCCAGTGCCAGCCGCTGCCGCTGTCCTCCCGACAGGGAGCGCCCGCGCTCGGTGATGCGCGTCCGCATGGGGTCCCGGGAATCCTCCGGGGAGGCCTGCGCGAGAGCGGTCAGCACGTCACCGCACTGTGCCGCCGCCAGCGCGGCCTCGGCCGGGACGGCCCCGGAGGCCGGCACGTCCAGCAGCTCGGCGAGCGTCCCGGACAGCAGCACCGGGTCCTTGTCCTGGACGAGCACCGCGGTGCGGGCCGTCTCCAGCGGCAGCCCGTCCAGCGCGACACCGCCCAGCAGCGCCGAGGGCACTCCCTCGGTCCCCGCCGCGGCGTGCCCGCCCAGCCGGTCGGCCAGCCGGCCGGCCGCGTCCGGGTCGCCGCACACCACCGCGGTCAGCCGGCCCGCCGGTGCCGACAACCCGCTCTCCGGGTCGTACAGGTCGCCTGCCGGCACCTCCGCGGGACCTTCACCCTCCCCGCCCCGTGCGGTACGCCCCAGCGACAGCACACGGGCCGCGCGCTCCGCGGACGGCCGGGAGAAGGAATAGGCCATGGCGATCTCTTCGAACACCCTGAGAGGGAAGAGGAGGAAGGTGACCAGGCCGTAGACGGTGACCAGTTCGCCGACGCCCACCCGGCCGTCCTCGACCAGCCCGACCCCGTAACCGACCACCGCGATCAGCAGCAGCCCGGGCAGCAGCACCTGGACCGCCGCGATCAGCGCCCACATCCGGGCACTGCGGACGGCAGCACGGCGCACCTCCTGGGAGGCGCGCCGGTAGCGGTCCAGGAACAGCTCCTCACCGCCGATGCCGCGCAGCACGCGCAGTCCGGCCACGGTGTCCGAGGCCAGCTCCGTGGCGTACCCCGCCTTGTCGCGCTGCTCGTCGGCCCGTCTCGTCGCGGGCGGCAGCAGGGGCAGCACGGCCAGGACCAGGGCGGGAACGGCCAGCGCGATGACCGTGCCCAGGGCCGGCTGGTAGACCACCAGGGCCGTGCACACCGACAGCGTCGTGAACAGCGCGGAGCCGAAGCGCGACAGCGCCTCCACGAACCAGCCGATTTTCTCGACGTCGCCCGTCGACACCGCGACGACCTCGCCGGCCGCGACCTGACGGGTCAGGGTGGCACCCAACTCGGCCGTCTTGCGGGCCAGGAGCTGCTGCACGCGCGCCGCGGCCGTGATCCAGTTGGTGACGGCCGTGCGGTGCAGCATCGTGTCGCCCAGCGCCACGAGGCCGCCCAGCAGCACCATCAGCCCGCCCGCCAGCGCGAGCCGGGCGCCGGAGCGGTCGACCACGGCCTGGACGGCGATGCCGAGGGCCACCGGCAGTGCGGCCACGGCGGCCATGTGCACCACGCCCCACGCCATGGCCTTCGCCTGGCCCGCCAGCTGGTGCCGCCCGAGCCAGAGCAGTAATCGCGGTCCCGACCTGGTGTCGGGCCGGCCGGGATCGGTATACGGAAGGTCGCGGATCTGCATGTCATCCCAGGGGTGCGGGCGAGTCGGCAGGAGTTGTGAAAGGTTCGCGCCACTGGAGTGCAGCATTCAACCGGTTTTCGCACTCCCGCGACGGATCAGGCCAAAGGGGCTCTGGCGCACTGGAGTACGAACCGCTTCACTCCTGCGCCATGAGACGACTGTTGCTCGCGCTGTGCGCCGCGACCACCGGTCTGGTGCTGGGCATGGGCCCCGCCGTGGCCGCGGGCCCGCCGACCGAGTTCGGCACCGACTGGCACGACCCGATCACCGCCGGCCCGCCGGTGGCCACGCCCGGCACCAAGGCCTGCACGGTCACGGTCGCGGACACCGAGTTCCGCGACTACACGCCCTACAGGAGCACCTACCTGCCGCCCAAGGGCTGCGGCGACCGCTGGAACAAGGTCGTCCTGCGGCTCGACGGGGCCGTCGCCGGACGGCAGTACGACCGCCTGGGCTATCTGCAGGTCGGCGGGGTGGAGATCCTGCGCACCTCCACCCCGGAACCCTCGCCCGAGGGCATCACCTGGCGCGTCGAGAAGGACGTCACCCGCTACGCGGCCGCCTTCCGGGACAAGCAGCCCGTCGAGATGCTCATCGGCAACCTGGTGAACGAGACCTACACGGGCGTCATCAAGGTCAAGGCGACGCTGACCTTCTACGCAGCCGAGGGACGGGCCGGGGCGGCGCGTACGCCGGACAAGGTGCTCACCCTGGACGGCGCGCACACCACGGGTACGTCCTATGAGGGGCTGTTGACCACTCCGCGCAACAGCGAGCGGATCGTGGCCGAGGTGTACGCGACCGGCTCGGGCGGTGGCTGCGAGGAGTTCTGGTACCTGACCGTGCCGGACGCGGCGCCGTACTCGTGCAAGGCCAAGGACGGCCCGTACCGCGAGGTCCAGGTCTCCGTGGACGGCAAGCTCGCCGGGATCGCCGCGCCCTTCCCCACCGTGTGGACGGGCGGCTGGTCCAACCCCTTCCTGTGGTACGTCATTCCGGGCCCGCGGGCCTTCGACGTCCGGCCGGTGGAGTACGACCTGACGCCCTTCGCGGGGCAGCTGAACGACGGGAAGGCGCACCGGGTCACCATCTCGGTCGCCGGTGTGCCGGAGGGGCAGAGTGGCTGGAGCACGCCGACGAACATCCTGGTCTGGCAGGACGCCGGGGCGACTCACGTCACCGGGGCCCTCACCACGCACGAGGCGGGTGCACCCACCAACACGGTCGCCTACGAACCGGGCAAGGAGCACTGGCTGAAGGCGGACGGCGGGCACTCCCTGACGGTCTCCGGCTACGTCGACACCTCGCATGGAAGGGTGACCACCACCGTCTCCCGCACGGTGGCCGCGGCGTCCGCTCACGGCTGGACCGACGGCGAGTCGAAGGACGCCCTCCAGGCTCGCTGGACCGACGACGAGAGCGTCAAGGTGGCCGGCCACGGACCCGCCACGACGACCCGTGCCCACCGGGTCTACAGCATGGACGGCGAGATCAGCATCGGCACGGGCGACCGGCTGCGGACCGTGATGAGGATGGGCGACCGCTCCGACAGCGTCACCCTGCGCGCCGGCAAGCGGCTCGGCTGGTCGCTGATGGACGACACCTACACCGGCGACGCGGCGTACAACCAGAACGTCCCCAGGGACCAGCGGCACGCCACCGGCATCTCGCGTGAGCGCTACCGCCTCCTCGGCCCGGGGACCTGCTACGACCGGACCCTGGCCACGGCTCAGGGGGAGCTGACGGAGGACAGGCGCTCCTGCTGACCCTTCCGGCGGGAGCGTGCCGGGCCGCGCCTTCAGCAGGCGGGGCCCGGGCCCGCCATCAGTTCGTCCAGCAGACTGCCGAGCTGGCCGCGCTGCTCCGCCGAGAGGGGCGCGAGGACGTCCTCCACGGCCGCCCGCCGGGCCTCCCTGAGCTTCCTCAGGATCCTGCGTCCCTCGTCGGTCAGCTCGATGCGGATGACCCGCCGGTTGGACGGATCCGGCACCCGGCGCACCGAGCCGCCCACCTCCAGGGCGTCGACGAGGGTGGTCACGGCCCGCGGCACGACCTCCAGGCGCTGCGCGAGATCCGCCATCCGCGGCGGATGGTCGCAGTGCGCGACGGTGCGCAGCAGCCGTGACTGGGCAGGGGTGATCCCGACCGGGTCCAGATAGCGCTTCTGGGCCCGGTGGAGCCTGCGGGTGAGCCGCAGCAACTGCTCGGCGAGCTGTCCGGAGGTGTCGGGGGCGGTCATGATCAGAGGTTACCAGGACCGAATTCATTGTGAGCTTAGGTAACAGTGAGCTAAGCTCGGTGACCGGCCATCGTGCCTGTGAATCAGCCACCTCTGAAAACCAGGAGCCCATGCGTCACGACGAAGAGAACTGGACCCCGCCGCCCGCCGATCCGGAGCAGCCCGCCCAGGTGCGGCGCATCCTCCGGCTGTTCCGCCCCTACCGAGGCACGCTCGCCCTCGTCGGCCTGCTCGTCGCCGCCTCCTCGCTCGTCTCCGTCGCCTCGCCCTTCCTGCTGCGCGAGATCCTCGACACCGCGATCCCCCAGGGGCGCACGGGGCTGCTGAGCCTCCTCGCGCTCGGGATGATCGCCGCCGCCGTCGTGAACAGCGTCTTCGGCGTCGTGCAGACCCTGCTCTCCACGACGGTGGGCCAGCGCGTCATGCACGACCTGCGCGCCGCCGTCTACGACCGGCTCCAGCGGATGCCGCTCGCTTTCTTCACCCGCACCCGCACCGGCGAGGTGCAGTCCCGCATCGCCAACGACATCGGCGGAATGCAGGCCACCGTCACCTCCACGGCCACGTCGCTCGTCTCCAACCTCACCAGCGTCGTCGCCACCGTGGTCGCGATGCTCGCCCTCGACTGGCGGCTGACCGTCGTCTCGCTGCTCCTGCTGCCGGTGTTCGTGGCCATCAGCCGCCGCGTCGGCCGCGAGCGCAAGAACATCACCTCGCAGCGGCAGAAGCAGATGGCGGTCATGGCCGCCATGGTCACCGAGTCGCTCTCCGTCAGCGGCATCCTCCTCGGCCGCACGATGGGCCGGGCCGACTCCCTGACCCGGGCCTTCGCCACGGAGTCCGAGCGGCTCGTCGGCCTCGAAGTGCGGGCGAGCATGGCCGGGCGCTGGCGGATGTCCACCATCGGCGTCGTCATGGCGGCGATGCCCGCCGTCATCTACTGGGCCGCGGGCATCGCCCTGCAGACCGGCGGTCCGGGCATCTCCATCGGCACCCTGGTGGCCTTCGTCTCCCTGCAGCAGGGCATGTTCCGGCCCGCGGTCAGCCTGCTGTCCACGGGTGTGCAGATGCAGACCTCCCTCGCGCTCTTCCAGCGGATCTTCGAATACCTCGACCTCCCGGTGGACATCGCCGAGCCGGAGAAGCCGGTACGGCTGGAGAAGGTGCGGGGCGAAGTGCGCTTCGAGAAGGTCACCTTCTCCTACGACGCCCCGGGCTCGCGCGAGCCCTCGGCCCCCACGCTCAGCGGGATCGACCTCACCGTGCCGGCCGGCAGCAGCCTCGCCGTCGTCGGGGCGACCGGCTCCGGCAAGAGCACGCTCAGCTATCTCGTCCCCCGCCTCTACGACGTCACCGGCGGCCGCGTCCTGCTCGACGGCGTCGACGTCCGCGACCTCGGCTTCGACACCCTGGCCCGGGCGGTCGGCGTGGTCTCCCAGGAGACCTATCTGTTCCACGCCTCCGTCGCGGACAACCTCCGGTTCGCCAAGCCCGACGCGACGGACGAGGAGATCAGATCGGCGGCTCGCGCCGCACAGATCCACGACCACATCGCCGCCCTCCCCGACGGGTACGACACCCTCGTCGGCGAGCGGGGCTACCGCTTCTCCGGCGGCGAGAAGCAGCGCCTGGCCATCGCCCGTACGATCCTGCGCGACCCGCCGGTGCTGATCCTGGACGAGGCGACCAGCGCCCTGGACACCCGCACCGAGCACGCCGTCCAGGAGGCCATCGACGCCCTCTCCGCCGGGCGGACGACCATCACCATCGCCCACCGCCTCTCGACCGTCCGCAACGCCGACCGGATCGTCGTCCTCGACCGCGGGCGCGTCACCGAACAGGGCACCCATGAGGAACTCCTCGCGGAGGACGGGCACTACGCCGCGCTCGTGCGCAGGGACGCCGGCCGTGCGACCGCCGATGCCGTGACCGGGTAGGCCGCGCCGGACCGAGAGTCCTCGCACGGGTGTGCGGGAGGGTTGCCCGGGGGATCCAAGGGATCATGAAGCGATCCGAGCCCCTGTCCGCCGGCGGCGATACCGGCACCGGCGCCGACACCGGCGACCTCCGAGCCACGAACGCCCCCGCGCCGCCGCCCCGTTCTTCGCTGCGGCAGCTCGCCGCGGCGTCCGTGGGCAACGCGGCGGAGTGGTACGACTGGTACGCCTATTCGTTCCTGGCGGTCTACTTCGCCGACCAGATCTTCCCCAAGGGCTCCGGCAACTCCCTCGTGCCCCTGCTCTCGACCTTCGCCGTCTTCGCGGTCGGCTTCTTCATGCGCCCGGTCGGCGGCCTGCTCATGGGCGCGGTCGCCGACCGGCGCGGCCGGCGGGCCGCCCTCACGGTCACCATCCTGCTCATGGGCGCCGGCAGCCTGCTGCTCGCGCTCACCCCGACCTACGCCGCCACCGGCGTCCTCGCCCCCGTGGTCCTCGTGGTCGCCCGGCTGATCCAGGGGCTTTCGGTCGGAGGGGAGTTCGCCGCCTCCACGACGTTCCTCGTGGAGTCCGCGGGCCCGGGCCGCAGAGGGCTGTTCTCCAGCTTCCAGTACGTGTCCACGACCATCGGCCAGCTCCTCGCCTCGGGCATCGCGGCGCTCCTCGCCCACCTCCTCACCGAGGGACAGATGGGCGACTGGGGGTGGCGCGTGCCGTTCCTCATCGGCGCGGTCATCAGCCTGGCGGGATTCTGGATCCGGCAGGGCGCCGAGGAGACGCACGACGTACCGGGGAAGGAGGCCGCGCGGCCGGCGCTCTTCGAAGCCGTGCGACGGCACCCCCGCGAGTCCCTCCTGATCTGCGGCATCACCGCCGGCGGCACCCTCGCCTACTACACGTGGACCACCTACCTGCCGACCTACGCCCAGATGAACGCCGGATTCGACAAGGGCGACGCGCTCGCCGTCGGCACGATCTCGCTGGCCTTCTTCGCGGCGCTGCAGCCCCTCGGCGGGCTGCTGTCCGACCGCATCGGCCGCAAACCGCTGCTGATCGGCTTCGCGGTGGGGTTCGCCGCCCTGGCCGTCCCCCTCCTGCACGCGGTCGGCAGCTCCTTCGCCTCCCTGCTGCTGGTGCAGTGCGCCGGCATGGTGCTGCTCACCGGCTACACCTCCATCGCGGCCGCCGTGAACGCCGAGGTGTTCCCCGCGCGCGTACGGGCCGCGGGGATCGGCTTCCCGTACTCACTGACCGTGGCGCTCTTCGGCGGCACGGCTCCCTACCTCGGCACCTGGTTCAAGGACTCGGGCCACCCGGGCGCGTTCCCCTGGTACGTCGCGGGGCTCTGCCTGGTGTCCGCGTGCGTCTACGTGATCCTTCCGGAGACGGCGAAACGGCCGCTCGACCGCTCCGTTCAGCCTGCCGGCAGCTGATCCGCCCCGGGCCCTGAGGGGCCCCCGGCAGCGGGCTCCTGTTCGGCGAACTCCGCACGGACGGCGTCCGTGTGCTCGCCCAGCGCCGGTACCGCTCCCATGGCCGCCTCCCGCCCTCGCACCTCCACCGGCGGGAGCAGCCCGCGCAGCGGACCGGCGGGGGAGCCGAACTCGCGCCACCGGTCGCGCGCCGCGAGCTGCGGATGGTCGGTGAACTCGGCCACCGTCCGCAGCCGGGCGTTCGCGATGCCGGCTCCGTCGAGCAGGGCCCCCGCACCGTCCGCGGTGTGGGCGGCGAACTGCTCCTCGATGACGGCGGTGAGCTCCTCGTCGTGAGCCCGGCGCAGGGGATTGTCCGCGAAACGGGAATCGCGGATCAGGTCGGGCCGCCGCAGCACGCGTTCGCACAGCGCCACCCACTCCCGGTCGTTCTGCACGCTCAGGAACACCTGGCCGCCGTCGCCGCAGTGGTAGTGGCCGTAGGGGGAAATGGACGGGTGCCGTGCGCCGCTGCGGGTCAGCGGGGCGCCGCCGTAGGCCTCCGCGAAGTACGGCTGCCCCATCCACTCCGCGAGCGCGTCGAAGAGGGAGACGGACAGCGCCGTGCCCTCGCCGGTGCGTTCGCGCTCGTAGAGAGCGGTGAGGATGCCCGTGTAGGCGTACATGCCGCCCGCTATGTCGGCGACGGAGATGCCGGGGCGGGCGGGGGCGCCGGGGTGGCCGGTGAGCGAGACCAGCCCGGCCTCGCACTGCACGAGCAGGTCGTACGCCTTCTTGTCGCGGTACGGGCCCTCCGCGCCGTACCCGGAGACGTCGCAGGTGATCAGCCGGGGATGCCGGGCGCGCAGCGCCTCGCAGCCCAGGCCCAGCCGCCCGGCCGCGCCGGGACCCAGGTTCTGGATGAAGACGTCGGCGCGGGCGAGGAGGCGGTCGAGCAGCGCGCGGTCGGCCCCGGTCCTCAGGTCGAGGACGACGCTCTCCTTCCCGCGGTTGACCCACACGAAATAGGCGGAGAGCCCTTTCGTCCTGCGGTCGTAGTCGCGGGCGAAGTCCCCGCGCCCCGGCCGTTCGATCTTGATGACGCGGGCGCCGAGGTCGGCGAGCTGCCGGGTGGCGAAGGGCGCGGCCACGGCCTGTTCGAGGGCGACGACCGTGACGTCGTGCAGGGGCGGCTTCAACTCGGCTCCTTCCACCGGGCAGTTCATATGACCGGGGTTGTGGACAGTCCGGCGCACCGGGCACCGGTCCCGGCATAGTGTCGCGGCCATGAACACCAGCTCACGGCTCGCGTGGATCGCCCGCCACCAGGATCACCTCCAGGGTGCGCGGCCCGTGCACGCCCTCGACCCGCTCCAGCTCGATGTCGCTCGTCGCCGACGGTCCCGAGATCCAGGTCAGGGGGCGTGCCGGGGCCAGCCGCCGGAGGGCCTGCGGCACGGAGGAGACCACTTGGTCGTCGGTCCGCACCACGCAGAGGTGATGGTCCGGCACGAGGGTGATGCGCCGGCTCCCCTGATCCGGGCCCGCATCGAGCACGACGGTCCCGGTCTCGGCGACGGCCAGCGCGCAGCCCGTCACCACACTGTCGATGGAATCCAGTTCACGGGTCGTCAGGGCGGGGGAGTCGCGGACGAGTCGGACCGGGGCGGAGGCGAGCCAGCCGTCCGGAAGGGAGGGCGGTACGACCACCTGGCTGGCGCCGCGTTCGGAGAGCAGGCGGGCGAGGAGCGCGGGCAGGCCGGCCGCTTCCGTGCGGTGGACGCGTGCGCGGTAGTCCGCCAGGTTCTCCGCCAGAAGGTCAATGGTCGCGGCATGCGTGCGCTCGCCGTGCTGCGCGGCGTAGTCACGCGTGACCGGATGATGCCCCGGCTGCTCCGACGCAGGCACGTCGGCGAGCGCCCGCCGCACCCGGCCCAGGATCCGTTCCCTGCCCGACTCCCTGCCCGACGCGCGGCTCGGCCCGCTGCTCATGACGGCTCTCCTTCCCGGCCGGGGCCGCCGCGGGTGCGGGCCCACCAGTCGCGGAAGGACTCGGCCGGCACTTCCGGCAGGTCGCGCGTGTCCGACCAGGCGCGGCCCGGCCCCGGCAGCCGCCCGGGGTGCAGCGCACGGGTCCGGGCCAGCAGCCGCTGGCCCCGGCGCAGCACGCGGGGGTGGTCGAAGGCCCAGCCCGCGGCACGCATCACGGCGCGCTCGGTGGCGTGCCGCTTCGCCGGCTTGATGACGGTGCGGGTGCCGCGCAGTGTCACCGTGCCCCCTTCCACGACCCTCTCCCGTAGATGGACGAGGATTTCGGGGATGTCGATGGCCACCGGGCAGGCCTCGAAACAGGCGCCGCACAGCGAGGACGCGTACGGGAGCGACTCCTCCAGGGGCGAGGCGAGGCCGCGGAGCTGGGGGGTGAGGACGGCCCCGATGGGTCCCGGATACGGCGATCCGTACGCGTGGCCCCCGGCCCGCTCGTACACGGGGCAGACGTTCAGGCAGGCCGAGCAGCGGATGCAGCGCAGGGCTTGGCGGCCGGTCGCGTCCGCGAGGGTGTCGGTGCGGCCGTTGTCGAGCAGCACCAGATGGAAGGCGCGGGGGCCGTCGCCGTCGGTGGTGCCCGTCCACATCGAGGTGTACGGGTTCATCCGCTCCGCCGTCGACGAGCGCGGCAGCAGCTGGAGGAAGATCTCCAGGTCGCGCCAGGTGGGCACGACCTTCTCGATCCCGACCACCGAGATCAGGGTCTCGGGGAGGGTGAGGCACATGCGGCCGTTGCCCTCGGACTCGACCACGACCAGCGTCCCGGTCTCCGCCACTGCGAAGTTGGCCCCGGAGACGGCCACCTTGGCCCGCAGGAACTTCTCCCGCAGGTGCAGTCGCGCGGCCTCGGCGAGATCGGCGGGCCGGTCTGTCAGGGCTTCGGGAGCCGGGAGCCCCCAGTCGGCCATCCGCCGGCGGAAGATGTCGCGGATCTCGGCGCGGTTGCGGTGGATGGCGGGCACCAGGATGTGCGAGGGAAGGTCGTCGCCGAGCTGCACGATCAGTTCGGCGAGGTCGGTCTCGTACGCCCGGATACCGGCCGCCGCGAGGGCTCCGTTGAGGCCGATCTCCTGTGTGGCCATCGACTTGACCTTGACCACCTCGCGTTCGCCGGTGGCCAGGACCAGGCCGGTGACGATGCGGTTGGCCTCGGCGGCGTCGGCCGCCCAGTGGACCGTGCCGCCGGCCCGGGTGACCGACTCCTCCAGCTGGAGGAGGTAGTGGTCGAGGTGGCGCAGCGTCCGGTCCTTGACCGCGGCGCCGGCGGCCCGCAGCCGGTCCCAGTCGTCCAGCTCCGCGACGGCCCGGTCGCGTTTGGCGCGGATGGTGCCGGTGGCGCGCCGGAGGTTGGCGCGCAGGCGGTGGTCACGGGTCGAGGCGTCGGCGGCGCGCGGGAAGGAGGGCATCCCCAGGTAGGTGCCGGTCACCGGGCGGCTCCCCGGCCGGCCCCGTCGCCTGCAGGGACCGCGTTGTCATCGCCCTCCTCGGCATCGCTCACCTTGCTGCCCGCCAGGATCTCGGCGATGTGCACGGGGGTGACCGGTGAACCCTCGCGGGCGAGGATCCCGCCGATGTGCATGAGGCAGGAGTTGTCGACCGTGCACAGGGCGCGGGCTCCGGTCGAGGTGACGGCGCGGGCCTTGTCGGCGCCCATCGCCGCGGAGACGGCGGGGTTCTTGACGGCGAAGGTGCCGCCGAAGCCGCAGCACTCCTCCGCGCCCGGCAGTTCGCGCAGGTCCAGGCCCTCCACATGCTCCAGGAGCCGCCGCGGCCGGTCGCCGAGGCCGAGGACCCGCAGCCCGTGACAGGTGGGGTGGTAGGTGACGGTGTGCGGATAGTAGGCGCCGACATCGGTCACCCCGAGGACGTCGACCAGGAACTCCGTCAGTTCGTACGTCCTGGCCGCAGCCTCTGTCACCGCTCCCGGGACCGCCCCGGGGCGCCCCTCGGCGGCCGCCTTCGCGGCGATCCGGGGGTAGCTGTCGCGGACCATGGCCGCGCAGGAGCCGGAGGGGGTGACGATGTAGTCGTGGTCACGGAAGGCGGCCGCGTAGCGGCGCAGCAGCGGTTCGGTGCGGTGCCGGTATCCGGTGTTGAAGAGGGGCTGGCCGCAGCAGCTCTGGCCGGCCGGGAAGTCGACCTGCACGCCGAGCCGTTCGAGGAGGGTGACGACCGCCCGGCCGGTCCGCGGGTAGAGCGTGTCGTTGACGCACGTCACGAACAGCCCCACGCGCATGCGCCCCTCCTCGCGTCGTGATCATCCGGGGAGCCTCATACTGCCGCAGGGACCCGCGGCTGTGAAGAACCGAGCAGGGCGCGGATCTCCCGTACGGCCGCGCGGCCCGCCCGGTTCGCGCCGATGGTGCTGGCGGAGGGCCCGTAGCCGACGAGGTGCACCCGGGGGTCGCGCGCCGCGCGTGTGCCCTCCATGCGGATGCCGCCGCCGGGCTCGCGCAGCTTCAGAGGGGCCAGGTGGTCGACGGCGGCCCGGAAGCCGGTCGCCCAGAGGATGACGTCGGCGTCGACGGTGCTGCCGTCGGCCCACTGCACGCCGGTGGGGGTGACGCGGTCGAACATGGGGCGCGGGGCCAGGACGCCGGCGGCTCGCGCCCGCTCCATGGCCTCCGTCATGGGCAGCCCGGTCACGGAGACGACGCTCTGCGGGGGCAGGCCCTGCCGGACCCGCTCCTCGACGCGGGCCACCGCGGCGCGCCCCCACTCCTGGTCGAACGGGGCCTCGCGGAAGACCGGGGGCCGGCGCGTCACCCAGGTCGTCCCGGCCGCCACCTCGGCGATCTCCAGCAGGTGCTGCACCGCGGAGGTGCCGCCGCCGACCACGACGACGCGCTGCCCGGCGAACTCCTGCGGTCCGGGGTAGTGGGCCGTGTGCAGCTGGCGGCCGCGGAAGGTCTCCTGGCCGGGGTAGCGGGGCCAGAAGGGGCGGTCCCAGGTGCCGGTCGCGTTGATCAGGGCCCGGGCCGACCACAGCCCCTCGGAGCTCTCGACCGCCAGCCGTCCGTCCTGCCCCTCCCGTACCGCGCGGACGTCGACCGGGCGGTGTACGCGCAGGTCGAAGGCGCCCTCGTAGTCGGCGAAGTAGCCGCCGATCACCGCGGACGAGGGCTGTGAGCCGTCGGCCTCCGTCAGCTCCATGCCGGGCAGGGCGTGCATCCCGTGCACCTTGCCGTAGGTGAGCGACGGCCAGCGGAACTGCCAGGCCCCGCCCGGGCGCGGGGAGTGGTCCAGGACGACGAAGTCCCGGTCCGGCTCGTATCCCGCGCGGCGCAGGTGGTAGGCGCTGGACAGGCCCGCCTGCCCCGCGCCGATCACCACGACCCCGGTCTCACGCACCACAAGATTGTTCATGATTCTACTAACGCGGGAGGCGGGCCGTATCTTCCCGGCCCTCTCCTCCCTGCCCTCTCCTCCCGGTCTTCCCCGGGGCGCGTACGAAAATGGAGCCATGGCAGACACCCATGGCACCTTCCGCACGCACGTCCTCGACATCGCCACCGGCTCCTCGGAGACGGTGTACGACCTCACCCACGAATGCGAGGCCTTCCTGCGCGAGGCGGCCGCCGGCCGCGACGGACTGCTCAACGTCTTCGTCCCGCACGCCACGGCCGGCGTGGCCGTACTGGAGACCGGCTCCGGCAGCGACGAGGACCTGCTGTCCGCCCTCCAGGACCTGCTGCCGGCGGACGACCGCTGGCGCCACCGCCACGGCAGCCGCGGCCACGGGCGCGACCACGTGCTGCCCGCCCTCGTCCCCCCGCACGCGACCTTGCCTGTCATCGGCGGACGGCTGGAGCTGG
This sequence comes from Streptomyces telluris, assembly GCF_024519335.1. Taxonomy (NCBI): domain Bacteria; kingdom Bacillati; phylum Actinomycetota; class Actinomycetes; order Kitasatosporales; family Streptomycetaceae; genus Streptomyces; species Streptomyces telluris. The sequence continues at coordinate 78,481 of NZ_JANIID010000005.1, forward strand.
GTACCTGGCAGTCGGTGTGCCTGGTCGACACCAACAGGGACAACCCCGACCGCCAGGTGCGGCTGACGTTCCTCGGCTGAGCACCCGGCTGCGCCCGGACCGCGCCGGACCGCGCCGAGCATCGCCGGGCCGCGCCGGGGCGCGTGCGCCCCGCCGGGGGGCGTCAGTCCTGCTGTGCCGACTCCGGCAGCTGCCGCAGCTTCACGTTGGTCTTGGTCCGGTAGGCCCAGTCCAGCATCTTCACCGCGTCCGGGTAGCGGTTGGCGCCGTCGTTGAGGATGACGCCGACCACCGTGCGGCCGTCGCGCTCGGCGGCGAAGACCAGGCAGGCGCCGGCCGCCGTGCCGGTGCCGGTCTTGATGCCGATCGCGCCCTTGTACGAGCCGAGCAGCTTGTTGGTGTTGTCCCAGTAGTACGTGCGGTTGACGTTCGCCGCCTTCTGACGGGTCGCCGTCGTCCGGACGACCGTCTTGAAGGTGCTGTTGCCCAGCGCGTGCCGGGCCAGCTGCGCCGAGTCGCGCGGGGTCGTGTAGTTGGCCCCGGCCCTCGATATGCCGTCGAACGAGTCGTACTTGGTGTTCTTCATCCCCAGGTCGGCGGCCTTCTTGTTCATCTTGGCGATGAACGACTTCGTGCGCGCGGCCTCGGTACTGCCGCTGCCGAAGGTGTCGGCGAGCGCATAGGCGGCGTCACAGCCCGACGGCAGCATCAGGCCGTACAGCAGCTGACGTACGGTCATCTTGTCGCCCGTGCGCAGATCGGCGGTGCTGGCGCCGTTCCGGGCGACGTAGTCGCGGTACGACTGCTTGATGGTGACCTTCTTGCCGAGGTCCACGCCCTTGGTGTCCAGGACGGTCACCGCGGTCATGACCTTGGTGGTGCTGGCCATCTGCCGCTTGGTGTCGGCGTCCTTCCCCCACAGCTGGCGGTTGCGGTTGCCGTCGAGCAGGAACGCGCCCTTCGCGCTGACCGACGGGCCGCTCGCGGCCTCCGCACCCGTCGCCGGGAGGACGACGGCGAACGCCGCGGCCGATGCGACCGCGGCCGCGCCCCAGCGGCGGACCGGTCTTCCGGATCGCTCCATGTGTGCCTCTGTTTCTCGCGTGTCGAGATGAGCGAGTCGTCTCGCTTGTACTGCTGAGTGAGCCGATAATCGCACCGGTTTCTCGACGGGGAGAACCTGGGGGCGAGTCAGTTGCCGTGCCCCGGCGGGCGGTCCGGCTCACGCACCCCGCTGGGCGGCCTTGCCCACCGCGTCCACCAGAGGCAGGACCCGGTACGGCACCCGCTCGCGCAGCACCATCTCCGTGCGCGTGCGCACGACCCCCGGCGTCTGCACCAGCACCTGGATCACGTCCTCCAGGTGCCCCGCGTCCCGGGCGACCACCCGGGCCATCAGGTCGCCGCCGCCGGTGATCGAGAACGCCTCGATGATCTCCGGGACGTCCGCGAGGGCCTCCGCGACCGTGTCGAGGTGCCCCTGGGTGACCTCGATGTGCACGAACGCCAGCACGGGATGGCCCAGCGCCGCGGCGGACAGGCGCGGACCCGTGCCCGTGATCACGCCGTCGCGCTCCAGCCGGTCCAGCCTGGCCTGCAGCGTGCCGCGGGCGACGCCCAGCACGCGCGCGTACTCGCGCACGCTCGTGCGGGGCTGCTCCAGGAGCAGCCGGAGGATCTTCGCGTCCAGTGCGTCGACGGCCATGGCCGGCGCCCTCCTCGTGGTCGGCGTCCCCGGCCGGTCACTGTACCAATGGCCCTCCAGCAGGCTCTGTCATTGAGCCATTGGAGGAGCGCTGCCCGCCCGGAGCAGGTTCCCGCTCGGTCCGGTCCCGGTGACCCGGCCCCCTTCGAGGACGTGGACGGTCTCGGTGCAGGCCGCGACGAGGTGGAGCTCGTGGCTGACGACGACGAGCGTCAGCCGGCGCTCGGCCCTGAGCCGGGTGAGGAGGTCCATGACGGCAGCCGCGGTGCCGGGGTCGAGGGCGGACGTGACCTCGTCGCACAGCAGCACGTCCGGGCCGGGGGCCAGGGCGCGGGCGATGGAGACGCGCTGGCGCTGCCCGCCGGAGAGCTCGTGGGGGTAGCGGCCGGCGAAGTCGGCCGGCAGACCGACGTCGTGGAGGAGCCCGGCCACCCGGTCGGCGATCTCCGGCTTCGGCGCGGCCCGGTGGAGGCGGAGGGGACGGGCGAGCGTGGCGCCCACGGTGCGGGCCGGGTTGAGGGCCCCGAGCGGGTTCTGGGGGATCAGCTGGATGCGGCGCTGCTGCGCGCGGCTGCGCCGGCGCGCCCCGGCGGGCAAGGGCCGCCCGTCGAAGGAGAGGACGCCGGCGTCCGGTTGCTGCAGCCCGGCGAGTACGCGCAGCAAGGTGGTCTTGCCGGAACCGGAGGGGCCGATGATGCCGGTGGAGCTGCCGGGGGCCGCCGAGAAACCGGCTCCGTCCAGGGCCCGGTGCGTCCGTCCCTGCTGGGTGAACGCCACGGTGACGTCCCGGGCGGCCAGCAGGGCGGCGGGCGCGTCGCCATGGGGAGGCGACGCGCTGACGGGAGCGGCCGCCGACGGATCCGCGGGCGGCAGCGGCAGCGCCCCTGCGGACGACTCCACGGGAGCCTCCGCGAACGTCCCTGCGGACGCCTCCGCCGACGACTTCGCGCCTGCCTCCCCGGGTGCGCTCCCCGGTGTGCCGGCAGACGTCCTGAGGCCCGCCTCCGCCGCCGGTCCTCTCCCCGTCCCGCCCGGTCGCGCCGCCCGGCGCGCTGCCGCCGCCGTGCCGAGGTCGACGACGTCGTCGGCGCAGCGGTCGACGAGTCCGGGGTCGTGGCAGGCGAGGACGACCGCGATGTGCCGGGTGGTGGCGAGCCGGCACAGGAGGTCGGAGATCTCGTCGCGCAAGGCGGTGTCGAGCCCTGCGGTGGGCTCGTCCAGCAGGAGGACGTCGGGGCGGCGGGCGAGGGCGCGGGCCAGGGCCACCCTGCGCTGCTGCCCGCCGGAGAGGGCTCCCGGGCGGCGGTCGGGCAGCCCGTCGCCTACCGGCAGGCGGCACTCGGCGAGCAGGTTCCGTATGGCCTCGGGGGAGGGGTCCGCGGCGGTCTCGGCCACGAGCCGGCGGACCCGCATGCGGGGGTCGAGCGCGGAGCCGGGGTCCTGGCCGACGTAGGCGACGTGGTGGCGCCGCAGGTGCCTGAGCCGTTCCGCGGAGAGGGCGAGGACGTCGTGGCCGAGGACCTCGACCGTTCCCGACGAGACGCGGGCGCCGTCGGGCAGGTCGCCGATGACGGCGCGCAGCAGGGTGGACTTTCCGGAGCCGGAGGGGCCGGTGAGGGCGGTGATGCGGCCGCGCCGGAGGCCGAGACTGGTCTTGGCCAGCAAGGCGGGGCCGCCGGGTATGCCTATCTCCAGGTCGGTGACGCTCACCGCGGTCGGGCCGTCGGTCATGGCCGGGGAGCCTTCCTCTGCGGGACGGGCGAAGGATCGGGCGAGAGGGTGAGTGGGGGGTGAGGTGAGGGATGGGGACGGGGTGAAGGTTCCGCACATGTCACCGCGCCCCCACCCCCACTCCCGCCCGCCGCGCCGCGGGCGTGAGCGCGTCGGCGGCGAGGTTGACGCTCACGGCCAGGAGGCCGATGGCGATGCTGGGAGCGACGACGGCCCAGGGGTTGAGGAGGGCGCCGGGGGCGTTCTCACGGATCATCAGCGCCCAGTCGGCGGCCGGCGGCTGGGGTCCGAGCTGCAGGAAGCCGGCCATGGAGATCACGTAGACGGCGGCGACGAAGCGCAGGCCGAACAGGGCGAGGACGGTGGACCGCAGGTTGGGCAGGATCTCGCGCAGGGCGAGGTGCCACAGCCGTTCGCCGCTCGCGGTGGCCGCCTCGACGAAGCCCGCCGCGGCGACGGGCGCGGCCGCGCTCGCCACCACGCGCACCGCGTACGGCACGCCGAGCACGGTGGCGGCGGCCATGACGGCGAGGCGCCCGCCGCCGGGCCAGGCCAGGGCGATCAGCATCATGCCCAGCACGGGCGGCAGCAGAATGGCGACGTCGGCGCTGCGCTCGACGAGCCGCCCCAGCGCCGGGGTGAGGACGGCGAAGCAGCCCAGCACGGCGGCCAGAGCGGTGACGAGCAGGGCGACGGCGAGCGCGCTGCCGATGAGGGCGCTGCCGCCGTGCAGCATGCGGCTCAGCACGTCCCGGCCGAGCTGGTCGCCGCCCAGGAGGGCGTCCCGGCCGGGCGGGGCGTAGGGCGCGGTGACGGGGGAGGCCTCCGTCCGCGGGGCGTACAGGGGTCCGGTCAGGGCGAGCAGCGTGAGCAGGAGACCGGGTGCCACGGCGAGCAGGACGCGGGCCGGGGGGCGGCGGGAGCGGTACGGGGCGAGGGCTGCGGAGCTCATGGGCGGGCTCCCAGGGTGCGGGCTCGGACGAGGTCGGCGCCGAGCAGGACGAGGCTGATGACGGCGCCGGTGCAGGCCACGACCCCGGCGATGACCGGGGTGTCGCGGTCGGCGACGGCGCCGGACAGGACGGTGCCGAGCCCGGGGTAGTTGAAGAGGGTCTCCACGACGACCGCTCCGCCCAGCAGCATGCCGGTGGAGGTGGCGGCGCCGGTGGCGATGGCGGGCCAGGCGCCGGGCAGCGCGTGGCGGAGCAGTACGCGGCGCGGGGAGAGGCCGTCCAGCCGGGCGGCGATCACGTGCGGTGCGCCCGCCTGGTCGGCCAGCGCACCGCGGACGATCCGCGCGTTCCAGCCGGCCTGCGGGACGGTGAGGGCCAGGACGGGCATGACGAGCATGGTCCAGGAGGCGGGCGAGCCGTCGGGGGCGGTGAGCGTGACGGCGGGCAGCCAGCCGGTCCACAGGGACAGGACGAGCAGCAGGCCGACGGAGACGACGAATTCGGGCAGGGCCAGGGCGATGCCCGAGGTGAAGCCGATGATCCGGTCGGCTTTGCCGCCGGGGCGCAGCGCGGCCCGGCAGCCGAGGGCGAGTGCCGCGGCGAAGGTGAGGGCGAAGGCGGTGGCGCCGAGCAGGAGCGTGTTGGGGAAGGGGGCGGCGAGCAGTCCGGTGACGCGTTCGCCCCGTGCGGAGGTGCCCAGGTCGCCGGTGGGCAGGGCGGTCATCCAGTCCCGGAACCGCTCCCACACCGGCCGGTCCAGACCCAGCAGGTGCCGCCGGGCCGCGGTGCCGGCGGCGCTCTCGCCGCGTTCGGACGTGGCCGAGGCCGCGTCGCCGGGCAGCAGTTCGATGGCGGCGAACACGACGGCGAGCAGCACGCTCAGCATCAGGGCCCGTTTGGCGAGCACGACGCCGATGCGGGCGGCCGCCGTAGCGGCGCGGTGCAGGGCCGGGGCCGCCGGCGGTGCGGCGGCCCCGGCCCGTTCTGCCGGTGCCTGGCTCAACGCTCCAGCCAGACGCTCTCGAGCTGCACCCGCCCGTAACCGGGGAGCTTGGGCAGGTTGCGCACCTTGGGCCCGGCCAGGTCGATGCCGTCGGCCATGCCCCAGAGCAGGTAGCCGGACTTGTCGTGCTCGATCTGCTGGAGTTCGCGCAGGGCGGTGGCGCGGGCCTTCTTGTCGGCGGTGCCGATGACCTTGCGGTACGTGGCGTCGAACTGCGGGTCCGACCAGCCGGCCTCGCTCTGCCCGGCGCCGGTGACCATGGTCTTGGAGGCGAAGAACACCACGGAGTCGTTGGTGCCCCAGTAGTTGGTGTAGAGCTGTCCCTTGAGCCAGGTCTTCTCGTAGAAGGCGCCCGACTCCTGCTTGACGACCTTGATCTTGATGCCGGCCTCGCGGGCCTGGCCGGCGAAGAGCGTCGCGGACTCGGCGAGCCCGGGGACGTCCTCGGTGGTGATGAGCTCGTAGGTCTTGGAGAGGTCGAACTTCGCTTCCGCCAGCAGTTTCCCGGCCCGGTCGAGGTCGCGCTCGCGCTGGGGGATGTCCTTGGCGTAGGCGGGGTCGCCGGTGCCCAGGATGTCGTTGGCGACGGTGCCGTAGCCCGAGAGGACCTGTTTGACCATGGCCTCGCGGTCGACGACGAGCTTCATGGCCTCGCGGACCCTGACGTCGGCGAAGGGGCCGTCGGCGGCGCGCATGACGATGGGCATCGCCATGTCGTTGGGGCGGCGCACGAGCTGGATGTCCTTGCGCGAGGCGGCGCTGCGGGCCGCGACCGCGCCGACGTTGGACGCGACGTCGATCTGGCCGCCCAGCAGGGCGTTGGCCATGGCCTGGGGGCTTTCGAACATGGTCACCTCGATGGCGTCGAGGTGGACCGGCCCGCCGTGCCACTTGTCGTTGCGCAGCAGGCGGGCGTTGCCGCTGCGGAACCAGTCGAGCTTGAACGGGCCCGTGCCCGGGGCCCCGGCGATCTGCTTGTCGGGGGTGTCCTTCTTCAGAACGAACGTCGACAGGCGGGTGAGCAGGGGGAGTTCGGCGTTGGGCTGGTCGGAGACGAGGACGACGGTGTCCTTGCCGCCGGCGGTGATGTTCTCCGCCTTGATGCCCGGCAGGCGGGCGGCTCCGGCGGGGGTGTTGCGCAGTCTGCGCAGCGACCACACGACGTCGTCCGCGGTGACGGGGGAGCCGTCGTGGAAGGCGGCGCCCTTCGCGATGGTGAAGCGCCAGGTCTTCAGGTCGGCCGAAGGCGTCCAGCCGGAGGCGAGGCGGCCGACCGTGTTGTCCTTGAGGCCCGGTGCGGTGAGGGTGTCGTAGACGAGCGCGATGATGAGGTAGTCGCTTTCGTTGCCCTGGGTTCCGTGCGGGTCGCGGGTGGTGGCGGAGGCGCGGCCGAGCGCGCCTATGCGAAGCGTTCCGCCCTTGCGGGGGGTCCCTGCGGAGTCCGTCGGCGAGGAGGCCGCATCGTTCTCGCCACCGCCGCAGGCGGTCAGCAGCGCCGCCGCGCCGATGCTTCCCCCGGCCCACAGCGCCTGGCGCCTTGTCCAGTTCACGTCGTCCCCGTTCCGCTGCAGTTGTTCTTACTTAGGTTTGCCTACCCTGATATTCGCCATGATCGCAATGTTGCGTGGATGATGAAGCGAAAGGTGAAGCATCGTCAACCTCCGCTTACGGTATGCGAGTTGGGCGGAAACGGGAGGAGTGGGACTACTTCTAAATAAGGTTTGCCTAACCTAAGTTCGGTGGTACGTTTCTCGGCGTTGGCTGACGCCAACAGCCGGATTTCCGCCACACGTTGCCGCCCCCCACAGGCAGCCGTCCGCGCACCGCCATGCCCTGCGGCCGCTTTCCGGGCATGCCCGGAAACCTCTCCTCCGCCCCTGCACACGGAACGGATGACCTTGCCATGAGCACGGGAGCCCCACCCGTACGCCGGCTCGACGCCGCCTCGTCCGCCGAACTCCACCGCACCGCCGGAGAGATCCTCGCCGCCTTCGGCACGTCCGCCACGTCCCCCGAACTCCTGGCAACGATCGCCGAGTCGGCGGCGGACCTCGGCGGGGCGATCCGCGAGCACCTGCGCCCCGTCGACACCGACGACGGCCTGTTCGTGCTGCGCGGCCTGACCGTCGACGACACCCGCATCGGCCCCACGCCCGCGAGCTGGGCCGAGGCCGGGGACCGCGCGGCCGGCCACGACATCGTGATGCTGCTGCTCGCCGCCGCCATGGGCAACCCGATCGCCTGGAAGGGCCAGCAGGGCGGGCGGTTCGTGCACAACATCGTCCCCGCCGTCGGCCACGAGCAGGCCCAGACCGGCGCCAGCAGCGACGTCCTCCTCAGCCCGCACACCGAGGACGCCTTCCACCCCTGCCGCGCCCACCTGCTGATGCTCGGTTGCATGCGCAACCACGACCACATCGCCACCACCGCGGCGAGCATCCGCAAGGTGCGGCTGGAGGACGCCGACATCGCCACGCTCTCGCGCCCCGAACTGCCCATCCTCCCCGACGACGCCTACTTCGAAGCGCAGGGCTTCGCGGGGGAGCCGCCGGACGTGCCCACCCTGTGGCGCTCGGCGGACGGCCTCACCCTCCGCTTCGACCCCGCCTACACCCCGCTGGAGAAGGCCACCCCCGCCTACCGTGCCGCCTACGAGCGGCTGGAGGCCGAACTCGCCCGGGTCTCGGTCGCGGTGAGCCTGGACCCCGGCGAGGTCCTCGTCGTCGACAACGACCTCGTCGTGCACGGCCGCGTCCCCTTCAAGGCCCGCTACGACGGCACCGACCGCTGGCTCAAGCGCGCGTCGGTACGCGTCCCCGGGCGCGGCAGCCGGCCCCCGGCCGAGGCCGCCGAGCACGGCTACGGCCAGGCCGTCACCAAGGCTTACGCCGCCTGATCAGCACCTGTCCGCCGACTGATCGTCACCTGATCACCGACCGGAAACACCCGCAGACGAGGAGCGAGACATGACCCGTACCGCCGCCGACCCCTGTATATCCGGCACGCCCGCCGACGACACCACCCTGCGCCTGCTGTCCACCAGTGACCTCGCGGGCATCGACATCTCCCTCGCCGATGTCGTCGGCACGGTCGAGGGCGCCTACCGCACCCTGGCCGCGGGCCTCTCGGACAACCCGCGCAAGCTCACCGTCAAGCCCGCCGACGGCCACTCGGTCGCGTACGCCATGCTCGGCCGCGACGGCTCCCGCGACGTCGTCGCCGTCAAGACCTCGTACAAGCACGGCCTGGACAAGGGGCGCCAGGAGCAGCACTACTACACCACCCTCACCCTCTACGACGACGTCACCGGCCTGCCCGTCGCGATGATGGACTGCAGCCGCATCGGTTCCCTGCGCACCCCGGCGGTCTCCGCCCTGCTGGCCCGCGAGTGCGCCGCCCCCGGGTCCCGCAGCGCGCTGGTCATCGGCACCGGCACCCAGGGCCGGCTGGCCCTGCCGTTCCTGCTGACCACGCTGCCCGGCCTGGACCGGCTGATGCTCTTCGGTACCCACCCCGAGGGAATCGAGGCGGTACGGGCGCGGCTGCACGCCCACTTCCCCGACCGCGACGTCGAGGTCGTCTCCGACGTCCGGGCCGCGGCGGGCGACGCCGACGTCGTCGTGGCCACGGCCGGCGCGCACACCCCCGCCGCCGTCGAGGCCGAGGACCTGGCGCCGGGAACGCTGGGGATCCTGGTCGGCCACGGCCTGGCCCCCTCCACGCTGCACCGCGCCGACCGCGTCGTGGCCACCAGCGAGGCCCAGATGAACGTCACCGGCACCGACATGGCCGACGCCGACGGCAAACTCCCCGCCGTCGACACCGAGTTCCCCCCGGTCCTCGCGGGCGCGGCGGCGGGCCGCACCGCACCGACCGAGCGGATCTTCGCCTACAACAGCGGCCTGGTCGTCACCGACATCGCCCTCGGCCACCGCTTCGCCCAGCTCGCCCTCGCTCAGGGCCTGGGAACGCAGGTGCCGCTGTGGCGGTGAACGGCGCACCCCCGCCCCCTCCCACCCTGCCCGCGCACCCCGACCCCGCGACGGACGCGATCCTCGGCAGCGGCCTCCTCCACGAGCTGGCCCACGCCTTCGGCGGCCCCTTCCACTTCCTGCTCCCGCACCGCTTCGACGCCAACCTCGCCGCGTTCCGCGCGGCGCTGGCCGACGCCGCGGTGGACGGGCGCGTGTACTACGCGAAGAAGGCCAACAAGGCCGCCGCATGGATCGAACGCTGCGCCGCCGCGGGCGCCGGAGTGGACGTCGCGAGCCCCGGCGAGCTCCGCGAGGCCCTGGGCCACGGCGTCCGCGGCGAGAACATCGTGGTGACCGGCCCGGCCAAGAGCGAGGAGCTGCTGCGCGTGGCCGCCCTCCAGGGCGCCCTGATCGCGGTCGACTCCCTCGACGAACTCGACCGCCTCACCGCGGCGCCCCGGGCGGGCGGAGCCCCTCCGCCCCGGCTGCTGCTACGCGTCCTGCCCCCGGCTCAGCCCGGCAGCCGCTTCGGCCTGGACGGGGCGGAGCTCGAAGAAGCCCTCGCGCACTGCGCACGGGCCGGCGACGCCGTCCGGATGGAAGGCTTCGGCTTCCACCTCTCCGGATACGCCGTCCAGCCGCGCGCCGACCTCGCCGGACGGCTCGTCGACCTCTGCCTCAAGGCCCGCGTGATGGGGCTGCAGGCCGACCGGATCAGCATCGGCGGCGGCTTCGCCGTCGACTACGCGGCGGCCGGCGACTGGCACTCCTTCCTCGCGACGCAGCAACCCGGGCACTACCACGCGCACAGAAGGTTCACCCCCGCCGACTTCTATCCCTACCACTCGCCGGTCGCCGGGGCCGGCGCCCTCCGCGCCGTACTGGCCGCCGTCCCGGCGGGCGGCCGGGACAGCCTCGGCAGCAGGCTCCGGGAGACCGGCACCCTCCTGCTGATGGAGCCCGGCCGCGCGCTGCTGGACCGGGCCGGGTCCTCCGTCTTCCGCATCCAGGGCGTCAAGGACCGCGACGGTTACGCGATCCTCACCGTCGACGGCACGAGCCTGAGCCTGTCCGAGCAGTGGTTCAACAGCGAATTCCTCCCCGATCCCGTGCTCGTCCCCCCGGCCGGCCTGGCCGGGGGGACCCGGAGGACCGGGGGGCCCGGGGCGATCGGGGTCCACCCCGCGTGCGTGGGCGGTGCCACCTGCCTGGAGTCGGACCTGCTCACCTGGCGCAAGATCCCCTTCCCCGTCCGCCCGTCGGTCGGCGATCTGCTGGTCTACCCCAACACGGCGGGCTACCAGATGGATTCGAACGAGTCCCCCTTCCACGACCTGCCGCTGCCCCCCAAGGTCGTGATCGACACCACGGACGACACCGCGGACGGCACCCCGGGCGGCTCTGCAGACGGCACCACGCGCGGCGGCCGGCCGCGCTGGCGCCTGGACCGCCGCCCCGCCTACTGAACCCCTCCCGTCTCCGGTTGCTTCCCCGCCCCCGGTTGCTTCCCCGCCCCCCGGTTCCCCTCCCCACCTGCCACAGGAGTCCTTTCCATGAACGAGGCACTGATGCGCCCCGCCGTGGTCTCCCGCATCTCCGACCTCATCGGACGCACCCCGCTGTTCGAGCTGTGCCGCACCGACAACGGCAGCCGGCTGCTCCTCAAGCTGGAGATGTACAACCCCACCGGCACCGCCAAGATCCGCATGGCCCGTCAGATGGTCCTCGACGCCGAGGCCCGCGGCGAGCTGCGCCCCGGCGGCCGCATCATCGAGTCCACCTCCGGCAACACCGGGCTCGGCCTCGCCGTCGTCGCCGCCGAACGCGGCTACGCCTTCACCGCCGTCGTCGACCACCACGCCTGTTCCGACAAGCTGCGCACCATGAAGGCGCTCGGCACGGAACTCGTCTACGTGGTCGACGACGGCACCGAGGAGCTGGCCACCGCCGCGCGCGAGGAACTCGCCGAGGAGATGGCACGCGGCCGGGACAACACCGTCTTCACCGAGCAGCACAACAACCCCAGCAACGGCGTCGGCTACCACCCCGTCGCCCACGAGCTCCACCAGGCCCTCGGCGGCCGCATCGACGTCCTCATCGGCGCCGTCGGCACCGGCGGCTCCCTGTGCGGCACCGCGCGCGAGCTGCGCAAGCTCGTTCCCGGCGTGCGGACCGTCGGCGTCGAGCCCAAGGGGTCGATCGCCTTCGGCGGCCCCGCCCACGACTACTACCAGTCCGGCACCGGCACCCCCGAGGGCGCCGAGATCGGCGCGCTGGTCGACTTCGACCTGATCGACGAAGGCGTCAAGGTCGGCGACGTCGAGGCCTTCGCGACGGCCCGCGCCGTCGCCCGCACCGGCCTCCTCATCGGCGGGTCCGCAGGCGGCGTCGTCCACGAGGCACTGTCGCGCCTGCCGTCGCTGCCGCCGGGCACCACTATCGTCGCCCTCGTCAACGACGGCGGGGAGAAGTACATGGACACCGTATTCGACGACGCGTGGATGAACGCCAGGAACCTCACCGATCCCGCTCTGGAGCGCGAGATCGACGAGACCCTCACCAAACTCCGCAAGGGCTGACGCCCCCATGGACCCGACCACCCTCCTCCGCGACAGCCGGGCGCTGGCCGGCCTCGCCGTCCCCCTCGTCCTCACCCAGCTCGCCCAGGTGGCCCTGACCACCACCGACACGGTGATGATGGGCCTGCTGAGCACCCGCGACCTGGCGGCCGGCGGCCTGGCCCTCGTCATCTTCAACCAGCTCCGCACCATGGGCGTCGGCCTGGTCACCTCCGTGGGCAACCGGATCGCGGCCGCCGCCGCCCGTGCCGAGACCGCGGACGGGGACGCCGCGCGCAGCGACGCCGAGGTCCGCAGGATCGTCCGCGCGAGCATGGCCGTGGCCACCCTCGCCGGACTGGCCGGAGCCGTCCTCATGCTCCTGGCCGGGCAGGCCCTCACCCTGCTCGGCCAGGAGGCCGCCGTCGCCGACCGCGTACGGGCGATGCTGCCCGCCCTCGCCCCCGGCCTGCTGCCGTGCCTGTGGTTCCAGGCGGTCCGCCAGTTCACCGTCGGCATGCGCCGCCCGCAGGCCCTGCTGCAGATCACCCTCGCCTCCGTCGCCGTCAACGCCGGCCTCGACTGGGCCCTGATCCACGGCACCTGGGGCCTGCCGAAGCTGGGCCTGACCGGCATCGGCGTCGCCACCTCCGCCGTCTACCTGCTCTCCTTCCTCGCCCTGTACGCCTCCGCGCGGAGGGACCCGGCCCTCGCCCCGCTGCTCAGCCTCAACGCGTTCGCGGCCGACCGCACCACCGTGCGCGAGCTCGTGCGCCTGGGCGTCCCCATCGCCGCCACCTACGGATCCGAGGCCGGGTTCTTCTCGGTCACCGCGCTGATGGCCGGCTCCTTCGGCAGCGCCGCCCTGGCCGCCCACACCGCCGTCAACCAGCTCGTCTACATCGTCTTCCAGGTCGCCGTCGGGCTCTCCCATGCGGCCTCCATCAATGTCAGCCGCGAACTGGCCCTCGGCCGCGTCCACGCCGCCCTGCGCATCAAGAACACCGCGCTGGCCTGCGCGGCCGCCGTCATGGCCGCCGTCGCCGCCGTCTACGTCACCCTGCCCGGCCTGGTGCTGCGCCCGTTCCTGGACGGCGGGGCCGCGGGCGACGACAGGGCCGTGACGATCGCGACGCGGCTGCTGCTCGTCGTCGCCGTGCTCCAGTTCTTCGACTGCGCGCAGAACATCGGCGTCGGCCTCCTGCGCGGGCTCGACGACACCAGGAGCGGCTTCCGGATCACCCTGGTCGGCTACTGGGCCGTCGGCCTCCCCGCCGCCTGGCTCTTCGGCTACGCGGCTGGCCTCGACACCCTCGGCATCTGGCTCGGCCTCCTCACCGGCCTCGCCACCACCGCGCTGCTCCTCCTGCGCCGCTACGGCAGCGGCCTCCGCGCCCGCGCACGGGAGCAGGAGGCCGTCGTCACCGGGTATCCGGCACCGCCGGCCGGGCGCCCGCTGCGCAGGCCGTCAGGCGCCGACCAGGGGTGAGGGCCGGGTGCTGCGCAGCGGCGCCGCCAGTTCGGCCAGGGCCCTCTCCAGGTCGTGCAGGTGGGCGAGGGCCGGCTCGGCCGGCAGGTGCTCGGGCGCCGCCGCCGAGGCGACCGCCGCGTCGCGGGACTTCCCCGGTGTGGTGAGCGCTTCCACCGCGGCTTCCACGTGCCGGCAGGCGGCGGCGAGCCGTTCGTCGTGGGAGGCCTCCGGGTCCGCGGCGACGGACGCCAGCCCCCGCACTTCGCGGGCGCAGTCGTCGAGGAGCGCGAGCACGCGGCGGGCCTTGTCCTTGCGGGCGCGGAAGGGGTTCAGCGGGTGGACGAGCGGAGCGAGGGAGAGGCGGACCCGGCCGAGCAGCAGCTCCAGCTCGGTCACCCGGGGCGCGGGGTCGGCGGTCTCCGAGCCCGCAAGGCGCGCGGCGGCCTCGGCGGCGCACGCGTGCACGCAGCGCAGGGCGCGCTGGATCCAGGCGTCGGTGGTGGCGTGGGTGGTCACGGGCAGTACGAGGAGCACGGCGAGCGCCGCACCGGCGGCTCCCACACCGGTCTGCGCCAGCCGGAGCGTGAGCAGGTCCGCGTCCAGGACCCCGAGGAGCCCGTAGAGCAGACCGGCCATCACGGTCACGGCGAACATCATCCACGTGTACGAGACGGCGGCGGTGTAGAAGATGCCGAAGACGCACACCGCGACGAGGGCCGCGGTGGGCGCGGGCGCCCCGTGCAGGGGCAGGGCGACGACCATTCCGGTGGCGATGCCCATCAGCGTGCCCAGGACCCGCCGGAAGCCCCGGACGAGCGTCTCGCCGCGCGACGCGGTGTTGACGAAGATCCACCAGGCGGTGCCGACGGCCCAGTACCAGCGCTCGTCGGAGACCATCTGGCCCACGGCGAGCGCCAGGCCGCAGGCGAAGGCGGTCTGGAAGGCCTGCCGGGTCGTGACGCGCGCCAGCCCGCGCCCGGCGAGGGGCGCCGGGCCCGCGGGCGGCGGGGTGCGCCGTTCGATGCACCAGAACCCGAAGCGGACGGAGCCGGCGGCCGCCAGGGACATGACCATGGCCGTGTACAGGTGCGGCAGCTGGGCCGGGACGGCGTGCAGGAACTGCGTCGCGAAGAACATCATGAAGCCGAAGATCCCGAGCGCGTTGCCCCGCGGGCCCCAGCGGCGGGCGTAGACCCCGCAGAAGACGACGGCGAGGAAGGCCGCGTCGCGCACCAGCGGCAGCCCGTGCAGCCCGGCCGCCAGAGCGAGCACGGGGAAGCCCACGACCGGCAGCAGCGCGGTCGTGTTCACCTGGCGCCGCACGGTCGGGTCGCCGACGGTGAACAGCGCGAGCAGCGCCGCGAGCCCACCGGTGATGGAGGCGGTCAGCGGCAGGCCGGACAGCTGGACCACGGTGACCGCGAAGGTCACGCCCAGGACGGCGCGGAGCGCGACCCGCAGCCTGCCCAGGCCCGGATCCGGTGCCATGAACGCCCTCTTCAGCACTGCTCCCGCCCCTTCGGCGTCCCGGCACAGCAGCCCGGCGGAACGCCGGCCCGAATGCGACATGAAAAAGGCGCCGCGGAGATCCGCAGCGCCATCGACACCCACATCAGACCATTACATCGACTGCTGGCTCAACAGAGGCCGATTTCTCTGAGCCATTGGCTCAGCTGCGGCCTCTCGGGTCCCTCCGGGGGAGGGCCAATGGCACGTGCGGCCCTCCCTCCTGCCGTTTGCTGCTGTTTTCCACCGTTCGGCTGTTTTCCGCCGTTCGGCTCCTGCTCTTCGACTCCTGCCGTTCGGCTCCTACCGTTCGACGTGGCCCCCGCGGCCGGCGAGCGCACCGGTGATCCCCATCGGCACGGCCAGGACCACCAGAGCGATCAGCCCGGCGGTCCACGCCCCGGTCAGGTCGCGGGCGGCGCCGAAGGCGGTCGGGCCCACGGCCGCCAGCAGGTAGCCCACGCACTGCGACATCGCCGACAGCAGGCCCGCGTCGTGCGTGCTGCGGACGCACATCGACATGTAGGCGATGCCCAGGGAGAGCACGGCCCCCAGCCCGAGCCCCAGCAGGACCGCCCACAGCACCGCCGCCCCGACCGGTGCGGCGATCAGACCGGCGAAGGCGGCCATGCACAGGACGGTGCCGCCCACCGCCAGGTAGCTCTGCCGGCGGGACCGCTGCGCCCACACCGGCACCAGGAGCGAGGTGACCATGGCGGAGCCCATGCAGACCGCCAGCAGCACCCCGGCGCCGCCCTCGGTGTAGCCGTGGTCGATGTAGAACGACGGCAGCCAGGTGGTCGCCGTGTAGTACAGCAAGGACTGGAACGCGTAGAACAGGGCGACCGCCCAGGCCAGCCTGCTGCGCCAGATCGAACCGCCCGCCTGCGCCGGGACCCGAGGCTGCTCCCGTCCCCGGCGCAGCCGCGGCGCCCACACCACCAGCGCCGCGAGCGCCAGCACGCCCCACACGGACAGGCCGCCGGCCCACGACAGCGACAGCGCGTCGCGCAGCGGAACGGTCGCGGCGGCCGTGACCGCCCCGCCGCCCACCAGCATGGTGGTGTGCAGGCCGGACATCAGCCCGACCTGCTGCGGGAAGTCCCGCTTGATCAGCGCGGTGATGACCACGTTCGCGACGGCCACCGCCGTGCCGACCAGGAACGTCCCGGCGAACAGGGGGAACAGCGACGGGACCAGGCGTACCGCGGTGCCGGCCAGCAGCACCGCCAGCACCGCGACCAGGGTGCGCTCCATGCCCCAGCGGCGGGCCAGCCGGGGCGCGAGCGGAGCGAAGATGCCGAAGCAGATCAGCGGCAGCGTCGACAGCGCGCCGGCGCCGCCGTTGGACAGGCCGGTGACGTGCCGGATCTCGTCCAGCAGCGGGGAGACCGCCACGATGGCGGGCCGCATGTTGATCCCGACCAGCAGCACCGCCAGCGCGTACCAGAGCACGCGCCGGCTCCGCGGAGCGGCGTGGGCGGGAACGGAACCGGGGCCGGAACCGGGGTCGGAACCGGGCCCGGCGGCCGCGGGGGGCGCGTCCGCCGTTCCGCGGGGCGAGGAAACCCCGGTTTCCGATTCAGGGGGTGGGGTCACGAACGATCCTTCCGGGGGTACGCGCACCGGGCCGTCGCCTCCGGCCGGCGCCAGGGGCGGAGGGCGCCGGGACGAGGGCCCGGTGGGCGGGCACGGCTGCTGGGACTGGGGTCAGGCGGCGGTGGCGAGGGGCACGGGTTTGCCGTCGCCGGGGGCGATGCCGTGGATCCCCCTGGCCCGGGCGGCCCGCAGGAAGCGCCCGCGCACGTCGTGCTGCTCGGTGTAGTAGGGCGGGTTGTTGAAGAGGTCGTAGTGGATCGCGCAGGCGGTCGACGCCTGGAGGACCACCGCCGCCTCGACGGCCTGCTCCGGGGTGAGCGTGGCCGGCTGGTTGGTCGGGGTGAGGCCCTCGCGGCGCGCCATCACCCCGGCGATGGGAAGGAACGCCACGTCGAAGGGGCCGTAGTCGCGCGCGATCGACCACCACATGCCGTGCCAGATGGTGTCGCCGAAGTGGATGACGCGCAGGCCGGGGGCCTCGACGATCCAGGCGACCTGGTCGTCGCCGCGCCAGTCGTGCGACGCCACGGGAATGGTGGTGAACGGCCCGATCTTCCGCCGCTCGCCCATCTCCTGCGGCACCGCCGTCACCCCCATCCCGCCCAGGACGTCCACGATCGGCGTGTGGCAGCCCACGCTGCCGCCGTCGCTCGCGGCGACCTCGGCGAGCAGCTTGCGGTCGCAGTGGTCGGGGTGGAGGTGGGTGACGAAGGCGTGGGTCCGCACCCCCGGCGCGGCGTCGATGCTGGGCAGGGGCCGCCGCGGCTGGCCCTGGAACCCCGCCAGGTCCTCGGTGTTCCGGATGGCGTCGATGACGATCCGGACGTCCCCGGCCGCCACTTCGACGCCGGCCCAGGCGAGACGCCGGAGGGTGACGGTCTCGGCCGAACTCATGGTCTGCTCCTCGCGACGCTGCTGGTGGTTACTTCCCCTGGACACCCAGGCCCCTGGCGACCTGCTGACCCAGGTCCTTGTGGACGCTGCGCCAGTAGTCGACGACGCGCTCCTTCGTCTCCGCCGTGACCTCCGGCGCCGAGGCGTGCGCGACGATGTTGGTCACCAGGTGCGCGCGGTCCGTGTCGGTCATGACCTTCTCCCACAGGGCCCGCGCCTGGACGAAGTCGTCGTCCTCGGCGTGGAGCCGGTGGGCGCTGCGGACGATCTCGCCGGTGACCTCGTAGTGCTCGCCGACGAGCAGCATCGGGTCGGCGACCGGGCCGCCGAAGCTGTTGGGCGCGTACACGGGGTCGCCCGGGTTGCCGTACCGCATGGACCCGTCGCGGTTGTAGGAGTGCACCGCGTTCTTCGGCCGGTTGACCGGCAGTTGCAGGTAGTTCGCGCCGATCCGGTAGCGGTGGGTGTCGGGGTAGCTGAACAGCCGTCCCTGCAGCATCTTGTCCGGGGAGGGCGCCACGCCCGGCACCAGGTTCGACGGCTCGAAGGCGGCCTGCTCGACCTCGGCGAAGTAGTTCTCCGGGTTGCGGTTGAGGGTCAGGGTGCCGATGTCGATCGGCGGGTAGTCCTCGTGCGGCCAGATCTTGGTCAGGTCGAACGGGTTGAACCGGTAGTCCGCCGCGTCCTCGAAGGGCATGACCTGCACCTGGAGGGTCCAGGTCGGGTGGTCGCCCTTCCTGATCGCCTGGTGGAGGTCCCGGATGTGGAAGTCCGGGTCGTCGGCGCCCGCGGCGGCCGCCTCGTCGTTGGTGAAGTTCCTGATGCCCTGGTCCGTCTTGAAGTGGTACTTCACCCAGAACTTCTCGCGGACGGCGTTGTACCACAGGAACGTGTGGCTGCCGTAGCCGTTCATGTGCCGCCAGGAGAACGGGGTGCCGCGGTCGGACATCAGGATCGTGACCTGGTGCGCCGACTCCGGCGAGAGCGTCCAGAAGTCCCACTGCATGTTGTTGTCGTGCAGGTGGTTGTCGGCGCGCCGCTTCTGCGAGTGGATGAAGTCCGGGAACTTCTGCGGGTCGCGGATGAAGAAGATCGGCGTGTTGTTCCCGACGATGTCGTAGTTGCCCTCTTCGGTGTACAGCTTCACCGCGAAACCGCGCGGGTCGCGGGCCGTGTCCGCGAAGCCGAGCTCGCCGGCCACCGTCGAGAAGCGCAGGAAGAGGTCCGTGCGCTTGCCGCGGCGGAAGACGTCGGCCTTGGTGTACTGGCTGACGTCCTCGGTGATCTCCAGGACTCCGTACGCGCCGCCGCCCTTGGCGTGCACGACCCGCTCGGGCACGCGCTCGCGGTCGAAGTGCGCGAGCTTCTGGATCAGGTAGTGGTCCTGCAGCAGCAGCGGGCCGTCGGCCCCCACGGACTGGGAGAACTCGTCGCTCGGTACCGGGATACCGCTGTCCGTGGTCGTCACGGGACGACTGTCGGTCATGGCACGTTCCCTTCGGTTGGCGGTTGGCGGTTGGCGGTTGGCGGTTGGTCTGTGCGGCGGACGTCGGCACAACGCCCCTGAGCGGCACAGCCCGTGGGGGCTGTGCCGCTCGGCGCCGGGGCCGTGACTAGGCGAGTTCTGCGCGCAGCAGCCAGTTGCGCGGCACTCCCTTGACCTCGCGGGGCTGCACGGCGTAGGGCCAGCGGCCCTCGCCCGCACCGGGCTCGCCGGGCTCCTTGAGCTCCCGTACGGTCCAGCCGGTGCCGGCCATGAACTCCTCGGGCTCGTCGGTCCCGAAGAGCCAGGGAATGCCGTCCTCGTTGAGGGAGGACAGGAAGATCTGGGTGGCGGGGCTGCGCAGCAGCGTCCTGCTCAGGATGTCCACCGCCACCCAGCTGCCGGGGGCGGAGTTGGCCGCGAAGGTGCGCATCAGCGTGGCGGACTGCTCCTCGGTCAGGAAGAACAGCAGGGCCTCGGGGATCCACAGCGTGGGCAGGGAGGGGTCGAAGCCGGCGGCCCGCAGCGAGGCGGACCAGTCGCCCGCCAGGTCCGCCCCGACGCGCTGGAGCTTGACGGTGGGCGCCGGGGAGCCGAGCTGGGCGAGGCGCTTCTCCTTCTCGTCGATCAGCGCCTGGTGGTCGACCTCGAACACGGTGACGTCGTCCGGGAGGCTCAGCCGGTACGCACGCGTGTCCATGCCGGCCGCGATCAGCACGACCTGCCGGATGCCGCTCTTCACGGAATCCTTGATGGCGTCGTCGAGGTAGCGGGTGCGGACGGCCACGAACTCGACGAGGCCGCCGCCGCCGTAGTGGTCGAGCAGCTCGAAACCGCGCGGCGCGGCGAGCGCCCGGGCCAGCGGGTCGTTGAACAGCGCGTCGCTCCGCTCGCTCTCCAGGGCGCGGGCGGCCGCAGTCCACTGCGACGTGTAGGACACGGTCTCCATGACAGGCTCCGTTCTCGGAATGGTCTGGTTCAGGAGTTCTTGGGCCGGCACCGGAACCGGGCGTTCAGGATCAGCGTCAGGACTTCGGTCCCGTCCGCGTTCACCAGGCGCCCGCGGTTGCGGACGATGCGGAAGTCGGGCGCGGAGAGGGAGGGGAGGGAGCCGAGGATCTCGCACGTGCCGTTCAGCACGTCACCCGGCCGGACCGGGTGCAGGAAGCGCACTTCGTCCACTCCGGGCGAGCCCTCGACCGTGCCCGCGGCCGCGGCGTCGGGCAGCAGCGTCGTCACGTACAGGCGCATCCAGATCGCCGCGGTGTTCCACCCGCTGGCGATCAGGCCGCCGAAGGCGGAGGCGCGCCCCGCCTCCTCGTCGACGTGGTACGGCTGCGGGTCGTAGGTGCGGCCGAAGGCGGTGATCTCCTCGGCCGTCACCTTGTGCGTCCCGAGGTCGTGACGCGTCCCGGTCTCGTAGTCCTCGGCGTGGAGGAAGCGACCCATCAGAAGTACTTCCGCTCGATGGCCTCCAGCGTGCGGAAGTCGGCGAGGTCGATGGCCTCGTGGTCGATCTCCTTCCCGCTGGCCTCCTCGACCGTCAGGACGAACTCGACGAAGGAGAGGGAGTCGACGAGGCGGGAGCCGATGAGGTCCTCGTCCGGGGCGATGGAGGTGCGCTCGGGGTGCTTGGCCAGCAGCCAGTTGCGCACGGCGTCAACGTTGGACGAGGTCTTGCTGGGCATGGAATTCCTCCTCGAGTGGGGGGCGTCCCGTCGCGCCGGCAGCGACGGCGACGGCGAACTGTTCTTCGTGGGAGATGCTGATGTCGATCGCCTCGATGCCGGCGTCGGCGGCCCATCGGCCCGCCGGTCCGGTGAGGCGGACGCAGGGCCATTCGCCGGGGCCCTTCAGCACCTCGATGGACTGCCAGGGAAGCGGCCGGCCGGTGACGTGGAGGAGTTTGAAGACCGCCTCCTTGGCCGCGAGCCGGCCGGCCACTCCGTGGACGTCCCATCCGGAGGCGAACCGGCTCTGCTCCGCTTCCGCGGGGGTGAGCATCCGGTGCAGCAGCCGGCCGCCGTCGGCGTCGGCCATGGTCCGTACGCGGGACAGGGGGACGAGGTCCACCCCGACCCGGATCGCGGTTCCGCTCACGAGGCCGCGGCGTTGACGACCGCGCGGGCGCGCTGCAGATCGCCGTCGAACCGGTCGCTCAGCACCGCGAGCCACCGCTCCAGGCCGAAGGCGACGCAGCCCGTGAAGGCGTGCTCGCCCGTGCCGTCGACCGTGATGCGGCACCGCTCTCCGAAGAAGTTGCGGTGGGTGTTGACCGAGGCGATGGCCAGGCCGTCGGCCTGGAACTCGTGCTTGACGGGGCTGAGCCGCTGCAGGAGGGCACGGCCGCTGTCGCGCTCGAAGAACGGGTCCGTGGCCGCCTCCTTGTTCAGCTCCAGGCCGAGGTTCTTCGCGAACTCCTCGATCCGGTCGGTGAAGCGGGCGATGACCTGCTGGGTGTGCTCGAAGGAGCCGAGGGCCACGATCTCCCGCATCTGGAAGCTGAGCAGGCGCCGCAGCCCCTCGTACTTCTCCTCGTTGCGGAAGCACCGGTTGATCAGGGTGATGGTGGTCTCGGGTGCCACCGACCGGCCCTCGAAGTACAGGTAGGCGCCGTAGCAGCTGGAGTGCGGCAGGCCCAGGAACGAGGGGCGGACGTCGCCGCTGGCGAAGGAGCCCTCCACCGGCGCCGGCGGGGCGCCGGTCACGTCCAGCGGACCGCCGACGAACTGCAGGTGCGGGAAGTTCTCGTAGACGTCGAACTTCTCCAGGTCACTGAGCGGGTAGACGGGCGGCGGCATGATCTCCCGCGCGCCGGCCTCGTCGGCCCAGCGGGTGATGGTGCGGTCCAGATCGCGCAGCAGGTCGGTCTGGTCGGGGCCGAGGATGGTGAGGGCACCGCCCTGGGCCGTCGAGATCGTCGCGGTCACGCCTCCCCCTGTCCCACCGACGCCCGGGAGACGCTCAGGTCCCGGTCCTGCAGAATTCCGGTCTTGACCAGGTAGTTCAGGGGCTTGCGGAACACCTGCTGCTGGAACTCCGCGCTGCGCGGAGAGGCCAGCAGGCGCCGTCGGACGGCGAACGGCTCCGGAATTCCGGCGTCCCGGTAGACCTGCGGGTTGAAGAGCGATTCGAAGCTGTAGTTCAGGTAGCGCTTGAGGTATTCCCGCACCTGGCGGAGCTCCTCCTCCGGGGCCTTGGCCTTCAGGTCCTTGAAGAGCAGGGAGACCAGTTCGCGGCCGAAGGCGATGTGCCGGGACTCGTCCTGGTGGTGAATGCGGTTGACCGCGCGGATGGTGTCGTGCAGCCGCTCGTCGGCCGCCATCGTGCTGTTGAAGTGGTCGACCAGTTCCTCGAAGAGGAGGATGCGGACGAACACCAGGAAGCTGGCGGCCTCGTCGGACCATTCGTTCCCCTGACCGGCCGGCTCCAGCTGCCGGTAGATCTTCTTGCCGTAGCGCAGACAGAACTCGGCGAAGAACCACATGTGCTCGTTCTCTTCGCCGATGAAATGGTGGAAGAACTCCGACGGAATCTCGAAGCCCCGGGTGTGGATGCGCCTGGTCACCTCGACGATGAGCTCGCGGATTCCGTCCACATTGAGGCTGTAGAAATTGATGCTCTCGTACCGGGACAGGCGGTGAAGCTGTTCCTGGTCGAGTTCGGAGGCGACATCGGTGCCGTAGGTGGTCGTGAGTTCCGGACTCATCCACCACCGGTTCTCCGGCAGGGAATCCGGCCAGTCGAACATCCGGTAGGGGTTGTAGTAGTCCTCGACCGATTTGCGGTTCAGGCGTTCCAGGATCTCCTGGAACCGGTCGTCCTTGCTGATCAGCTCGCTGATCATCCTACCTCCTGCTGTCCGGGGGGCGGTTGATCAATGTAGGGCGACAGTTCCACGCGTTCCGCGAACGGTCCAATAAAGCCGCTCTATAGATCAAATAGATGATCGCTAAGAGGGCAGGCGGGACGTCTTTCCGGGGCCCTTCGAGTGGCGTGGGTCACAGGGCGGGGGTGGGATGGGTGTGAGCTGAGGCCGGTGAAGTGCCCGGTATGTGCTGATAGGTGAGCCGCGTCGGCCCCGGCCGGGCCCCGTTGATTCCCCGTTGACGCCCCGACCGCCAACGGCCTGTATCTGCTGCAGCGTTGTTGACCTCGCTTGGATCACGGTTGCTACACTCGTGAAGCACCCGGAAAACAACTTTCGTATGGCAATGCCCAGTTCAGGCGGGAGGTCGTGTGCGTGCGGGGTGACGAGGAGCCTTTACTGAGCCTCTCCGGTCTGCTGCGCCGCCTGGAGTATTTCGTCGCGGTGGCCGACGAGCTCCATCTGGGGAGGGCGGCCCGGCGCTGCGGGGTGAGCCAGCCCACCCTCTCGCACCAGATGAAGGTGCTGGAGAAGGAGCTGGGCGCCGAACTGCTCAGCCGCGGCAGCCGGCGGATCGCACTGACCGCGTCGGGCAAGGCACTTCAGGAGGAGGCGCCGCGGCTCCTGCAGTGCACGTACTCGATCAAGGCGCGGATCCAGCAGGCGGCCGCGGAGAGCCGGCGTCCGATACGGGTCGTCTTCAGCCGCTCGGGACACGCCCTGCGCCAGCGGGAGATGGTCGCGGAGTTCCGCGAGCGCAACGCGGTCCCGGTCTCCGTCGAATCCGGCTGGTCGGAGCGGAACATCAATCTGGTGCGCGCCGGGCAGGCCGACTTCGCGTTCGTCAGGCCGCCCATCGAAGCGGACGACCTGCGGATGTCGGTGGTGGGGGACGCGGAACTGGTCAAGCTCCTCCCGGGAGGCGGCGCCGCCGACCGCATCGCGGAGGAAGAGCCCGCCGGGGAGCTTCCGCTCATCATGTGGCCCCGCTCGCTCGCCCCCGGGCTCTACGACAAGGTCCTGGACTTCGTCAGCCATGAGCGGTCCCCGCAGGTCGCCTGGGAGGAACCCGACTACATCAACGTCGCCGCGGCCGTGGCCTCGGGCGCCGGCATGTCGTACATGGACCGCGGCATCGCCGAATGGATGAGCCTCAGCGCCGACCTGCGCGTGCGTCCGCTGGGGCTGCCCGAGCCCCGCACGGACATCGCCGTGGTCTGGCGCTACGACCAGGACCAGGAGCTGGCCTCGCGGTTCGTCGCCGCGTGCTGCCGGATCGGGTACGCCGACAGCGGTGCGGACCGCGGCTGCCTGGTGCGCTGAGGAACCGTCGCCTTCCTCCGCGGGGCGCAGCCGTCCGAACCCGAAGGAGAATTCCTGTGAACTGCTACGACTGCCACGCCGCCGAGGGCGCCGACACCCCTGCGGTCGCCGTCTGCCACGGCTGCAACTCCGGCCTCTGCCCCGACCACCTGCGCATGACCCGCCCGCTGCTGCACCGCACGAACGGCTTGGGCGTCTCCCACGGCTCCACCCCGGCCCGGCAGATCCTCTGCGTCACCTGCCACGCCGCCCGGACCGGCCTGCCCGCCCCGTCGGCGGCGCGGTGCGAGCCTCCCGTGCCGGCCGCGCCGGGGCCGGGGACCGCGGGTGCCCGCGGCGCCGCGGAGTGTCCCGCAGAGGCCTGACCCGGTGCGGGCCGGTACCGCCGTGTAGCGTCGGGATCACAGTTCGGGGCGGGGAGGACGGCATGGCGGACGGCG
Source organism: Streptomyces telluris (assembly GCF_024519335.1). NCBI lineage: Bacteria > Bacillati > Actinomycetota > Actinomycetes > Kitasatosporales > Streptomycetaceae > Streptomyces > Streptomyces telluris. The sequence continues at coordinate 102,989 of NZ_JANIID010000005.1, forward strand.
GCGGACACCTCGGGCGGGCCCGGGAGGCCGCGGAGGGCGCGCACACCCGGGAGACCGGGCAGCCCGGCGGGCGGGGGCACCTCGCGTACATCGGGTCGTTCACGGAGGCCGGCGGCCGGGGGATCACTGTCGCGCGGACCGATCCCGGCACGGGCGCGCTGACGCTCCTGGGCTCCACGGACGCCGTGCCGAACCCCTCCTTCCTCGCCCTCTCGCCGGGGGCCGACGTGCTGTACGCGGTGAGCGAGACCGACGAGGGCGCCGCCGCGGCGTTCTCCCTGGCCGATCCCGTACGGCCCGAGCCGCTCGGACCGCCGGTGTCCGTACGCGGTGACGGCCCCACGCACCTGGCCGTCACCGGCAGCCACCTGTTCACCGCCAACTACGGATCGGGCAGCGTCAGCGCCCTCCCGGTCCGCAGGGGCGGCGGGCCGGGCGCCCCTGCCGCGGTCATGGCCCACCGGGGCGGCGGCCCGGACCCCGACCGGCAGAAGGGCCCGCACGCCCACGCCGTCGTTCCCGACCCCTCGGGCGGCAGGCTCCTGGCCGTCGACCTCGGCACGGACTCCGTGTGGACCTACCTCCTCGACCCGGTGACCGGCCTGCCGCGCCTCCGGGGGGAGACGCGCCTGCGGCCCGGCACGGGGCCCCGCCACCTCGCCTTCTCCCCGGTGACCGACCGCGTCTACGTGCTGAACGAGCTGGTCCCGAGCGTCACGGTCTGCCGCTGGGACCGGGCGGAAGGGGTGCTCGAACCGCTCGGCGAGACGCGGGTCCTGCCTCCGGGCGAGGGCGTGCGGACCTACCCTTCCGCGCCGGTGGTCTCCACCGACGGGCGGTTCCTGTGGACGGCCAACCGCGGCCACGACAGCATCTCGGTCCTGGCCCTCGACGCGTCCGGGGACATCGCCGGGCCCCCCGAGGCCGTCGGCTGCGGAGGCGTCTGGCCGCGGGACCTGACGCTGCACCCCTCCGGCCGCCACCTCTACGCGGCCAACGAGCGGTCCGGTGACGTCACCTGGTTCGCCGTGGACCCGGAGACCGGGACGCCGCGGCTCGCGGGCTCGGTCGCCGTGCCGGCGGCGTCCTGCGTGATCTTCGCCTGAGGAGGCTGCGGGGCCCTCGCCCCGGGGCGGGCGCGGGCGCCTGGCGGCGGCGAGCGGCCCGGACGGGCCCGGAACGGCCGAAGAGGGGCCCCGCGTCGCGGGGCCCCTCTTCCGGGAAAACAGAGAACAAAGGTGGAGCGTGCGGGCCGGAGGTCAGACGGTCACGGCACGGTCTGATCGCCCGGCCCCGCCGGTCGTACGCGTCAGTGCGCAGGGACGCCCTGGGGCTGCAGGGATATGCCCAGGACCTCCGCGTACTTGGCCAGGACGAGCTTGCCGATCGCCGGGTAGGCGCCGAGCGGCGCGGCGGCGGCGCAGTCGGCCTCCTTGGCGGCGGCGTCCGCGAGGCCCTCGGCGATCTCCGGGCCGATCAGGCCCGGGGCGAGCGCCAGGTTCCGCGAGCCGGAGCCGCGCAGCTGGTCGGCGGCCCGGGCGATGTCGCCCTCGATGTCCAGCGCGGCCGCGAGGACCGGCACGGCGAGGCGGGCGGAGAGCAGCATGCCGCTGATCCCGGCGGCCTGCACGGCCTCCTCGCCGCCGACCGTCGCCAGGATGATCCCGTCCGCTGCCGTTGCAACTGTGAACAGTCGGGCGCGGTCGGCGCGGGCCAGACCGGCCTCCGACAGGCGCACGTGCAGGGCCTCGGCGAGGAGCGGGTGCGGGCCGAGCGCGTCGGTGAGCTCGGCGGCGCTGCCGCTGCTCATCACGGACTGGCGGACCCGGCGCAGGAGGGAGTTGTCCGGACCGGCCAGGAGTGGCACCACGATGGCCGGGGGCCACTGGTCCCAGGCTCCGGCGGCGCCGTCCTCGGCACCGGCTTCGCGGGCTTCGCTCGCGCGAGCGGCGCGCTGAGCGGCGGCGTAGGCGAGGACGGCCTCCAGGGAGGGGTAGCCCTCGGCGGTCCCGTCGGCGTCCACGTAGCCGATGCGCGCGTCGAGGCCCGGAAGCTCGGAGCGCGCGATGCTGAGGATCTCCTCGGCGAGGGAGCGCGTCTCCGTGTCGGGGAGCCCCGGAACGGCGAGAACCAGCGGCGGCGCGCCGACGGGGGCGGCCGCCGGCTCCGGCCGCCGGTGCCGTCCGGGCTGACGGGGTCGCGGCATTCGTACAGGCAGGCCAGGCGCGGGCCCTGTGGGGGAGCTCATGGCGCCGCATGTTAGTCGTTCAAGGCGCTGGGCCGTTCGGGTGGGGGCGTCTCCGTGACGTCTGTCCGGATTTATTCGCCCATAAATACGCTCATCGCAGAAGCATTCAGCAAACGACCCGGAGCATCGGAGGGTCGGCCGGCAGTAGCAGCTCGCCCGCCAGCAGGGCCTCCGCCACGCACAACGCGCCGTCCAGCGGCTCGCCCGCCGCCGTGACGCGTCGCGCATGAGGGAGTTGCATTTGCAACTCATCGAATAGGGGTGCGAGGAGGGGAGCGCCCATGCGGAGGAGGCCGCCGGTCAGCGCCACCTCGTACGTCCCACCGGCCCCGGCCGGCCCGTCCGTCCGCGGCGGCGGCCCCGCGGGAGGACCTTCCCGGCCGGGCCGGGCAGGCGGGCACACGGCCGCGGCCGCCTCGGCGATGTGCCGGGCCGCCGTGCGCAGAATGCCGGCCGCGACCGGGTCGGCCGCTGCGCACCGGCCCACCTCGGGGGCGAAGGAGGCCAGGACGGCGGGCCGGTCCGCGCGGGGGTAGAGGAGGGCCGGGAGCTCCGGCGCCGGGCCGAAGACCGCGCGCAGGCGCTCCAGCAGGGCGGGCGAACCGCCGGCCCGCCCGTCGTGGGCGCGCATCGCCGCCTCCAGGCCGGCGCGGCCGATCCATGCCCCGCCGCCGCAGTCGCCGAGCAGGTGGCCCCAGCCGTCGGCGCGCCGCCAGCCGCCCTCTGCGGTCAGGTCCGTGCCCACCGCGACCAGTCCGGTGCCCGCGGCGACGACGGCCCCCGGCCGCTGGCCCAGGGCGCCGGCGTAGGCGGTGATCGCGTCCGTGGCCAGGGCGAGCACGCGCACCCCCAGGGCCTCCCGGAGCGCGGAAGGCAGGACGGCGTGCAGATCGCCGCCGAGAGCGGCCATGCCGGCGGCGCCGACGCAAGCGGCCTCGCAGCGCCGCGCCCCCGCCGCGGCCAGCAGCTCCTCGGCCGCAGGCACCACCTGGGCGAGCAGGCCGCGAGCGTCGATCCCCTTCTCGCCCACCGCGGCCGGGACCGCGGAGGACCAGGTCAGGGCGGGGCCGCCACCGGGGGCCCGGCGCAGGGCGACCCGGATCCCCGAGCCGCCCGAGTCGACGCCGAGGACCCAGCCGCCCGCGGGGCTCACGGCAGCTGCCAGTCCACAGGGGCGGCGCCCTGCCGCGCCAGCAGGTCGTTGGCCCGGCTGAACGGCCGCGAGCCGAAGAAGCCGCGGTCGGCCGACATGGGGGAGGGGTGCGCCGACTCCACGGACGGCACCTGTCCCAGGATCGGCCGCAGGTTGCGGGCGTCGCGGCCCCACAGGATCGCCACCATCGGGCGGCCCCGCTCGACCAGCGCCCGGATCGCCTGCTCCGTGACCTCCTCCCAGCCCTTGCCGCGGTGCGCGGCGGGCTTGCGCGGGGCGGTGGTCAGCGCCCTGTTGAGCAGCAGCACGCCCTGCCGGGTCCACGGTGTGAGGTCGCCGTTGGACGGGCGGGGAAGTCCCAGGTCGGTGTGGAGCTCGCGGTATATGTTCTCCAGGCTGCCGGGCAGCGGCCGTACCTCCGGTGCGACGGAGAAGCTCAGCCCCACGGCGTGACCCGGCGTCGGGTACGGGTCCTGACCGACGATCAGCACCCGGACGTCGTCGAACGGCTGCTGGAAGGCGCGCAGCACGTTGGCGCCCGACGGCAGGTACGTACGGCCCGCGGCGATCTCGGAGCGCAGGAAGTCGCCCATCGCGGCGATCCGGCCCGCCACCGGCTCCAGGGCCTTCGCCCAGCCCGGTTCGACGATCTCGTGCAAAGGTCGTGCAGCCACAGCTGCCGCCCCTCCCTGTAAACAAACTGCTGGCAGTTGCGCAAGTACGGGATCGTACGCGAAGGAGGGGCCGCACCCGCAGTCCGGGCCCCGGATCCGGACCGTGCGGACGGCCGCGTGGAGCGGGGCGCGGATCCGTACGTACCCGTACGTATCCGCGCCCGGAAGATTCAGCCGTACGTGTGTCCCGGGCGGAGCGTGCGGCTTCGTGTGTCAGACGGCCCAGGCGTACTGGTCGGGGAAGCGCTTGGCCGCGCCGAGTCCGGCCGCCGCGCGGTGGGGCCAGTGCGGGTCGCGCAGGAGCTCGCGGCCGAGCAGGACGGCGTCGGCGTCGCCGTCGGCGAGGATCTTCTCGGCCTGCCGGGGGTCGGTGATGAGGCCGACGGCGGCGGTCGGCAGGCCGGACTCCCGGCGGACCCGCCGGGCGAACGCCACCTGGTAGCCCGGGCCCGTGGGGATGCGGATGCCGGAGGTGATGCCGCCCGTGGAGACGTCCACCAGGTCCACGCCGCGCGCCCGCAGCTCGTGCGCGAGACGCACGGTGTCGCCCGCGGTCCAGCCGTCGCGCCCGTCCTCGGGGTTCTCCGTCACCCAGTCCGTGGCCGAGACCCGGAAGAACAGCGGCAGTTCCTGCGGCCACGCCGCGCGCACCGCTTCCACGACCTCCAGCGCGAACCGCGTCCGGTTCTCGAACGACCCGCCGTACCGGTCGGTGCGGCGGTTGCTGAGCGGGGAGAGGAACTGGTGGATGAGGTAGCCGTGGGCCCCGTGCAGCTCGACGACCCGGAATCCGGCGGCCAGGGCGCGCCGCGCGGCGTCCGCGAACTGCCCCACGATCTCCTGGATCTGCTCCACCGTCAGCTCGGCGGGCACGTGGTGGTCCTCGTTGTACGGCACGGCGCTCGGGGCGACCGTCTGCCAGGCCTCCTCCGGGCCCACCGGACCGTTGCCGCGCCACGGGCGCTCGGTGGCGGCCTTGCGGCCGGCGTGGCCGAGCTGGATGCCGGGCACGGTGCCGCGCTCCGTGAGGAAGGAGGTGATGCGGCGGAGGGCCTCGGTCTGGGTGTCGTTCCAGAGTCCCAGGTCGGCCGGGCTGATCCGGCCCTCCGGGCTGACCGCGGTCGCCTCCACGAGGATCAGCCCCGCTCCGCCGGTCGCGCGGGCGGTGTAGTGCGCGAAGTGCCAGTCGTTCGCGACGCCCGCGCCCGGTCCGGAGACCTCGGCGCTGTACTGGTCCATCGGGGCCATCCAGACCCGGTTGGGGATGGTGAGCGAACGCAGGGTGTACGGGGTGAACAGGGCGGTCACGGCAGGCTCCTATGCGCTTCACGGCGACGCACGGCGACGTCTTCCCGGCGCGGCGGTTCCGCGGCGGGCAACGGTTCATACGATAGTCGTCGTAGTACGAGGGATGTCAAACTACGATGCTCCTCGTACAATGGAGGCGTCGCGGAGCAGCCCGACGTACCTGGAGGAGCAGCCGTGCCAGCACAGAACCGGCCGTCGTCGAGCGGCCGCTCCCTGGAGCACCCCGACCGCGCGGAGATCCGCCTGGAAGGCGTGCTGCACGCGCTCGCGGACCCCATGCGCCTGCAGATCGTGTGCGACCTCGCCGCGGTCGAGGGCGAGTTGAACTGTTCGGTCTTCGACCTGCCCGTGAGCAAGTCGACGACGACGCACCACTTCCGGGTGCTGCGCGAGAGCGGCGTGGTCCGGCAGATCTACCGGGGCACGGCGAAGATGAACGCCCTGCGCCGCGACGATCTCGAAGCGCTCTTCCCGGGCCTGCTCGGCACCGTCCTCGCGGCGGCCGCGCACCAGGCGTCCCGCCTGGGCGCCCCGGCCTGACCGCGCCGGGACCGGGGCCCGGGGATCAGCTGCGGGAGCGGGCCGCCGACAGCAGCCCCTCCCAGTCCGGGATCTTCACCGGACCGCGGCCCAGGCCCTGGCCGAGAGCGGCCTCGGCGGCCTCGATCGCCAGCCAGCCCGGCCACTCCACCGGCTCCCGCCCCGCCGCCCGCAGGACGGCGTGCGCGTCCTCCACCGGCCCGGGCCGGCGTGCCGCGAGCGCCCCGGCGTCGGCCAGCAGGGACGTCACCGTCTCCTTCGCGCACGAGCGGTTCGTGCCGATCACGCCCGTCGGGCCGCGCTTGATCCACCCCGCCACGTACTCGCCCGGCGACGGGACGCCCTCCCGCAGCACCCTGCCCGCCGCATGGGGCACGACGCCCAGGTCCGCGTCGAACGGCAGCCCCGCGATCGGCACCCCGCGGTAGCCCACCGAGCGCAGCACCAGCTGCGCCTCGACCTCCTCGAACTCGCCCGTGCCGACGACGCCGCCGCGCCCGTCCGGCGCCGTCCGCTCGAAGCGCACGGCGCGCACCGCCCCGTCGTCGCCACCGAGCAGTGCGGCCGGTCGGAGGAAGAACCGCAGGTGGATGCGGCGCGGGCGGCCGCCGGGCGGACGCCCGGCCCAGCCGCGCAGCACCTCGACGTTGCGCCGCCCCACCGCGGGCAGCCCGGCGGGATCGTCCCACGCGGGGTCGAGCGCCGCCTCCTGCGCCCGGACGAGCGTCTCGGCACCGGACAGGTCGCCCAGCTCGCGCAGCTCCTTCGTGGTGAACTTCGCCTGCGACGGGCCGCGCCGGCCGACCATGTGAATGTCCGTCACCCGGCTGGCCGCGAGGGCGGACAGCGCGGCGTGCGGCACGTCGGTCCCGTGCAGTTCGCCCGCGCCGCGCGCCAGCACGCGGGCCACGTCGACGGCCACGTTGCCCACGCCGATGACGACCGCGGAGCGCGCGCCCAGCACGAACCCGTCCGGCGCCGCGTCCGGGTGGGCGCTGTACCAGGAGACGAACTCGGTGGCCGAGAAGCTGCCGGCCAGGTCCTCGCCGGGGACGCCGAGCCGCCGGTCGGCCGCGGCCCCGACGCAGTAGACGACCGCGTGGTAGAGCTCCAGCAGCCGCCGCGGCGGGAGGCCGCGCGGGTCGTCCCCCACCGGGACGTTGCCGAAGAACGTGATGGCCGGGTGCTCCATGGCCGCCCGCAGGTTGCCCTGCAGGGACTTGATCTTCTCGTGGTCCGGGGCGACGCCGTAGCGCACCAGCCCGTACGGGCAGGGCAGCCGGTCCAGGACGTCCACCGTCACGCCGGGGACGGCCCCCTGCTGCACCAGGGCCTGAGCGGTGTAGACCCCGCTCGGCCCCGACCCGACCACGGCGATGCGAAGCACGGTGGGCCCCTTTCCGCAGACGTCCGCAGATGTCCCGCAGGTCCCTCCAGGATCGCACCGGGAGCCGCGGTACGGGAGGGGCGGCGCGTGCGCGTGGCCGGTTCCGTCGGCCGGACGGGTCAGGCGCCCGCCCGCGGGGGCCCCGGGCAGGGCGGGACGCCCAGCTCCCAGTCGAGGCCGTAGCGCTGGAAGAGCTCCGCCCGCAGCCTCTCGAACGGCATGGGCGCGCCCGGCAGCAGGACCGCCACGACGGCGCCCATCAGCAGGGCGCGCAGCAGCGGGTAGTCCGCGTCGGGGTCGGGCGAGCCGTAGGCCGCCACCGTCTCGTGCAGCAGGCGCGCGAGGCGCTGCTGCTCGGGGCACTGGATGAAGCCCTCCGCCTGGAGGATCCCGGCCATGTGGGTGCGCATCAGCAGGGGGCGGTCCCGCGCGAGCCCCAGGATCGCGTCGATCGCCCGTGCGAGGCGCTCGCGGCCGTCCCGGGCGCACGGGGCGCGTTCCAGGCCCGCCTCGAGCTCCAGGTGCATCACCCGGTGCACCGCCGACTGCAGCAACTGGCGCTTGCCGGGGAAGTAGTACGACACCAGGCCGCGCGCCGTGCCGGCCCGGTCGGCGATGTCGGCGAGCGTCGTCGCCTCGTACCCGCGTTCACCGACGAGCTCGACCGTCGCCTGGAGCAGCCGCTCACGGGAACGGCGGCGCATCTCCTCGTTGGCCGACGCGCTGCGCGGGGACATTCCACAACTCCTGCGTTGACTGGCTCCGGGCCAATATACTCAGGGGGTATCCGGTGCCCTGCCCGCCCCCGGCGTGGTGCGGCACCGGCGTGTCGGCTGGCCTGGGCGGCGCGGGGGACCGCCCAGACCAGCGTGGCAACCGGGCCTGTCAGCCGAGCAGGCCGAGCACCGGGCGCAGAGCGGCGGGCCGCTCCCCGACCGGCAGGTGGTCCACCAGGTGCACCGCACAGCCGAGTGCCGCGGCACCCCCGTCGGCCCGGCGGTCGTCACCCACCATCAGCACCTCTTCGGGAGCCAGCCCCAGCGCCTGACAGGCCACCAGGAAGAGCCGCGGATCGGGTTTCTGCACCCCGTGTTCGAAGGACAGCGCGTAGGCGTCCACGCCGGCGTCCAGGCCGTGCGTGCGGAACACCGGCCGCAGGTCCCAGCCGATGTTGCTCACCACGGCCGTCCGTATCCCCCGCCGCCTCAGCTCGTCCAGGACCTCGGGCGCATCGGCGTACGGGCGCCAGGCCGCCGGTTCCATGTGCCGCTCGTACAGCGCGTCGTAGAGCTCCGGCCGGGGCAGCGGCACCTCGCGCGCCAGCCCCGTGTACGCGGCGCGGTGCTGCTCCGCGCTGCGGTCCCGCTCGGCCCACAGCCCGGCCAGGTGCGCGGGTACGGAGAGCGGGCTCCTGCCCCCGGGAAGGGCGCCCGCCTCCTCCAGCCGCTCGGCGGTGCGGGCCGCCTCGGCCCGGCTCATGTGCACGCCGGTGCGCTCCAGGGCCGCGGCCAGCCACGACGTGGTGGGCTCTATGCGGAAGAGCGTGCCGGAGAAGTCGAAGAGCACCCCCTTGACCGTCATGATCCCGCCCCTGCCGTCGTCGCCTGCCGTGCCGTGGCGACTTCTCGTTGGTGTGCCCTACGAAGTTCCGTCATCTGCCCAGTCTTTCGCGTATGGGGTTGGAAAATCGGAGCGTTGGAGAGCCGAGAGCCGGCGAGACAGCCGTCCCCAGTGTCCGAGGAGGTCCGTTCGGTGCGCGTGAGAGGTCCACACCCGGAAGAGAGTTCCAGCGCCGCGGGGCCCGGCCCGGCGGCGGGGCGGGCCGGGCCCGCCGCAGCGGGGGCCGCCGCCGTGCTGGGGATGCACCGCACGGCCGGCAACGCCGCGGTGGCCCGCATGCGGGAGCGGGAGACGGAACCGGCCGAACCTGCTGCGACGCGCGGCCGGACGGGGAGCCTGCCGTACCCGGCGTGGGACAGGCAACGGCACGTGTGGGAGGGCCCGGACTACGGCGCGCATGACGGGCGTACGGGCGGCACGTCGGTCATGGTGGTGGTCGGTCCCAGCGTCGTGGCGCCCGGGAACACCTATCTCGGGGGGCCGCCGCAGACGGGCGAGTGCAGCATCGTGGAGGAGCTCAACCGGCGGGACGGCGGGGGCTGGGTGAAGGGCCACCTGTGGAACGACAACCTGGGAGGGCCCGGCATCTCCCGGAACATGACGCCCATGACGAACACGACGAACAGCCGGTTCAACCGGGCCTTCGAAGAGCCCGTCAAGAGGATGCTGCTCAGCTGCGCGCACCATGCGCGGAGCAGCCGGAGTGCGCCGTACTGGTACGGGGTGCGCATCCGGGTGAGCACTTACGGGCGCATGTCCGAGGACCGCACCGCCCTCGAACATCACGTCCCCGAAGGGGTCGATCACTCCGCGCGCTATGTGACGATCGACAAGCTGACCGGTGCGATAGCCGCGGCAGCGGGGCCGCATGCGGTGCCACCCGATTTCGCCCCCGAGCAGCTGTAGCCCTGGCCCTGGCCGTAGCCGTCAAGCCCGTCGTCGCGACACCGTGCCGAACAGTCCCACCGACGCGGCCACGAGCGCCCCGCCGAGCAGCCAGCCGCCCAGGACGTCCGACGCCCAGTGGACGCCCAGGTACAGCCGGGTGAGGCCCACTCCGAGCACCGACACCGCACCCGCCGCCGCGGCGGCGCGCAGGCCCCGTGCCCGTGCGCCGTACCTCCACAGCAGCCATACCAGCAGGCCGCACGCCACCGTCGCCGACAGGGCGTGCCCCGAGGGGAACGCCGCGTAGTGCGCCGTGGCCACCGGATCCGGCCAGCTCGGACGGTCCTTGCCCACCGCCGCCTTGATGCCCTGCTGCAGAGCGGTGCCCAGCGCCGACGTCCCCGCGATCCAGGCGGCGAGCAGCAGGTCGCGCCGGCGCAGGAGCCACAGGACCGCCAGGGCCAGGGCGGCGCGCATCGTCCACGGGTCCCACACCCAGTCGGAGAGCACACGGACGAACCGGGTCCAGCCCCGGTGCTCCACGGCCACCGGGTGCAATCCGTCCGCGACGTTCCGGTCCAGCGAGGCGAGCGGCTCCCACGCGCCCGCGACCAGGGCGAGCAGGACGCCGAAGACGGCCGCGAGGACGAGCCCGGCCGGGATCGGCGCCGGGCGGATGCGGGACGGGGAACGGGGGAGTGCGGGCGAGGGGCGCGGAGGGGCGTGCATCCGCAGATCCTCGCGCATGGGCGCCGCGGGGGCCACCACGCCTGCGGCCCTGGCTCGTGGTGCCCGCTCCGGCACTGCCTCCGAGGCCGGCGCTACGACCCGGACCGGCCGGCGCTAGGACCCGGACCGGGTCAGGACGCTGAGGCCCGGTACGAACGTCACCAGCAGCGGCACCGCGGGGACCAGCGCCGCGACCGCCGTGAGCCGCAGCCGCCGCGCGGCCGTCAGCCTCGGGGCGGGGGCCAGCAGGCGGTGCACCCGCGTCGGCACCTGGGAGAGCTGCGTCGGGCACGGCCCGAACACCCCGCGGTCCTCGTTCAGTTCCACCAGGGCGAGCGCCGTGGTCAGGCGGCCGAAGCGCCGCGACGCCGAGTCGTCCGCCGCGAGCTCCACCAGATGGTGCACCTGGTCGCGGAAGGCTGCGAACACCGGCACCTGCGGGAAGCCGTTGGCCAGGGCCGAGGAGACGTGCAGCAGCCAGTGGTGCCGGGCCCGGGCGTGCCCCTGCTCGTGGGCCAGCACCGCGTCGAGCTGGGGGCCCTTGAGGCGGCGCAGCGCGCCGGTGGTGATCACCAGCTGCGGCGCGGTGCCGCCGGGCAGCCACCACGCGTCGGGGCGCTCGCCCTCCAGCACCACGAGCCGGTCCCCGCCCGGCTCCTCGCCGGGCAGCCGGGGGGAGCGGACGAGCAGTTCCGCGCGGCGCTGCCGGCGGCGGGCGCGCGACCAGCTGATCTCGCGGGTCAGCATCGCGGCGGTCCACACGGCGCCGCTCGCCAGTGCCACGGCCAGGGGCGCGGCCCACGTGGCGTAGGCGGTGAGGGCGTAGGCCTCGACGACGCCGTGCGGGGCGATGGCGAAGACGTGCCCGCGCACGGCCTCCCAGGCCGCCGCGGCGCTGAGCGCCATGGCGAGCAGGCAGCACAGCAGCACGGTCGCCACCGCGCATTGCCACACCCACAGGGCCACGACCGGTTCGCGGTCGGGCCAGTCGGAACGGGTCAGCACGCGCGGAGCCATCGCCGCGACCAGTGCGCCGAGGACCAGCAGCGCGAGCGGGACCATCATGGCCGTCAGCCTATGAGCGGGGCCGCTCCCGCGGGTACGGTCCGGTACGCGAAGTGATGCATTCCACGGGGCGCGGGCTCACAGCGTCAGCAGCATCGCCAGCATGCCGATGCCCATGGACAGCCGGCAGGCATGGGTGAGATCCGGCCGGCCCGGCCAGGAGACCTGCCCGGCGGCCACGGTGACGGGCACGAGCACGGCCACCGTGCGCACCACGTACACGGCGAAGTACACCAGCAGCAGTCCCGTCAGCAGGGGCGTGCCGGCCGGGACGTGTGCGGTCGCGGCGTGCGTGGCCGCCGCCGCTCCCGTGTGCTCCGCGCGGCCGCCCATCGGGGTGCCCGCCATGGCGAGCGCCATGTAGACCATGGCGAACGCGCCCACGGCGTGGTGGAGATGGTGGCTGTCCGCACGGCCGCGCGCCACGCCCACCAGCGCGTGGACGCCGGCCGCGCCGAACACGACGGCGAACAGCAGCGCGCCCCAGGGCCGTGTGTCCAGGACGGCGGGCGGCACGGCCATGGCGGCCATGCCGAGCCCCATCAGGGCGTCGCTCCCGACGGCCCGGCGCTCTCCTCCCGTTCCCGCCCGCAGGCGCACCAGGCAGTAGGCGCCCGTCGCGGCGCACACCGCCACGAGCAGCCAGCCGATCAGCGGCGGTCCGTGCACGGCGCACCTCCCCGGACGTGCAGATCCACCTCCGGTTGATTCCCCCGGGGCCGAGAGCGCATGGGAGCGCACAGGCGCACTGGAGGAGCGCTGGAGCCTACGAAAGTGCGCCCGCGCACGCGCGGTGGCACGTCAGGGGCGCGCGAGGGCCCGGAGGCCTACCCCGGAGCCCGGGTTAGTGTGCACGTGGAGCCGGAACCGTACGGAGAGGACCACAGGAACACGATGGAAACCACCAGCAGCACGGAGACGACCTTCCGGGACGCGACCGTCGAGGACGTGCCCGTTCTCGTCGCCCTCGTCGAGTCGGCCTACCGCGGTGACGCGAGCCGCGCCGGCTGGACGACCGAGGCGGACCTGCTGGACGGCCAGCGCACCGACCCGGACGGCGTCAAGGCCGTGGTGACGGACCCGGACAGCCGTCTGCTCGTGGTGGAGCGGGGCGACCGGATAGTGGCCTGCTGCCAGCTCGAACACCGGGGGGCCCACGCGTACTTCGGGATGTTCGCCGTCAGCCCGGAGATGCAGGGCGCCGGGCTCGGCAAGGTCGTCATCGCGGAGGCCGAGCGGCTCGTGCGCGCCGACTGGAGTGCGACCGAGATGCACATGACCGTGATCAAGCAGCGGGACGAGCTGATCGCCTGGTACGAGCGGCGCGGCTACCGGCGCACCGGGCGGATGAGCCCGTTCCCGTACGGCGACGAGCGCTTCGGCATCCCGCAGCGGGACGACCTCGAGTTCGAACTGCTGATCAAGGAACTGGTCTGACGGGGCAGTGGTCGGAGAAGTAAGGGGCTCTGCTCAGTGGGCAGAGCCCCTTACCCCTACCTCATCTACCTCATCGCCGGCCGGTCCACCTCACAGCCGGTCCACCTCACAGCCGGCCCGCCTCCACGATCCGCCGCAGGAACGTCCGGGTGCGCTCCTGCCGCGGTGCGCCGAAGACCTCGGCGGGGGTGCCGCGCTCCAGCACGATCCCGCCGTCCAGGAAGCACACCTGGTCGGCGACGTCCCGGGCGAATCCCATCTCGTGGGTGGCCAGGACCATCGTCATGCCGTCCTCCTTGAGGTCGCGCACGACGCCCAGCACCTCCCCGACGAGCTCGGGGTCGAGGGCAGCGGTGATCTCGTCCAGGAGCAGCAGCCGGGGCCGGCCGGCGAGCGCCCGTACGATCGCCACCCGCTGCTGCTGGCCGCCGCTGAGCCGGTCCGGGTACTCGCCCGCCTTGCCGCCCAGCCCGAGCCGCTCCAGCAGCTCCCGCGCCCGCTCCTCGGCCTCCGCGCGGGCCACGCCGTGGACCCGCCGCGGCGCGAGCGTGATGTTGTCGAGCACGGTCATGTGCGGGAAGAGGTTGTAGGCCTGGAAGACGACGCCGATGCGGCGGCGGACGGCGTCGGGGTCCACGCGCGGGTCGGTGATGTCCTCGCCGTCGAGGAAGATCGCGCCGTCGTCGATCTCCTCCAGCAGGTTGGCGCAGCGCAGCAGCGTGGACTTGCCCGATCCGGAGGCGCCGATGAGCGCGGTCACCGTGTGCGGGGCGACCTCCAGGTCCACGTCGCGCAGCACGACCGTGCCGCCGAAGGTCTTGCGCACGGCCTCCATCCGCAGCACGGGCCGTTCCGTACCGGCGCTGCCGGCCGGGGCGGTGTCCGTCACGGTGCTCATACGATCCCTCCCTGTGCGCGCCGGCGGTCCGTCCGTGCCGTGATCCAGTCGGTGAACCGGGTCATGGGGATGGTGAGGGCGACGAAGATGAGCCCGGCGACGACGTACGGCGTGTAGTTGAAGCTCTTGCTGGAGAGGATCTGCGCCGCGTAGACGGCGTCCACCGCGCCGGCGATCGAGACGAGGCCGGTGTCCTTCTGCAGGGACACCAGGTCGTTGAGGAGCGGTGGCACGACCCGGCGCACGGCCTGCGGCAGGATGACGTGGCGCAGGGTCTGCCGGGCGCTGAGGCCCAGCGAGCGGGCGGCGGCGCGCTGGCTTGGGTGCACGGATTCGATGCCGGCGCGGAAGACCTCGGCGACGTAGGCCGAGTACGTCAGGACGAGCGCGGTCCCGCCCAGCAGCACCGGGTCGGTCGTCACGCCCTGCAGCCGCAGGGCCGGGACGCCGAAGACGACCATCAGCAGGCAGATCACGAGCGGCAGCCCGCGGAAGAAGTCGGTGTAGGCGGTGGCGAGCGCGCGCAGGGGGAAGAAGACGGGTCCGCGCAGCGTGCGGGCGACCGCGATCAGCAGCCCGAGGACGAGCACGGCCGCACCGCAGACGACCAGCAGGCGCAGGTTCAGCCACAGTCCGTCGAGGACCTTGGGCAGCGCCTCGCGCGCGTAGTGCCCGCTGAGAAACGTTTCACGGGTGCGCTGCCAGCCGGGGGAGCTGACGACGGCGAGGAACAGCACGGCGGCCGTGATCAGCGTGCTGCAGGCGGCGACTGCCGTGGCGCGGCGCGCCCGGGCGCGTTTGAAGCGCTCCCGCTCCAGGCGGCGTGCCGAGGGGGTGTAGGCGTCCTCGGCGGCTTTCTTCACCAGGGAGGGTGCGGCGCCCTCGGGGACGGCGGCCGCTTCGCCGGGGCTCACTTGAGCACCGGGGCGTCGGCGGCCTCGGAGAGCCACTTCTTCTCCAGGCCGGCGAGCGTGCCGTCCTCGCGCAGGGAGTCGACGGCGCCGGAGACGCACTGCGTGAGGCGGCTGCCCTTGTCGAGGACGAAGCCGAACTGCTCGGGCTTGTCCCCTGCGCTGCCGAACTGGCCGACGATGCGGGCGTCGGGGACCTCGGCGGAGGTGATGTAGAAGGCGGTCGGCAGGTCGACGACGATGGCCTCTACCTGGCCGTTCTTGAGCGCGGTCTTGGCGTAGTCGTTCTTCTGGAAGACGGCGGGCTGCCGGTCGGGCCTGACCACGTCGTTCACGACGTCGAGGCTGGTGGTGCCGACCTGGGCGCCGAGCTTGACGTGCTTGAGGTCGGCGGCGCTCCTGGCCTTGGCGGCGGGGGAGTCCTTGAGGGCGATGACGGCCTGGCGGACGTCGTAGTAGCCGGAGGAGAAGTCGACGGCCCGCCGGCGCTCGTCGCTGACGGAGATCTGGTTGATGTCGAGGTCGAACTTCTTGGCGCCCGGAGCGACGGCCGTGTTGAACGGGACGGTCTGCCAGACCACGTCGGCCCGGCCGTACCCGAGCCGCTCGGCCAGGGCGTAGGCGACGGCCGACTCGAAGCCCTTGCCGTTCGAGGGGTCGTCGTCCCGGAACCAGGGCGCGTAGGCGGGCTTGTCGGTGCCGACGGTCAGCTTGCCGGGGGTCTGCGTCGCCAGTTTCTCCTTGGTGCACGCCGCAGCGGACGGGGCGGCGGAGGACTTCGCGGAGCCGGATCCGGAGGCGGAACCGGCGTCGTCCTGGGGAGCGCAGCCGACGGCGGCCGTGAGCAGGACGGCGAGGCAGGCGGCGAGGCGGGCCGTGCGGCGGTGGGTGGCGGGCGCGGCCGGGACGGCGGTGCGGCGCGGAGGCCGGTTGACGACGGGCATGGCGGGAGACTGGCAGCGTGATCACGGCCCTGTCCAGGTCGGGCCGCCGACCGTCCGCATAGCGGAAGACTGTTGCGCTTTCATGAATTCACCGGCGGTGCGGGGGTAGGCCCGGGGGACGGGGGTGGGGGCGTCCGGCGGCGGCCCGTGGCCGGACGGCGGGGGAATGGCCGGATCTCGGCTAGAACAGCTCATGGGGTCTGTGGGACCTGTGTGACGGAATGGTCCCCATGGGTACACATATGGCGGAGGTGTGCAGGAAAAACAGCGGCGCGACCGGGGGTTCGGCAGGATAATTTATGGCCTCCCCTCTTGAGCAGGAGAAGCGCGCACGGATACGGTGTCTTAACACCAAGTTCTCCCGAGGAGGGGCAGCCATGACGGAAATCCTTGCGTCGTCGGCGATAGCGACCGACAATTCGGCCGCCGACCCGGTGATCGATCACCCCGCGTGGGGGGTACTCAAGGACGCCGTGGAAACGATCCGGCCTTGGCAGTCCCCGGACGGCTCCATCGACCTCGCCGCGGAGGGCGCCCCACCGGGCGAGACCGTGCGGGCCCAGGTGGAGCGCGTCGTGGAGGCCGTCGAGCAGCTCTCGCCGCTCCTCCCGCACGACTCCGCCTACCACGCGGCCCTGGTCGCGGACCTGCGCCGCTGGGCGGACACCGGCTTCGGAGTGCCGGACTTCCTCGACTCGCTGCTGGCCTTCCAGCCGGCCGCCCACCGCGAGGACGGCCGCCAGCACCTGGTCGTCTTCCCGATGTACACGCAGAACGGCAACCCCGACCGCAACTTCGAGGCCGTCGTCCTGCGCATGGTCTGGCCCGAGTGGCTCTCCGAGCTGGAGCGCACCCGCTACGACAACCCGCTCTTCCTCGGCATCACCTTCGAGGACTTCACCGCGGGCTACGACACCAACTCCGCGGTCCTCTTCCCGGAGACCATCGCCGTCCGCGAGGCCCCCGAGCGCTTCACCTGGGGCGGCATCTTCTGCGACCGCGAGGCCGCCCGCTTCCGCGCCGTCACCGAGGCGGCCGTCTCCGCCCTCAGCCTGGAGCTGCCCGCCGACATCCAGCAGATGGTCGGCGACCAGCACCGCTGCGAGCAGGCCTTCGTCCTGTGGGACATGGTCCACGACCGCACGCACAGCCACGGCGACCTGCCCTTCGACCCCTTCATGATCAAGCAGCGGCAGCCGTTCTGGATGTACGGCCTGGAGGAGCTCCGCTGCGACCTCACCGCCTTCAAGGAGGCCGTGAAGCTGGAGGCCGAGGGCAACGCGCACGGCCGTGACGTGCAGTACGCCGTCCTCTTCGACCGGATGTTCCGCTTCCCGGTCACCGGCGACCGCGTCCGCAACTACGACGGGCTCGGCGGCCAGCTGCTCTTCGCGTACCTCCACCGGCACGACGTCGTACGCTGGACGGACAACACTCTGCACATCGACTGGGACCGCGCCCCGCAGGTCACCAACCAGCTCTGCGGCGAGATCGAGAAGCTCTACCGCGACGGCATCGACCGGCCCAAGCTGGTCCACTGGCTCGCCGCCTACGAGCTGGTCTCCACCTACCTCGCCCCGCACCCCGGCTCCGTCTGGGCCAAGGGTCCCGAGGCCCTCGACCTCGCCCAGCCGCCCCGCAAGCTCGTGGACGACGTGCTGCCGGACGAGTTCCCGCTCAGCATGTTCTACGAGGCGCTTGCCAAGAAGCTGCGTCACGTGATCGCCTCGACCAAGGGGATCACCGCGGCGAAGGCCGAGCGGGTGGCCGCGTGAGCGAGCAGACGAAGGAGACGACCATGAGCACTCCCACCAACGGCAACGGCCGGCTGGACGGCGCCGTCGTGGCTGTGGCGGGGGCCGCGGGCCCCGCGGGCCGTGCCACGCTGCTGCGACTGGCCGAGGCCGGTGCCACGGTCGTCGCCTCCGACGCGGACGCCGCCCGCCTCGCCGAGGCCGTGGACGCCGCCCGCTACGCCCATGGCGGTGCCACCGTCACGGGCGACACCGTGGACCTGCTGGACCTGGAGGCCACGCGCCGCTGGGTGGACCGCACCGAGAAGGAGTTCGGCCGCATCGACGGCCTGGTCCACCTCGTGGGCGGCTGGCGCGGCTCGGCCTCCTTCGCCGAGACCGACCTCGCCGACTGGGAGCTGCTGGAGAAGCTGCTCATCCGCACCGTGCAGCACACCTCGCTGGCCTTCGAGCCCGCCCTGCAGCGCAGCGGAAACGGCCGGTTCCTGCTCATCAGCGCGGCGGGCGCCAGCAAGCCCACCGCGGGCAACGCCGCCTACGCCGCCTCCAAGGCCGCCGCCGAGGCGTGGACGCTCGCCCTCGCCGACGCCTTCCGCAAGGCGGCGGGCGAGAACGCGCCGTCGGCGGCCGCCGCCATTCTGATCGTCAAGGCACTGGTGCACGACGCCATGCGCGCCGAGCGCCCGAACGCGAAGTTCGCGGGCTTCACCGACGTCAAGGACCTGGCCGAGGCCATCGTCGGCGTGTGGGACAAGCCCGCCCAGGAAGTGAACGGAACCCGTCTGTGGCTGACTCCGCAAGCGTGAGCACGACCCCGCCGGCCGCGACCGACGCGATACGCCGGCACGACCCCGAGGTGCGCGGCTTCGCCAGCGACAACTACGCGGGCGCGCACCCCGAGATCCTCGCGGCGCTCGCCGTCGCCAACGGCGGCCACCAGGTCTCCTACGGCGAGGACGACTACACCGCCCACCTCCAGGACGTGATGCGCGGACACTTCGGCCCCACGGCCGAAGCGTTCCCGGTCTTCAACGGGACGGGCGCCAACGTCGTCGCCCTCCAGGCCCTGACCGAGCGCTGGGGCGCGGTGATCTGCGCCGCCAGCGCGCACATCCACGTCGACGAGTGCGGTGCGCCCGAGCGCGTCGGCGGCCTGAAGCTGCTGACCGTGCCCACCGAGCACGGCAAGCTCACCCCGGAGCTGATCGACCGCGAGGCCTTCGGCTGGGACGACGAGCACCGGGCGCAGCCCCAGGTCGTGTCGATCACCCAGACCACCGAGCTGGGCACGTGCTACACGCCCGAGGAGATCCGGGAGATCTGCGACCACGCCCACGAGCGGGGCATGAAGGTCCACCTCGACGGCGCGCGCATCGCCAACGCCGCGGCCACGCTCGGCGTGCCGCTGCGGGCCTTCACCACCGACGCCGGCGTGGACGTGCTCTCCTTCGGCGGCACGAAGAACGGCATGGTCTTCGGCGAGTGCGTCGTCGTCCTGAACCCGGACGCGGTGCGGGCGATGAAGCACCTGCGCAAGATGTCCATGCAGCTCGCCTCCAAGATGCGGTTCGTCTCGGCCCAGTTCGAGGCCCTGCTCAGCGGCGACCTGTGGCTGCGCAGCGCCTCGCACGCCAACGCCATGGCCGCGCGCCTGGCCGAGCGCGTGTGGGCCGTCGAGGGCGTGGAGGTCCTGCACCCGGTGCAGTCCAACGCCGTCTTCGCCCGCCTCCCGCACGACGTGAGCGAGCGCCTGCAGAAGCGCTACCGCTTCTACTTCTGGGACGAGGGCGCCGGCGACGTCCGCTGGATGTGCTCCTTCGACACCACCGAGGCCGACGTCGACGCCTTCGCGGCGGCGCTCGCCGAGGAGATGGGCCGGCAGTAGCGGCCCGCGCCTGCCTGTGATGAGCAGCAAGAAGCCCCCGGCCGCGCTCGCGGCCGGGGGCTTCTTGCCGGCGTCCGTGGGTTCGGAGCCTAGGCGCGCAGGTCCGCGGCGGCCGCCGCGTGCGGTGCGGGCGCCGTGCCGCCCAGGTGGGCCGGGATCCACCAGGTGTCGTTCGCGTCCTTGGGGCGCACGGGATAGGCGCGCTGGGCCGCCTCCAGGAGGTCCTGCACCCGCGAGCGCACCCGGTCGGTGACGGTGTCCGCGTGCTCGGCGGGGTCGGCGGTCATCGGCTCGCCGACCCGTATCGTGATCGGCACGTGGTTGCGGCCCAGGTCGCGCTTGTGGCCCTTGGTCCACAGCCGTTGGGTGCCCCACAGCGCCATCGGCAGCAGCGGCACCCCGGCCTCCTGCGCGAGCCGCGCCGCGCCGGACTTGAAGTTCTTGAGCGTGAACGACTGGGAGATCGTCGCCTCCGGGAAGACGCCGATGATCTCGCCCGAGCGCAGCGCCGAGAGCGCGTGCTTGTAGGCGTCCATGCCGGCCGCGCGGTCCACGGGGATGTGCTTCATCGCGCGCATCAGCGGCCCCGACACCTTGTGCCGGAAGACGGACTCCTTCGCCATGAACCGCACCAGCCGCTTGGCGGGGCGGGCGGTCAGGCCGCAGAAGACGAAGTCGAGGTAGCCGATGTGGTTGCTCACCAGGACCGCCCCGCCCCGCGCCGGGACGTGCTCGGTTCCCTGGATGTCGAAGCGCAGGTCGAGCGCCTTGAACATGGTGCGGGCGACACCGATCACCGGGGGGTAGACGAGCTCTGCCATCGGGGGAGATTCCTTCCGGGCCTGGGGAGGGGGACGTGCCGGACACCGGCGTACCCGTTAAGTTACGCGGCCGTAGGGTGTGGCTTCTGCCAGATCGTGCCTGAATGCCCGGCCGGGGGCCAGCGAGGACGGCCCGGCGGCCGGGAGATCCTCATCACGTAGGCCGAAAACCGCCGGTGGGCGCGGCGGAATTTTCTGTGGCGCCCCGGGCGCTGCACCGGGGGACGTCACAGGAGAAAGAGGGGCCGAGCGTGCTGCACGAGGGCGACGACGGGCTGCGGCTGGAGGCCGCCGACATCGGCGGGGAGCTGGGGAAGCGCGCCACGCTCGTGCAGTTCTCCAGCGCCTTCTGCCAGCCCTGCCGGGCGACCAGGCGCACCCTGGAGCAGGTCGTGGCCATGGTCGGCGGGGTCGCCCACGTCGAGGTCGACGCGGAGGCGCACCTCGCCCTCGTACGGGCCCTGGAGATCACCGCGACGCCCACCGTCCTCGTCCTCGACGCCGCCGGCCGCATCGTGCGCCGGGCGGCCGGGCAGCCGCGCAAGGCCGACGTCATCGCGGCGCTCGGCGCGGCGGTGTGAGCCGCCGTGATCGTGATCCCTCTCCCATCTCCCGGGCCGCCCTTGACGCTCCGCACCGCGAATCGTCAGTGTGACGTCGTGTGGCCAGGACCGTTTCTCCACGGACGCGCGCACGTCGACCTGCTGCGGACGGCGAGCGCGTGCTGTCCGGGCGCGTGAGTACCGCGACGACCGTTCGGATCGGCTCGACCCTCCAGCAGAAGGACAGTTCCATGACGGCCATGCCCGGGCTCGGCACCTCCCTCGCCACCACCCCCGAACTGCTGCGCTCCGTCTTCCGCAGACACGCCGCCGGCGTCGCCGTGATCACGGCGCAGGGCGCGCGCCCGGCCGGCTTCACGGCCACCTCGCTGACCTCCGTCGCCGCGGAACCTCCCCTGGTCTCCTTCGGGGTGGGCACCGGTTCGTCCAGCTGGCCCGTGCTCGCCGAGGCGGAGCACGTCGGCGTGCACATACTCGGCGAGCACCAGCGGGAGCTGGCCGCGACCTTCGCGCGCAGCGGCGCCGACCGCTTCGCCGCGCCCACGAGCTGGCGTCCCGGGCCGGAGGGCGTGCCGCTGCTGGACGGCGTTCTCGCGTGGCTGGTGTGCCGCGTGGTGGCCCGGGTGCCCGCCGGGGACCACCGGGTCGTGCTCGCCGAGGTCGTCGCGGGCGACTCCGCGGGGGCGGGCCGTCCGCTCGTCTACCACCAGGGGCGCTTCAACGGTCTGCGCGACTGAGACGTCCCGCGTTTCCCGCGTTGGACAGATCACAGCCGACCGGCCTTGCGCCCGGGTGAACGGGTCGGTGTACTGACGAGTAACATTCCGTTCGAGGCGCGGCCCGCCACGGGCGGAATCCGCCCCACAAGGCGCCTATGCTGCCTGCCAAGGCAGCTACGAAGAGACGATGCAGTAGGAGAGCCGGCGTGAGCTTGAGGATCGTTGTCACTGTGAAGTACGTGCCCGACGCCACCGGCGACCGGCACTTCGCCGAAGACCTGACCGTCGACCGCGACGACGTGGACGGCCTGCTCTCGGAGCTCGACGAGTACGCGGTCGAGCAGGCGCTGCAGATCAAGGAGGCGGCCGACGACGACGCGGAGATCACCGTTCTGACCGTCGGCCCCGAGGACGCCAAGGACGCGCTGCGCAAGGCGCTTTCCATGGGTGCGGACAAGGCCGTCCACGTCGAGGACGACGACCTCCACGGCACCGACGCCCTCGGCACCTCGCTGGTGCTGGCCAAGGCCCTGGAGCACGTCGGCTACGACCTGGTCGTCTCCGGCATGGCCTCCACCGACGGCGGCATGGGCGTCGTCCCGGCGATGCTCGCCGAGCGCCTGGGCGTCCCGCAGGTCACCCTGCTCTCCGAGGTCAAGGTCGAGGACGGCAAGGTCACCGGCCGCCGCGACGGCGACGCCGCCAGCGAGCAGCTGGAGGCCTCCCTCCCGGCCGTCGTCTCCGTGACCGACCAGTCCGGCGAGGCCCGCTACCCGTCCTTCAAGGGCATCATGGCGGCCAAGAAGAAGCCGGTGGAGTCCCTGGACCTCTCCGACCTCGGCCTCGAGGCCGAGGAGGTCGGCCTGGAGGGCGCCTGGACCAAGGTCGACGAGGCCACGGAGCGCCCGGCCCGCACGGCCGGCACCGTCGTCAAGGACGAGGGCGAGGGCGGCAAGCAGCTCGCCGAGTTCCTCGCGGGCCAGAAGTTCATCTGAGCTCTCTGATCCCGAACGAACCGTCACCCGCCCCACTTTTTCCGCAGGAGCAACGCCATGGCTGAAGTCCTCGTCTACGTCGACCACGTGGACGGCGCCGTCCGCAAGCCCACCCTCGAGCTGCTCACCCTCGCCCGCCGCATCGGCGAGCCCGTCGCCGTGCACCTGGGCGCCGGTGCCGACGCCGCGGCCGCCGTGCTCGGCGAGTACGGCGCGGTGAAGGTCCTCGCGGCCGACGCGTCCGAGTTCGCCGACTACCTCGTCGCGCCGAAGGTCGACGCGCTGGAGGCCGCGTACAAGGCCGTCTCGCCGGCCGCCGTGCTGCTGCCGTCCTCCGCGGAGGGCAAGGAGATCGCGGCCCGCCTCGCGGTCCGCATCGGCTCCGGCATCATCACCGACGCCGTCGACCTGGAGGCCGGCGCCGAGGGCCCGGTGGCCACGCAGTCCGTCTTCGCGGCCTCGTACTCCACCAAGTCCCGCGTCACCAAGGGCACGCCGGTCATCACCGTCAAGCCCAACTCCGCCGCCCCGGAGGCCGCCCAGGCCGCCGGCACGGTCGAGCAGCTCGCCGTCTCCTTCGGCGAGAAGTCCACCGCCACCAAGGTCGTCTCCCGCACCCCGCGCGAGTCGACGGGCCGCCCCGAGCTGACCGAGGCCGCGATCGTGGTCTCCGGCGGCCGCGGCGTCAACGGCGCCGAGAACTTCTCGATCATCGAGGCCCTCGCCGACTCGCTCGGCGCGGCCGTCGGCGCCTCCCGCGCCGCCGTGGACGCCGGCTGGTACCCGCACACCAACCAGGTCGGCCAGACCGGCAAGTCCGTCTCGCCGCAGCTGTACATCGCGGCGGGCATCTCCGGCGCCATCCAGCACCGGGCCGGCATGCAGACCTCGAAGACCATCGTGGCCGTCAACAAGGACGCCGAGGCCCCGATCTTCGACCTGGTCGACTACGGCGTGGTCGGCGACCTCTTCACGGTCGTCCCGCAGCTGACCGACGAGGTCAAGACCCGCAAGGGCTGATCCCGCGGCACCACCGTGCCGGGGCCCCCGTACGCGACGGCGTGCGGGGGCTTCGTCGTGCACGGACGGTCCTTCCCGCCGGCCCCGCCCGCCGGCGCCGCGGGCCTGTTGACCCGCCGCCGGGCCGTCGATAACTTCGCCCGCACGGACGATCGGTTCCGTCCGTGGGGGGACCTTCCGGCGCCGGCCGGGGAGGCTGGGCGGAGGGGTGTGCCATGGGACAGCACCGGACGGTCGCGACGACGTTTGCGAGCGCGGTGGGGGAGCGCATCGGCGCCTCCCTCGCGGGCGTCGACGCCGAACTCGCGCGCCGCTACCCCGGCGACCCCGGCACCCGCCAGCCCGTCCACACCGTCTACGTCCCCGCCGACGTCTTCGCCGCCGACACCCTGCGCTTCTGGGGCGGCCGGGCCCTCGCCGCCCTCGACGAGCACGCGCCCGACGCCGCCTCCCTCGCCGCCGTCCTCGGCCTCCCCGCCTCCCTCGCCGGCCCCGTCCACGACCGCGTGCGCGCCAAGCTGGAGCGGGAGCCCGTAGAGGACCTGCGCATCGACTTCGAGGACGGCTACGGGCCGCGCCCCGACGACGAGGAGGACGCGGCGGCCGCCCGTGCGGCACGGCTGGTGGCCGCCATGTACGAGGACGGCACCGCGGCGCCGTTCATGGGCATCCGCATGAAGTGCATGGAGGCGGCCGTCCGGGACCGCGGCATCCGCACCCTCGACATCTTCCTCACCGGCCTGATGGAGGCCGGCGGGCTGCCCGAGGGACTGCTCCTCACCCTCCCCAAGGTCACCTACGCCGAGCAGGTGGCCGCCATGGCCGAGCTCGCCGGGGAGTTCGAGAAGGCGCGGGGCCTGGAGCCCGGCCGGATCCGCTTCGAGATACAGATAGAGACCACCCAGGCGATCCTCGGGGCCGACGGGCGCAGCACCGTCGCCCGGATGATCGACGCGGCGGGCGGGCGCGCGACCTCGCTGCACTACGGCACCTTCGACTACAGCGCCTCCTGCGGCGTGGGCGCCGCGCACCAGTCGCCCGACCATCCCGTGGCCGACCACGCGAAGGCCGTCATGCAGGTGGCCGCGGCAGGCACCGGCGTCCGCGTCTCCGACGGCTCGACCAACGTCCTGCCCGTCGGGCCGACCTCTCAGGTGCACGCCGCCTGGCGGCTCCATCACGGTCTCGTGCGCCGGTCGTTGACGCGCGCCTACTACCAGGGCTGGGACATGCACCCGGGCCATCTGCCCACCCGTTACGCCGCGGTGTACGCCTTCTACCGCGAGGGCCTGGAGGGCGCCGCCGCCCGCCTGGACGCCTACGTCAACGGCTCCGGTGGTGACATCCTCGACGAGCCCGCCACCGCGCGGGCGCTCAGCGGGCACCTGCTGCGCGGCCTGGACTGCGGCGCCGTGGACGCGGAGGAGGTGACGGCCCTGACGGGCCTGAGCCGCGACGGCCTGGAGGGGCTCGCGGGGCGGGTGGGCTGAACACCCGCCCCGGGTCGCTCCGTCAGCCTTCCGCGGGGGGCAGTTCGACTGCGGCTCCGTCGTGCGAGCTCGGCCGTTCCCCTCAGCCTTCCGCGGGGGGCAGTTCGCCCGAGCCGCGGACGATCAGACGGGTCGGCAGCTCCACCCGCTGCGGCGGCTCCGCCACCCCGTCCAGCCGGCGGAACAGCCGCTCGGCGGCGGTGCGGCCCAGCCGGGCCGCGTCCTGGGCGACGACGGTGACGCCGGGGGAGAGCAGGTCGGCCAGTTCGAGGTCGTCGAAGCCCACGAGGGCGACCGGGCGGGGCGAGCGGGCCAGGACGCGCACGACCGTGGCCGTCACCCGGTTGTTGCCGGCGAACAGCGCGGTCACCGGCTGCGGCGCGGCGAGCATCCGTTCCGCCTCGGCGCGCACGCGCTCGGGGACCGTGGGGCCCAGGGACACCCAGGACTCGTCCACGGGCAGGCCGGCGGCGGCCATGGCGGCGCGGTAGCCGCGCAGCCGCTCCGTGGCGGTGTGGATGCGCGGGCGGTCGCCGATGAAGCCGATGCGGCGGTGGCCGTGCGCGACGAGGTGGGCGACGCCCTCGCGGGCGCCGCCGAAGCTGTCGGAGAGCACGACGTCGGCGTCGGTCATTCCGGCCGGGCGGTCGACGAAGACCGTGGCGATGCCCGCCGCGATCTCCGGTTCGAGGTAGCGGTGGTCGTCACCGGCCGGGATGATGATCAGACCGTCGACCCGGCGGGCGCAGAAGGCCAGTGCGAGCTCCCGTTCACGCTCCGGGTCCTCCGCGCTGGAGCCGTTGATGAGCAGGGCGCCGTGGGCGCGGGCGACCTCTTCGACGGCCCGGTTGAGGGGCGCGTAGAAGGGGTCGGCGAGGTCTTCGAGGACGAGCCCGATGGAGGCGGTGCGGCCCTTGCGCAGGATGCGGGCGCTGTCGTTGCGCCGGAAGCCCAGGGCTGTGATCGCGTCCTGTACGCGCCGCTCGGTGTCGGGGGTGACGCCGGGCTCTCCGTTCACGACCCGGGAGACGGTCTTCAGGCCGACGCCGGCGCGGGCCGCCACGTCCTTCATCGTCGGGCGGGCGCCGTATCGGGGGGAGGGGCTGCGGGCGGGCTGGGCGCTGCTCGACACGGGTGCTCGTCCTTACCAGGGGCCGGTGCGGGGTGACGTCGAGCATAGAGCCTAGACAACGTTGTCAGATCCGGACAGACTGGCCTCCGCAGCGCCCGCACCCCTGCCCCACCAGGAGAGATCGTCCCCATGCGCACCGACTTCGCCGACCTTGTCGCGGCCCTCGACATCGGCGGTACCAAGATCGCGGGCGCGCTGGTGGACGACCGCGGCCGGCTGCTGGCCCGCGCGCAGCGCCCGACCCCCGCGCACGAGGACGGCGCCACGGTGATGGGCGCGGTGGCGGAGGTGCTGGAGGAGCTCGGGCGCGCGGCGCAGTGGCCGCGCGTGCGGGCCGTGGGCATCGGCAGCGCCGGACCGGTGGACGCGGCCCGGGGGACCGTCAGCCCCGTCAACGTTCCCGGCTGGCGGGATTACCCCCTGGTCGCCGAGGTGGCGCGGCGGGCGGACGGGCTGCCGGTGGTGCTCGTCGGCGACGGTGTCGCGATGACGGCGGCCGAGCACTGGCAGGGCGCCGCCCGGGGGCGCGCGAACGCCCTGTGCATGGTGGTGTCCACCGGCGTCGGCGGCGGCCTGGTCCTGGGCGGCCGCCTGCACCCCGGTCCCACCGGCAACGCGGGCCACATCGGGCACATCAGCGTCGACTTCGACGGCGACCCCTGCCCCTGCGGCGCCCGCGGCTGCGTCGAACGCATCGCCAGCGGGCCCAACATCGCCCGCCGCGCGCTGGAAGCCGGCTGGCTCCCGGGCCCGGACGGCGACCGGAGCGCGGCGGCCGTCGCCGCGGCCGCGCGAGCGGGGGACGCCGTGGCCCGTGCCTCCTTCGAGCGGGCCGCCCAGGCCCTGGCCGCCGGCATCGCCGCGACCGCGACACTGGTCGAGGTCGAGGTCGCCGTCATAGGCGGCGGCGTGGCGGGCGCGGGGGACGTCCTCTTCGCCCCGCTGCGCGCGCGCCTGCGCGACTACGCGACGCTGTCGTTCGCGGCGGGCATCGAGGTGCTGCCCGCCGAACTGGGCTCCGACGCCGGCCTCGTGGGGGCCGCCGCGGCGGCCGCGCAGCACCTCGGGCTGTGGACCGCCCGGGAGCCCGGCCCGGCGTAGCACTTCCGCGCACGAGGAGCCGTGCCCGGCGTAGGCCTCCCGCGCACGAGGAGCCGTGGCCCGGCGTAGAACGCGCCGGACAGTGGCGGTAGGCGCCGCTGCCGTGATGGACGCAGCCGGAAGCCCGGGCGGGGGCCCGCCCCTTCCGGCGTGCGGGGACCCCCGGCACCGTGCCGCTCACACGCGTTTCCGTGGCAAGGTGTTCCGGGCACTTCACAGGGGTCTACGGAGAAGGGGGAACCGTGATCGTCTGGCTGAACGGCGCGTTCAGTGCGGGGAAGACCAGCACGGCCAGGGAACTGACCGAGCTGATCCCGGACAGCACCCTCTACGACCCCGAGGTGATCGGCGGGGCGCTGCAGTACCTGCTGCCGCCCAAGAGAATGGGCGAGGTCGGCGACTTCCAGGACCTGCCGGTCTGGCGGCGGCTGGTCGTCGACGCGGCGGCCGCCCTGCTCGCCGAGGTCGGCGGGGTGCTCGTCGTCCCCATGACCCTGCTGCGCCAGGAGTACCGGGACGAGATCTTCGGCGGGCTCGCCGCACGCCGCATCCCGGTGCGACATGTGCTGCTGGCTGTCGACGAAACGATCCTGCGCGCCCGGATAGCAGGACGCGAGGAGTTCGCGGACGACCCCGACCGCAGCGAGTCCGTCCGGCAGTGGGCACTGGACCACATCGCCCCCTACCGCGAGGCGCTCCCCTGGCTCCATGCCGACGCCTACGCCGTCGAGACCGGCCGCCTGACGCCGCGTGAGGCGGCCGAGCGGGTCGCGGACGCCGTGCGCAGCGGCGCCGCGGGGGCGTGCGCCATCGTGCAGACCCCCGAGCCGACGGCCGAGACGCTCGCCGCCGGGGTGCTCCTCTTCGACGAGGAGGACCGCTTCCTGCTGGTCGACCCCACGTACAAGCCGGGCTGGGAGTTCCCCGGCGGTGTGGTCGAGCCCGGCGAGGCGCCCGCCCGCGCCGGGATGCGCGAGGTCGCCGAGGAGATCGGCATCCGGCTCGCCGAGGTGCCCCGCCTGCTGGTCGTCGACTGGGAGCCGCCCAAGCCGCCCGGCTACGGCGGCCTGCGGTTCCTCTTCGACGGCGGGCGGCTGGCAGGAGCCGACGCCGGCCGGCTCCTGCTGCCCGGCTCCGAACTGCGCGGCTGGCGGTTCGTCACCGAGAGCGAGGCGGCCTCCCTGCTGCCGCCCGTGCGGCTGAGCAGGCTGCGCTGGGCGCTGCGCGCCCGCGAACAGGGGCGCCCGCTCAATCTTGAGGCGGGCGTCCCCGTCGGGTGAGCCCCCGGGCGCCGGGACCGGGCCGCGGAGCCCGGCCCCGGCCGCGGGACGTCAGCGCTTGCTCTCCGCGTAGTTGCCCAGGAACAGGGCCTCGGCCAGGGAGAGCCGCTCCAGCTCCTCCGGCGAGACGCTCTCGTTGACCGCGTGGATCTGCGCCTCGGGCTCGCTCAGCCCGATCAGCAGGATCTCCGCCTCCGGGTACAGCGCGGTGAGGGTGTTGCACAGCGGGATCGAGCCGCCCATGCCGGAGATCTGCATCTCCTGGCCCGGGTAGGCGATGCGCATGGCGTCGGCCATCGCCGTGTAGGCGGGGCTGCCGGTGTCCGCGCGGAACGCCTGCCCCTGGCCGATCTGCTCCACCGCGACGCGCGCGCCCCAGGGGGCCGCCGCCTTCAGGTGCTCGCCCAGCAGCTTCGTCGCCGCGGCCGCGTCCGTGCCCGGGGGCACGCGCAGGCTGATCAGCGCCCGGGCCCCGGCGTGGACCGAGGGGGTGGCGCCGATGACCGGCGGGCAGTCGATGCCGAGAACGGTGACGGCGGGGCGCGCCCACAGCCGGTCGGCGACGGTGCCCGAGCCGATCAGCTCCACGCCGTCGAGCACCTTGGCGTCCTTGCGGAAGTCCTCCTCGGGGTACTGCATGCCCTCCCAGCTCGCCGCCGCCTCGGCCTCCAGGCCGGTCACGGTCGTCGAACCGTCCTCGGCGCGCAGCGAGTCGAGCATGCGGATCAGCGCCGCCAGGGCGTCGGGCGCCGCGCCGCCGAACTGGCCCGAGTGCAGGTTGCCGCCCAGGGTGTCCACCTGGACGCGGACGAGCGTCATGCCGCGCAGCGTCGCGGTGGCCGTGGGCAGGCCCACGCGGAAGTTGCCGGCGTCGCCGATGACGATGCTGTCGGCGGCCAGCAGCTCCGGGTGCGCCGTGGCGTAGCGCTCCAGGCCGCCGGTGCCCTGCTCCTCCGAGCCCTCGACGATCATCTTCACGCTGACCGGCACGCCGCCGTGCTCCTTGAGCGCGCGCAGGGCGGTGAGGTGCAGGACCACCCCGCCCTTGCAGTCGGCCGCGCCGCGCCCGTACCAGCGCCCGTCGCGCTCGGTCAGCTCGAACGGGGGCGAGAGCCAGGCGGCCTCGTCCAGCGGCGGCTGCACGTCGTAGTGCGCGTAGAGCAGCACGGTGGGGGCGCCCGCCGGGCCGGGGAGGTAGCCGTAGACGGACTGGGTGCCGTCGGGGGTGTCGAGCAGGGCGACGTCCTCGAACCCCTCGGCCCGCAGGGCGTCGGCCACCCAGCCCGCGGCCGCCTCGCACTCGCTCCTGGGGAACTGCGCCTCGTCCGCCACCGACCGGAAGGCCACCAGCTCGGCCAGTTCGGTCCTGGCGCGGGACTGCAGCGAGGCAACGGTCGCCGCCAGTTCGGCCGGGACCGGCCGGGGGTGGTGGTTCGAGGACGCTTCCATGGAACGCTCCTTGTGGACGCGGCGTTGTATCCGTACGTATGGGCGATTGTGCCGTTCGATCCTCCCACGCCCGCCTTCCGCTGTGCCCACGGGCTTCCCGTGGCGGCGGCGCGAGGGGCTGGCCGTAGGATGCGGGCGGTAGCCGTAGCCGGTGATCGAGCGGGAGTAGAACCACAGGTGAGCAGCGACAACGCAGCCGAGGGCGCGGAGCGGGACGCGGGCGGGGGCCCGGAGCAGGTGTGGGACGTCGTGGTGGTGGGCGCGGGGCCCGGCGGGGCCTCCGCCGCGCACGCCGCCGCCTCCACGGGCCGCCGGGTACTGCTCCTGGAGAAGGCCGAGCTGCCGCGCTACAAGACGTGCGGCGGCGGCATCATCGGCCCCTCGCGGGACGCCCTGCCGCCCGGCTTCGAACTTCCCCTGCGCGACCGCGTCCACGCCGTCACCTTCTCCCTCAACGGGAAGCTGACGCGCACGCGCCGCTCCAAGCGGATGCTGTTCGGCCTCATCAACCGGCCCGAGTTCGACGCCGCCCTGGTCGAGGCGGCCAAGGACGCCGGCGCCGAGGTGCGCACGGGCGTGACGGTCTCGCGCGTGGAGCAGCACGGCCCGGCCGTGCCCGACCGGCGCACGGTCGCCGTGGTCCTCTCCAGCGGCGAGACCGTCCTCGCCCGCGCGGTCGTCGGGGCCGACGGCAGCGCCGGGCGCATAGGGGCACACGTGGGGGTGAAGCTCTCCCAGGTCGACCTCGGCCTGGAGGCCGAGATCCCCGTGCCCCCGACGGTCGCCGAGGACTGGGCCGGGCGCGTGCTCATCGACTGGGGCCCGATCCCCGGCAGTTACGGCTGGGTCTTCCCCAAGGGCGACACCCTCACCGTCGGCGTGATCTCGGCCCGCGGCGACGGCTCCGCCACCAAGCGGTACCTGGAGGACTTCATCGCCCGCCTCGGCCTCGCGGGCTTCGAGCCGAGCATCTCCTCCGGCCACCTCACCCGCTGCCGCTCGGACGACTCCCCGCTCTCCCGCGGCCGCGTCATCGTCTGCGGCGACGCCGCGGGCCTGCTGGAGCCGTGGACCCGCGAGGGCATCTCCTTCGCCCTGCGCTCGGGCCGGCTGGCGGGGGAGTGGGCGGTCCGCATCGGCGAGGCGCAGGACGCGGTCGACGCCCGCCGTCAGGCCCTCAACTACGCCTTCGCCATCAAGGCCGGGCTGGGCGTGGAGATGGGCGTCGGCCGCCGCATGCTCGCCTTCTACGAGCGCCGCCCCGGTCTGATGCACGCCGCGCTCACCGGCTTCCGCCCGGCGTGGCACGCCTTCACCCGGATCACCCGGGGCACGACCACGCTCGCGGAGATCGTGCGCACGCACCCGGTGGCCCGGCGCGTGCTGTCGGCGGCGGACCGCCCGTAGTTCCCGGACCGGGGGCAGGCCCCCTACTCCCGGTGGAGTAGACGCGCCCACCGCGTACGGCTGACGCGGCGGGCGCCGCCGCCGACTAGCTTTGCCCGTATGGGGAGCGAGAGACGGGCGCCGTGGGCGCGGGAGCGCGGTGCCGAGCCGCCGTGGGAGCGGTGGCTCGCCCGCCCGGCGGGCCGCCTGCCGTGGGCCTCCACGCTGGCCGTCGCCGCCCTCCAGCAGGTCGGCAGCCACTACGCGGCGCTCAACCAGCCCGACCGGGCGCCGCTGGACTCCTTCGCCCGGGTGCTCCTCGCGGCAGGCCCGGCCTTCCTTCTCCTGCGCCACCGTCACCCCACCCTCGCCGTCTTCGGCACCTGCTTCGTCACCGCGCTCTACCTCGGCGGCGGCTATCCCTATGGCCCGGTGTTCGCCTGCGTCGCCGTCAGCTGCTTCACGGCGGTCGTCGCCGGGCGCCGCCGGGCCGTGTGGTGTGCGGTCGGCCTGCTGTGGGCCGGGCACCTTCTCCTCTCCCACTGGCTGTACCGGTGGCTGCCGCCCGGTGGTGACGGGCCGGCTCCCTGGGGCGAGGAGTGGGCGCCCGCTGCCTGGGCCGTCGCCGTCGCCGTCGTCGCCGGGGCCGAGGTCGTGCGCGTGCGGCGCGAGCAGTGGGCCCAGGCCCGGGCCGAGCGGGCCGCTGCGGAGCGCCGCCGTGCCGACGAGGAGCGGCTGCGCATCGCGCGCGAGCTGCACGACGTCCTCGCGCACAGCATCTCCGTCATCAACGTCCAGGCGGGGGTGGGGCTCGCCCTCATCGACAGCCATCCGGAGCAGGCCCGGGCCGCGCTCACCACCATCAAGGCCGCCAGCAAGGAGGCGCTGGGCGAGGTCCGCCAGGTGCTCGACACCCTGCGCACCCCCGGCGACGCGCCCCGTTCCCCGGCCCCCGGGCTCGACCGGCTGCAGGAGCTGGTCCGGCAGGCGGCCGGGGCCGGGCTGGAGGTGCGGGTCGCGGCCGAGGGCCCGCGGCGGGGCCTGCCGCCGGGCGCCGACCTCGCAGCCTTCCGCATCGTCCAGGAAGCCCTCACCAACATCGTCCGGCACTCCGGCTCCCGCACCGCCGAGGTGCGCCTGCACTACGGGCCGGACGCGCTCGAAGTGACCGTCGACGACGAAGGGCCCGCGCTGGCGGGCACGGTCACCGGTGGGGGCAACGGCCTGGTCGGGATGCGCGAGCGGGCCGCGGCCCTGGGCGGCACCGCCGAGGCCGGGCCCCGGCCGGACGGAGGCTTCCGCGTACGGGCCCGGCTGCCGCTGACTTCTTCGCGCAAGGAGACGTAGTGAAGGGGATCCTGTGGGCGACGGAGGTGCCGTGCACGAGGGAGACGCCGTGACCGAGATCCGGGTGGTGCTCGCGGACGACCAGCTGCTCGTCCGCGCGGGCTTCCGCGCCCTGCTGGACGCCCAGCCCGACATCGCCGTCGCAGGCGAGGCCGCCGACGGTGAGCAGGCCCTCGCCCTCGTGCGCGAACTGCGGCCGGACATCGTCCTCATGGACATCCGCATGCCCGTCCTCGACGGCCTCGCTGCCACCCGGCGGATCACCGGGGATCCGGCCCTGGCGGACGTGAAGGTCATCATGCTCACCACCTTCGAACTGGACGAGTACGTCTTCGAGGCCATCCGTTCCGGCGCCTCGGGCTTCCTGGTCAAGGACACCGAGCCGGAGGAACTGCTGCGTGCGGTGCGGGCCGTGGTGCACGGGGACGCGCTGCTCTCGCCGGGCGTGACCCGCCGCCTCATCGCCGAGTTCGCCGCGCGGTCCAAGGAGCCCGCCGAGGCGGCGGGCCTTGCGGAGCTGACGGACCGCGAGCGGGAGGTGATGACGCTGGTCGGCATCGGCCTGTCCAACGAGGAGATTGCGCGGAGGCTCGTCGTCAGCCCTCTGACCGCCAAGACCCACGTCAGCCGTGCCATGGTCAAGCTGGGGGCCCGCGACCGGGCCCAGCTCGTCGTCCTCGCCTACGAGAGCGGGCTCGTCCGGCCCGGCTGGCTGGGCTGACCCCGCGCCTGCACCTGCTTGTGCACCCGCTCCTGCACCTGCTCCTGCTTGTGCACCCGCTTCTGCGCCCGCTCTTCCTGTGCGGCGGGTCCTGTCAGAAGAGGGCCTCCGGGCCGGCGGTCTCGGGCGGGCGTACGAGCACCTCCGCCGTCGTCCGCGCCCCCGGCGCCGCCGCCGTGAGCGCCCACCCGGCCAGCTGCCGTGCGTCCACCAGCAGTTGCCGCCCGTCCGCCGCGTCCAGATACAGGTCCGGTCCCGCCACTCCGGCGACGCTGCCCGATATCGTGCACCCGGGCGCGAGCACGACCGTCCCGCAGCCCGGCCGCAGCCGGTCGAGGTGGAAGACCGCGTCGTGGTGCACGGGGGCGAAGGGCAGCACGGCCAGCGATTCCGGCAGCGTGCCGAGCCCGCACGCCTGCGCGTGCAGGGCGGCCAGTTCGGCCGTCCGCGGCTCCTGGGCGGGTGCGGGGCACCGGGCGGCCCGCTTGGCGGCGTAGGGGATGCGGTCGGGAACCGAGAGCGCCGCTCCGAGCACCGCCTCCGCACGGCGGGCCGCCATCAGCGGCCCGCGCCCCAGCAGGGCGTAGGACAGCGCGCCCTGTTCGAGCAGGCGTCTCCCTTCGCGCTCGGCCGCGGTGATGCCGACCTTGACCGCTCCCGGCACCGACCACGCCAGGTACACGTCGTACGGGCGGGGGTCGTCGAGGGCGGTGTCGGCGGCGACCGAGTGCGAGCGGTCCAGCCGTGCGCATTCCGCGCACTGCGACGAGACCGCCGGGGCCGGCACCTCCGCGCCCACCGGGCACGGCGTGCGCCGGCCGGCCCTGCGGACACCCACGCAGCGCCGTGCGGCGCCCGTCGTGAAGGCGATCGGACGGCCTGCGGGCAGCGGGGTGCCGCGCTCGCCGTGCACGGGGTGCAGCCAGGCCAGCGAGGGCCCGGCGGGCCCCCAGCGCAGCCCGCCGCACCGCCAGTCCCCCTGCTCGGTGCTCATGGCCCACCCCTTCCGTCCACGCCTTCGGATTGTGTCAGCTCCCACTGACAACGCCGCCCGCCCGCGGGCAGGCCCGCCTCAGCGGACGCCGGCGACCGTGCGGCGGGTGGTGTAGGCGACGACCGCCGCCACGGCTGCGAGGGCCGCGACGGTGGTCAGCGCCACGGGCAGCGACGAGGCGTCGGCGAGGAGGCCGATGACTGGCGGCCCGAGCAGCATGCCGCCGTAGCCGAAGGTGGAGGCCGCGGCCACGCCAGCCGGGCCGCCCAGCTCCCCGGCCCGTCCGACCGCGACGGGGAAGGCGTTGGCCAGCCCCAGGCCCGTGATCGCGAAGCCGGCGAGCGCGGCCCAGACGGTGGGCGCCAGCGATCCGAGCAGCATGCCGGCGGCGGCCGCGGTCCCGCCCGCGACGAGGGTCGCGGTCTGGCCGAGGCGTTCGAGCAGCACGGTGCCGCTCAGCCGGCCGAGGGTCATGGCGAGCGCGAAGGCGGAGTAGCCGGCGGCCGCGACGCCCGCGCGGGCACCGAGGTCCTGCTGCAGGTGCAGCGCGCCCCAGTCCGCGAGCGCCCCTTCGCCGTAGGCCGTGCACAGGGCGATCACGCCGAAGAGGGCGACCGTGCGCCGCCCGCGACCGGAGCGGCTGCCGTCCGCCGCGGCGGCGGTCTCGGCCCGCTCGGTGCGCGGCGCCGGGTGCGCCAGGAGGATGCGCCCTGCGACGGCGGTGACGGCGAGTCCGATGAGGCCCAGGAGGAGCAGGTGGCGGGTGGGGGAGAGGTGTCCGGCGACGAGGCCGCCCAGGCCCGCGCCGAGCATTCCGCCGAGGCTGAACGCGGCGTGGAAGCCCGGCATCACGGGCCTGCGGAGCGCGGCGACGAGGTCGACGGCCGCGCTGTTCATGGCGACGTTGATGCCGCCGTAGGCGGCCCCGAAGACGAGCAGGACGAGGCCGAGGGCGAGCGCCGAATGCGTCAGGGGCGGCAGCGCGATGCCCGCGGACATCAGCACGGCGGCGGCGACGGTCACCGGGTGGCTGCCGAACCGTCGGCACAGCCGTCCGGTCAGCACCATGGTGGCCACCGCGCCCGCCGACACGCCGAGGAGGGCCATGCCGAGGGCGCCCGCGGAGGCCCCGGTCTGCTCCTTGATGGCGGGGATGCGGACCACCCAGCCGGCGAAGAGGAAGCCGTCGAGGGCGAAGAAGAGGGTGATGGCGATGCGGAGGCGGCGGAGGGCGGGCGCGGCCGGAGCCGGGCGCTGATCGCCCCGAAGGGCCGTCCGTATTTTGTTTAGCGTCGGCACAAAGTCAGAATAGGGGTGTGACCCAGACTCGGACAACACGTTTGGAGCGGGGCCGCGGCGCCCTCGGCCCGGCCCTGGAGCTCGTACACACCGGCCGCGCCCCCACGCGCGCGGTGCTCACCGCCGAACTCGGGGTGACGCGCGCGACCGCGGGAGCCGTCGCCGCCGAGCTGGAGGCCCTCGGACTGATCACCGTCGACGCCCGCCCCGCGGCGGCCGGCTCCCAGGGCCGCCCCTCGCACCGGCTGTCCGTCGCGACCGGCGGACCGGTGGTCCTCGCCGCCCAGATCCACGCCGACGGCTTCCGCGCCGCTCTCGTGGGCCTCGGCGGCCGGATGGTCGCCACCGCGCCCGGCTGCATGACCGTCCCCGCCGACCCGTCGCACATCATCGACGCCGTGGTCGAGGCCGGGGCCGGACTGCTGCGCGAGACCGGCCGCCGCTGCCTGGGCGCGGGCCTCGCCGTCCCCTCGGCCGTCGCCGAACCGGAGGGCACGGCCCTCAACCCGCTCCACCTGTCCTGGCCCGCCGGCGCGCCCGTTCGCGAGCTGTTCACCCAAGCCCTGGCCAAGGCAGGGATCCCCGGCCCGGGCGGCGTCACCGCCACCGGCTCCACCGGCAACGACGTCAA
This sequence comes from Streptomyces telluris, assembly GCF_024519335.1. Taxonomy (NCBI): domain Bacteria; kingdom Bacillati; phylum Actinomycetota; class Actinomycetes; order Kitasatosporales; family Streptomycetaceae; genus Streptomyces; species Streptomyces telluris. Next base: position 139,378 of record NZ_JANIID010000005.1, read on the forward strand.
CCTCGCCGCGCTCGCCGAACACCGGCACGGCGCCGGCCGCGGCTCCCGGCACCTGCTGTGCGTGGCCACGGGCCACCGTGGCGTCGGCGGGGCGCTCGTCCTCGACGGCCGCCTGCACAGCGGCAGTTCCGGCCTCGCCCTGGAGGTCGGCCACCTCACCGTCAACCCCGCCGGTCTGCCCTGCCACTGCGGCAGCCGCGGCTGCCTGGACGTCGAGACGGACCCGCTCGCCTTCCTCACCGCGGCCGGCCGCACCCCCGGCCCCGAGGTCTCCCTCCTGCAGCAGGCCCGCGACCTGCTCCGCACGGAGTACTCCGACCCGGCCGTGCGCACCGCCGCCGAGCTGATCGTCGACCGGCTCGGCCTCGGCCTCGCGGGCCTGGTCAACATCCTCAACCCCGACCGCATCATCCTCGGCGGCCTCCACCGCGCCCTGCTGGACGCCGACCCCGAGCGGCTGCGCGCCGTCGTCGCCGACCGCAGCCTGTGGGGCCGCAGCGGCAGCGTGCCGATCCTGCCCTGCACCCTCGACTACAACAGCCTCATCGGCGCGGCCGAAGCCGCCTGGCAGCCCGTCCTCGACGACCCGCTGGCGGCCCTGGGCTGACGGGCGCCGGAGGGGTGGCAGGTAGTTTGTTCAGAATATGCCGGTAGGAGGCAGATTCTTGAGAACGTCTCCCGGCCATAGACCTATGGCAACCAGATGGCCGATCCCGTTTCGGGGACCGGCCATCTGGTTGCTTGGATCAGCGAGCTGTATTCGCGATGCGGCGTCGGAGCTGCTCATCGCTGATGGTGTCCGGGTGTCGCCAGGCGGCGTCAATGACCTCTTCGGTCTGGAGCCTGTGGACCTCGACGCCAGTGCGGAAGAGGAACCGGAAGTCGATGTGCTGGTGGTCGGGCTCGCCCTTGGTCTCGTTGGCCGGGATGGGGTGGACGTCGATGTGGACGGGCCGGTCCACCACGGCTGTGACGGATTCGGCGGGGATGCCGGTCTCCTCGGAGAGCTCGCGCAGTGCCGCCTCGATGAGAGTCCCGTCCTGGGCTTCGAGGTGGCCGCCGGGCAGTAGCCACTTGTCCAGGGCCAAGTGATGGATGTGGAGGATGTGCCCGTCCGGGCGGGTGAGGACGGCTCCGGCGGTGGCGTGGCCTCGGAATTCCTTGCGGCTGGCCAGGTCGGCGCCGTCGTCCAGGAGGCCGAGGATGGGGGTGAGGGCGGGCTTCTCGTCGGGGTGCTCGTCGAGGTAGCCGTGGATGGTGGTGCGGATGTGGTCTGCCGTGATGGCCAAGTCGATCACCTGTTGAAGTAGGAGAGCCAGGTCGCCGCGATCGCGGCTCGGTCGTCCGGGCTGACCTCGTGGAGACCGGGGGCCAGGTCAGCGCGGGTGAGCATACTGATCGCGGCCAGGATCTCGGCCTGGACCAGGAAGATGAAGGGTCCGACGCTCGCGCCGTGCAAGAAGTTGACGGCGTTGCCGCTGTTGGCGAGGTAGAAGTAGTGGCCAGTGGTCTGGTAGCGGGTGACGTGCTCGCCGACCATCGTGCGGGTGTAGACGTCCGGGAGGGCGTCCAGTTCCAGCTCGTCCTCCTTAGAGGTGACGGTGGCGACGTAGGCGCCGTTGCGCAGGTGGGGGAAGTCCTCGCCCTTGAGGGACCGGGCGCCGGTCGCGCAGAGCACCAGGCCGGCGGTGGCCAGGGCGGCCTCGCGGTCGCGGGTGACGGCGAAGCCCTGGGAGAGTGCATGGGTGCGGCGGACGGGATCGATGTCGCAGACGGTGACCTGGACGCCTTTGGCGTGCAGGAGCCGGGCGATGGAGGAGCCGAGTTTTCCGAAGCCGATGACCAGGGCCGGGCGGCCGTAAAAGATGTCGCCTCGGTCGCGCATGACGGCTTCGGTGGAGAAGACGACCGACTGACCGACGAGGAAGTCCTCGGGGGCCTTCAGTGGTGAGCGGGCGACCGAGACGACAGGACAGGGCAGTTTGTCGAGCTCCAGGTAGCGGCGGTGGCCGTTCTCGGTGTCTTCGATGACGCCGAGGAGCCGGCCGGTGAAGCGGCTGTGCAGCTCCGTCAGGGCGGGGGCGAAGTAGCCGCCGACGTCCAGCAGGACCACGGGTTCGCCGGCCGCCCGGGCCTCCAGGTAGTCCAGGGCGATGTCAGGGTCGGTGAACAGCTCGCGGGAGAGCGTGTCGCAGGGGATGGTCTGTTCGACCTCGCGTTGGGCGGCGGGGTGGACGGACTTCGGTTTAGGCAGCACGGCTCGCAGCCGGGTCATCGAGGCCACCGCGCGGACGAAGCCGGGACGTTCGACGAGCAGGTGGGTGATCAGGAACGAGGTGGCCTGGTCAGTGGGGGTGAAGTGGGTGGCGATCTTGGAGAAGTAGGCGTCCAGCCGGGCGCGCTCGAAGGGTTCCATGGCAGTTCCCTCTCGGTTGAGTGTGGGGTCGTGCATGGGGCCCGCCCAGGCAGCCGTCAAGGTCGGCGAGGCCATCCCGTCCGCCGACGAGTGGGCCAAGGCTGGCGGCGACGGCGCCGCATGCGGGTCTCGATCGCGGCGGAAGTGTCGTGACTGGTGTCCAGGCGAGTAAGCCAGCAAGATGTGCGCGATGTCCTGCCCATTGGGGCCTGTGCCCGACCACGTCCAGGCGCTGACCGAGGACAGCAGGCTCGGGCTGGGCCCAGTGGACGGCGCGAGCGTCAGGGCGCGGGTCAGCATGGCATCTCCTGTGGGACGGCCGCGATGCGAAACCGCGACCAGACGATCTTTCCGGAAGGCCGGCCGGGCTCGACGCCCCAGCCGACCGAGAGGGCGGCGACCAGGTGCAGACCTCGACCGGAGGTCATGGTGCGGGTGGACGAGCGCCATTCGGGCCAGAGGGGCTGTTCGTCGTGGACTTCCAGGTGGAGGTACTGGTCGTCGGCGATCAGCCGGACCAGGAAGTCGTCGTCCATGCCGTGGACGACCGCGTTGGTCGCGAGCTCCGAAACACACAGCCGGACGTCATCAGCGAGGGCGTCCAGGCCCCAGGCCAGGAGCGACTTGTCGGCGAAGTCGCGGGCCAGACCGACGGAGACGGGAGCCGAAGCGAAGAACCTCTGATCGACTGCGGGCTTGCTGTCGCTCATGACTCGCGCTCCAGTGCTGGTGCGGGTCCGTGCCCACGCTTCCGGGTCTGGGAACCCTCTTCACCGAGGCGCTTGCGGCGGGACGGACCAGGGGTTTCTTTGCGGGCAAGCAGCAGCCGGGCTCCGGTCGCCGCGATGCGTTTGCCCCTCGCTGTGGCTATGGCCCTGGGGCCCAGGTGGGAGGCGGAGGGCAGCACGACTCCGTAGGTGCCGGGCATTTCCAGTGCGTCCATCAGCCCGGTGAAGACCGCCGAGTTCACCGTGGTGACGCGCTCAGTGAACAGTCCGGACAAGGTCAGCTCATGCTGGCGGCAGTACCCGGCCAGCGAGTCCTTCAAGGCTTTCTGACGGGCCGTGGAGACATTGACCAGCCGCAGGAAGCCATAGACGACCGGGCCGCTGACGCGGCGGTGCTCGGTAAGGGGTTCCATGAAGAGTGACCGCCCAAGAGATCCAGGAGACGAAACAGGAAGGCCGCCCCGGGCAATGAAGGGGCTGTGACCTGTGAGTGGAAGCGTCCTCTCTGGCGGGCGGCGACGAAATGACGCGGTGTAGCACTTGCGTGGCACTTCCGTCCCCCCGCATACGTGTGCCGTGCTTGCATGAGCTCTCGGAAGGGAGCGACGCGTGGCGACCGTGCACCACTGGACCGGCCTGGAAGCCAGGGTCCTGCGTCTCGCCCTGCGGATGAGCGTCCGCGCGTTCGCCCAGCACCTCGGCGTCGCGGTGAGGACCGTCTCCAAGTGGGAGAAACTGCTGGCCGCGACCGGGCCCCGCCCGGACACTCAGGCGATCTTGGACACCGCTCTCGCCCGTGCGGACGCGGCGGTGCATCTGCGGTTCGAGACGTTCCTCTCCGAGGCCGGCGGGCCGCCCGCGAACACCCTCCGCGTCACCTCGGCAGGTCCCCGGGCCTGGGAGTACGAATCGTGGACCGACGATCTGGATCGGGTCGTCGTCGCTTTGAGCCGCCAGAACTTCGCGTTCGCCGACCACCTGCTGGGCCGGTGGCTGAATCGCTTCCGGCCGCCGGAGCTGGACGACAAGGGCCTGTATCTCCTTGCCCGCTCGACCGCCCTCATGGGCGACCTTAGGCGCGACCAGGGGGCAGTGGTCGGGCCGCTGTCGGCCCAGCACACGTATGCCGGGGCCCGCTCGATCTTCAGCCGGCTCGACATCCCCCGCCGCGTCGCCCAGCTCGACCTCTCCCTGGCCGTCGTCGCTGAGATGTCCGGCCGCCTGGAGACCGCCGCCCGCCACTACGAACACCTGGCCGTCGATGACCGGCTCGCCCGCCGCGACCGCGCAAGGGCCCGCCTGTGGGTGGGGACCGCGCTGAGCAAGGAAGGCGAGCACGACTATGCGGGGCGCGTCATGCTCGCCGCGACCCGCGACTTCGAAGAACTCGGCGAGCCGGACGACTGGTCCGTCGCCCACCAGAAACTCGCCCTCGCCCATCGGGGCGTCGGCGACCTGAGCAAAGCCCTGCACTTCATCGGCATCGCCCGCAGCACCGGAGTGACCGACTCCCCGATGCAGCGGGTGCGGCTGGGCACCGCCCACGGACACATCCTGCTGTCCGACCCTGCCACCCGGGATGATGGCCTGACAGCCCTCGATCAGGCTGCGAAGCTGGCGGCCCAATACGGCATGAGCCACCAGCTGACCAGCATCGAGAGCATCCGGAAGACCGCGGGGGCGGACAGCCCCTGGCGGCGGTGACCAGGAGAGACGCCAGTGACGACGGACATCCAGCGGGCCATCACCGACGACCAGCGCCGGCGGGCCAAGCTGATCTGGAATTACCACCAGATGGGCCACGAGCTCCGGTCCGTGGACGCCGCGATCGGCCTGGGCAGCCACGACCTGGGAGTCCCCGCTTTCTGCGCCGAGCTGCATCGATCCGGGCTGTTCCCCACCCTCGTTTTCTCCGGCGGCCCCAACCCCACTCGCCCGGGCCGCTTCCCCCGGGGCGAGGCCGTGCACTTCCGCGAGCATGCGCTCGCCCTTGGCGTCCCGGATGAAGCGGTTCTGCTGGAGCCCCAAGCCAGGAACACCGGCCAGAACATCACTTTTTCCCGCGACGTCCTGGCCGCCGCCGGGATCGCCGTGAAGACAGTGCTGCTGGTCGCCATGCCGTATATGGAGCGACGCGCGTTCGCTACTGCCCGCAAGGTCTGGCCCGAGGTGGAGGTGGTCTGCGCCTCGGCGTCACTGGAGTTCGACGACTACTTGAAGACGATCGGCGACGAGAAGCTCGTGGTCGACCAGCTCGTCGGTGATCTGCAGCGGGTAATCGAGTATCCGAAGCTCGGCTTCGCCATCGAGCAGGACGTCCCGGAGGACGTGCATGCCGCATACGAATCTCTCCTTGAGGACGGCTTCGACAGCCGTCTGCTCAACACCTGACCCGCCGCCGGGCGGGCTGTGTGCCATCCTCCAGCCCAACTTCTTCCCCCGGCTCTCGACGCTGGCCACGTTGTTCGCGGCGGATTACTGGATCGTCCTGGACGACGTCCAGTTCACCCGCCGCGACTACCAGCACCGGACCCGCCTCGCTGCCTGGACAACCCGACTGACCGCGGATGGCTGTCCATAAGGCGGCCGTCGCCGAAGTGTCCGCCCGGGCCCTGCTGGACCTTCTCGGCCGGCAAGGCCGCATCCTCAGCAACAGCGGCCTTCCGGCCCGGCCGGGATGCTCGCAGCGGCTGGCCGACCTGACTGCTGCCGCCGGCGCCCGCACCTATCTGTCCGGGACCGGCGGCAGGCAATACCTCCAGCCGGACCCCTTCACCGCCAGGGCATCGCCATCACACCCTGTCGGCAGCGACGCACGGACTCTGTCCGCCACCCCGCTTCGGCACCCAGAACACGGCAGCCGACCATGGCGTTCCCTTCCCCGATGGCCTTCAGGAGTACGCACACCACCCCCGCGTACTCCCCCCGCGGCAGCCGGACGGCAGCCGCCCGTAGGACGATCCGCGGGCCCCCGGCGGCGAGGCTCGGTGGTGGGCGACGACCCGTCGCCGGCAACCGCCACCACCGAGGAGCCGATCCCTCATGAACACCCTCGCCCACGCCCTGGCCCACGGCGGCCCGGGCCCCTGGATCCTCTTCTTCCCCCTCGTCTGGGCCGCCGTCGTCATCGGCGTCGTCACCGTCCTGCGCCGCACCGTCTGGCGCGGCGGACGCGCCCCCTGGCACCATCGGCAGGCGCGCGCCGAGCACTCGCCGCTGACCGTCCTCGGCCGCCGCTTCGCCGCCGGGGAGATCGACGAGGACGAGTACTGGCGGCGCGTGTCCGTCCTGGAGGAGCACTTCGGCACGCCCGGCAAGCGCGGTGCGGCATGAGCGCCCCGCGCCCCGCGCCCGTCGCACAGGCCCCCGCCGCGCGCGTGGTCGACGCCGTCAAGGTCTACGGCGGCACCGCGCGCGGCGCCGGCACCGCCGTCACCGCCCTCGACGGAGTGAGCGTCGACTTCCCGGCCGGCCGCTTCACCGCCATCATGGGCCCCTCCGGCTCCGGGAAATCGACCCTCATGCACTGCGCCGCGGGGCTCGACACCCTCACCTCCGGCTCGGCGTTCATCGGTGACACCGAGCTGGGGGGCCTGGACGACCGCCGTCTGACGCTGCTGCGCCGCGAGCGGATCGGCTTCGTCTTCCAGGCCTTCAACCTCGTGCCGACCCTCACCGTCGCCGAGAACATCTCGCTGCCCCAGGACCTCGCGGGCAGGCGCGGCGACCGCGGCGACGAGCAGTGGACCGACGCCCTCGTCGACGTCGTCGGCCTCCGCGACCGGCTGCACCACCGGCCGGGCGAACTCTCCGGCGGCCAGCAGCAGCGCGTCGCCGTCGCCCGCGCCCTCGCCGGCCGCCCCGACGTCGTCTTCGCCGACGAGCCCACCGGCAACCTCGACTCCCGCTCCGGCGAGGAGGTGCTGAACCTGCTCGGCCGCGCCGTGCGCACCATGGGCCGCACGGTCGTCATGGTCACCCACGACCCGGTCGCCGCCGCGCACGCCGACGACGTCGTCTTCCTCGCCGACGGCAGGCTCGTCGGCCACTTGAGCGACCCCACGGCGGACGGCGTCCTCGACCGGCTCAAGAGCCTGGACCGGCGGGGCGCCCCCGGGCGCGCGGAGGTGCCGTCATGAGCACCGGCACCGCACCCCCGCGCCTGAGCGGCCTCGCCGCCGCCCTGCGCCTGAGCGCCGCCTCCCTGCGCACGCACAAGAGGCGCTTCGCGGGCACGTTCCTCGCCGCCCTGCTCGGCGTGGGCTTCCTCAGCGGGACCCTCGTCATGAGCGACACCCTGCGCGGATCCTTCGGCACGCTCTTCGCCGACGCCGCGGCGGACACGGACGCGGTCGTCCGCAGCGCCGACGTCGTCACCGCGCCCGACGCGGGCCAGGGCACCCGGCGCACCGTGCCCACCGGCCTCGCCTCGTCCCTGCAGAAGGTCCCCGGCGTCGCCGCCGCCGTGCCCGAGATCCAGGGCGCCGGGCAGCTCGTCGGGCGCGACGGGAAGCCCGTGGGCGGCCAGGGCCCGCCCACCCTGGCGGGCAACTGGATCGACGACCCGCACCTCAACCCCTACCGGCTCGCCGCCGGACGCGCGCCCGCCGCCCCCGGGGAGGCCGTCGTCAACCGCGGCGCCGCCGAGGACGGGGGCCTGCACATCGGCGACCGCACCGTCCTGCGCACCCCGGACCCCCTCACCATCACCGTCGTCGGCATCGCGACGGCGGGCGGCGAGGGCGGCCTCGGCCGGACCACGTACACCGGCCTGACCCGCGCCGACGCGGAGAAGTACCTGACCCCGCAGCCGGGCCGGGCCACCGCGGTCCGCGTCCGCGCGGCCGAAGGCGTGGACGGGCGGCAGCTCGTCGAGCGCCTGAAGCCCGTACTCCCCGCGGGAGTCGAGGCCGTCACCGGACAGGAGTGGGCCGACGAGAACAAGGACGCCGTCTCCGGCACGTTCCTGTCGCTGTTCACGACCCTGCTGCTCGTGTTCGCCGGAATCGCCCTGCTGGTGGCCACGTTCAGCATCCACAACACCTTCGCCGTCGTCGTCGCCCAGCGCACGCGCGACAACGCCCTCCTGCGGGCGATCGGCGCCTCGCGCGGGCAGATCCTCGCCGCCACCCTGGCCGAGGCCGCCGCCGTGGGAGCGGCCGCCTCAGCGGCCGGGCTCCTGTGCGGCATCGGCATCGCCGCCGGGCTCCAGGCGCTCTTCCCCGCCGTGGGATTCCCGTTCCCGCAGGGCGGCCTGGTGATCAGCGCGCTCTCCCTGCTGCTGCCGCCCGCCACCGGCCTGCTGGTCTGCCTCGGCTCGGCACTGCTGCCCGCCGTACGGGCCGGGCGCACGGCACCCCTGGCCGCGCTCCGGGAGGCCGCCGTCGACGACTCCGCGGCCTCCCGCGGCCGCGCGCTCGCCGGGGCGGGGCTGCTCCTCGCCGGAGTCGCCCTGACCGCGACCGGCGCTGCGGGAGCACCCTCCGTCCTGCTCACCGGGACCGGCGCCGTGGTGGTCCTCGCGGCGTTCGTGGCCCTCGGGCCCGTCCTGTCCTCCGTCGCGGTCCGCGCGCTGGGCGCTCCGCTCGTGCGGCTGCGCGGGCTCACCGGGGCGCTCGCGCGCCGCAACGCCCTGCGCAGCCCCCGGCGTACCGCGGCCACGGCCATGGCCCTCGTACTGGGAGTCGCCGTCGTCACTCTCTTCACCGTCTTCGCCGCGTCGTTGAAGGCGACGACGGACCGGGCGGTCGGCCGCGCCTTCGCCGGGGACGTCGCCGTCAGCGCCCCGGCGCTGGGCGCGGGCGGCAGCGGGCTCAGCCCGCGGCTCGCGCCCGCCCTCGCCCGGCTGCCCGAGGTGAGCACCGCGCTGGGCCTCGGCAAGGGCGTCGCCGTCGTGGACGGAGGCGGCCGGCAGGTCACGGTCGCCGACCCCGCGGGCCTCACCGCCGTGCTCGACCTCGGGCCGGTGGACGGGGCGCCGGGCGCCCTCGGCGCCGACGGTCTCGCGGTCTCGCGGGACGAGGCGGACAAGCGCGGCTGGACGGTGGGCAGCACCACCGAAGTCGCCTTCGTCGACGGGCAGAAGCAGCGCTTCACCGTCCGGGCGGTCTACGGGGAGCGCAGCCTGGCCGGCGACTACGTCCTCTCCCGCGAGGCGTGGAGCCCGCACCGGGGCCAGGACGCCGACCGGGTCGTCGCCGTCGCGTTCAAGGAGGGCGTCTCCACCGCCGCCGGCAAGGCCGCCGTGGAGAAGGCGTCCGCCGCGTACGGCAGTCCGGAGGTCCGGACCCGCGCCGAGTACGCGGCCTCCTCGGCGCAGCGCGTCGACACGATGCTCACTCTCGTCTACGCCCTGCTGGCCCTTGCAGTGGTCATCGCCCTGCTCGGCATCGCCAACACCCTGACCCTCGCGGTCCGCGAACGCACCCGCGAGCTGGGCCTGCTGCGGGCGGTGGGGCAGACCCGCGGGCAACTGCGCGCGATGGTGCGCTGGGAGTCGGTGCTGGTCGCCGCGTTCGGCACGGCCGGCGGCCTGGTGCTCGGCGCCTTCCTCGGCTGGGCCCTCGTACGGGCCACGGGCACCGCCGCCTTCTCCGTGCCGGCGCCGCGCCTGGCGGTGGTCGCCCTGGTGGGGTCGGCCGCCGGCGCGCTGGCGGGCCTGCGGCCCGCCCGGCGGGCGGCGCGCCTGGACGTGCTGCGCGCCGTCGCGGCGGAGTGAGCGCCGCGCACCCGCCCGGGGTGGGGACCCCCGTCCGGTCAGCCGGGAACGGCGGAGCGGACGGGGGAGCGGTCGAGCACCGCGGCCGGCCTGCGGGCGGCGGCGGGCTCGTCGAACGCGGGCTCCTCCAGCGGCGGGAGGGCCGGGACGGGCTGTTCGAAGGTGACCGTCGTGCGGTCGTCCCGGGTCTGCCGGCCGGCGGCGGACGGGTCGGGGACGGGCAGCGAGAACCAGACGACCTTGCCGCCGTCGTGGCGCTCCTGCACGCCCCAGCTGTCGCTGACGGCCGCGATCAGGGCGAGACCGCGGCCGTGGGTGCTGCCGGCGTCCAAGTCCGCGACGCGGGGCAGCCGCGGGTCGTGGTCGCGGACCGAGACGGTGAGCCGGTCCAGTACGAGGTCGATCTCGACCGTGCAGCGTTTGTCCGGTTCGGCGTGCTGGTGAACGTTGGTCAGGAGTTCGGTGACACAGAGCGCCGCGGGGTCGATGAGCGGATCGAGATTCCAGTACCGCAGTTGCGCAGATACGATTCTGCGGACCTGGCCGATCCGCGGTGGAAGAGCCTGGAGCTCTACGGTGCAGTGCTTGTTCGGTCGGCTGATCACGGCTGCGACTCCCTGGAAGAAGTAGGGCTAGCCTGATGCAGAAGGGCGTTCTGGCACGCGCTGGGGCCGGGCCGGCGGAGACGGCTGCCGAGCCGGGCGGCGGCTGATGTCCAGAGCGTAGCCGCCGGTGAACCCTCAGTGATGCTGGTACGAATCAAGGGTCGACTCCCACAGCCGGAAGCGCAACTTCTGCACCCTCAGCCCCTGGCGTCACCATGGCGTCCGGAGCGGACGGCCTCCAGAAACCGCCGGACGGCGGCCTCCCCCGACGCCTCCTCCGCTGCGTCCTCCGATCGGCCCAGGGTGAGCAGGTAGCGCGTGCCGTTCACGGTCGCCCGGGCGCGGTCCCGGCCGGAGAACCACGGCTTGCTCGCGTGGACCGACCCCAGGGGGGCGCTGTCGATCTCCCGGCCGTAGCTGGTGAGCAGCTCCAGCCTGCCGTCCCTGATCTTGACCTGGCCCGCCCGGGTGAGCGAGCGAAGGGACCGCTCGATCCGCACCCCGGTCGCAGTGAACTCCGGCTCCGACACGCCAACCGCCTCCCCGGCCGATTCGTGTGCTCGTGCGCAGTCTGCCTGTGAGGCGGCTCACGCACCAGTGCCCATTTATGATCGAAAGGTCCGAGTGCTCCGCATGGGCCCGGATGAACGGGAGGAGCGGCGTGAACGGCACCGTGGACCCGGGGGACGCGGACGGGGCGGCCACCGGCCCGCGCCCGGCCGCCTCCGCAGCAGGCCCCGCCCCCACCCCCACCCTGGACGTCGACCGCAGCGACCCGGCCCACCGCGCCTGGCTCGCCGAAGCGGTCCGCAAGGTCCAGGCCGACGCGAACCGTTCGGCCGACACCCACCTGCTGCGCTTCCCCCTGCCCGAGGAATGGGGCATCGACCTCTACCTCAAGGACGAGTCCACCCACCCCACCGGAAGCCTCAAACACCGCCTCGCCCGCTCGCTCTTCCTGCACGGGCTCTGCAACGGCTGGATCCGCCCCGAAGCCCCCGTCGTCGAGGCGTCCAGCGGCTCCACGGCGGTCTCCGAAGCCTATTTCGCCGGCCTGATCGGCGTGCCGTTCGTCGCCGTCATGCCCCGCACCACCAGCCGGGAGAAGGCCCGGCTCATCGAGTTCCACGGCGGCCGGTGCCACTTCGTGGACGACCCCCGCACGATGTACGCGGAGGCCGCCCTGCTCGCCGAGCGCTCCGGCGGCCACTACATGGACCAGTTCACCTACGCCGAACGGGCCACCGACTGGCGCGGCAACAACAACATCGCGGAATCGGTCTACAGCCAGCTGAGCCGCGAACGCCACCCCGTACCCGCCTGGATCGTCGCCACCGCGGGCACCGGCGGCACCTCCGCGACCATCGCCCGCTACGTGCGCTACATGCGGCACGACACCCGCATCTGCGTCGCCGACCCCGAGTACTCCTGCTTCTTCGAGGGCTGGAAGAACCACGACCCCACGGTGACCGGCGAGCGCGGCTCGCGGATCGAGGGCATCGGCCGGCCGCGCATGGAACCCAGCTTCATGCCGGGCGTGATCGACCGGATGATGAAGGTCCCGGACGCCGCGAGCATCGCCGCCGTCCGCGCCCTGGAGCGGGCCATCGGCCGCAGGGCGGGCGGCTCCACCGGCACGGGGCTGTGGAGCGCCCTCAAAATCGTCGCCGAGATGGCCGGCGACGGCTCCAAGGGCAGCGTCGTCACCCTCCTGTGCGACCCGGGGGAGCGCTACCTCGACACGTACTACTCCGACACCTGGCTCGCCGGACAGGGCCTGGACATCGGGCCGTACGCCGCCGCCATCGACACGTTCCTGGCCACGGGGCACTGGCCGGCCTGACACCGCCCGTGTCGTCCAGCATGCGACAGGGGACGTGCGGCCACGGGCACCGGCCCCAAGGCAGGGCTCGGGGCGGAGACGCGGAAGGCCCCGCACGGAACCGGGGGGCCGGAGGTTCACGTGCGGGGCCGCACTCACCGGGAGGGGGCTGTCAGACGGCGATCAGGGTGTACGTGCCCGTACCGTCCTGCCTGCCGCTGGAGTACTGGCGGATCAGCTCCCCGTCCGCGTACCGGTCGTGGCCCAGCATGGAGCCGGTGTACTTGTTCTGCAGGCCGACCTTCGAGCTGCCGGGTACGTCGCGGTAGATGTAGAACCGCTGAAGGTCGTCCTCCCCGCAGTTGGCGGTCGTCAGGTAGGCCTGCTCCCGGTTGGCGATGTCCGCCGGGATGGTCGCGCATCCGCCGTTGCCCCAGTTCCACAGGGACGCCTCGATGACCCCGTTGCGCTCCGTCACATTGCACAGCCGCCAGTTGTCCAGGTGGGCGCTGGTCCAGTTGGATTCGCGCAGGCGGATGCCGTCGTTGGCCAGGAGCGGTGCGCTCCAGTTCAGGGGCTTGCCGGGGACGTGGATCCTGTAGACGGGGTTTTGGCAGGTAAGGGCGGCCCGCGTGGCGGGGGCCCGGCTCCCCGTGGCCCTCACGCTCTTCTCGGCCTTGGCGGCTTTCTCGGCTTCGTGCCGGGCCTTGTCGGCCTTCGCCGAGGGGACCGGCCCGGCCGGGTGCTTCGCGGTGGCGGTGGCGGAGCCGCAGTCGAGGAGGTCCTGTGCCTTGCGCATGATGCTGCTGGCCGGGACGGTGTCCTCGCAGCGCACCGCGCCTTCTTCGAGGGCGGTGTAGGTGGTGTAGCTGCCGGTGTCGGCCCCCTCGATCCACTTCAGCGCCCAACCGCCGTCGCCCTGCTGGACGCGGTTGCAGTTGAGGCTGCCGTACGTGCCGGTGACCTTCTTGGTGCCCTTGTAGAGGCCGTAATAGCCGGGATTGCGGAAGTTCCATGTGACGGACGTCGACGTGCTGCTGGTGGAGGTGTAGTTCACCTGCACGTTCAGGCCCAGGCTCGCGCCGACTTGGCCGAGGGTCTCGACGGCGAAGCCGCCTTCGATGTTGCCGGTGACGCCGACGGACACCGAGATGGTCGTCTGGACGCTGGTGGTGACGGACTGGGTGCCGGTCGAGCCGTTGGTGACGTACCAGCCTTTGAAGTGGGTGATCGTCGGGGCCACTTCGGAGGTCTTGATGAACGGGTGCCGTTTGCCGAGGTCGGCCGCCGTGCAGGCGCCACCGGCCTCGGCCTGGGCGGCGGTCGTGGTGGTGGCGGGTGCGGCGGCGGCCGGTGAGACGGCAAGTCCCACGGTGGCTACAGCGGCCGAGGCGGCACAGACCACGAGTGTTCTGCCTATGTGGCCGGCGGGTCTTGTGGGGCGCATCGTTGCCCTTTCCCCTGGTTGTTTGTGTTCAGTCAACGGGTGAACGTAGCGGCCACGGGAGTGGTGGTGTGAGCGCGCAACGGGTCAAAAGCGATCGTGGAGGGGCTAATTCCGCCCCTGTGCGGGCGGGCGCCGGACCGGTTCGATCCCTGGTGGCCCCGTACACCACCGATCGAGGGGAACCATCCTGTGAAACGCCTCAGACACCTGCTCGCCACCGTGGCCGCACTCGCCCTCACCGCGACCCTCCTCGCCGTGGGCGGCTCACCGGCCGCCGCCGCACCTGCCGAGGCCGCTCCCAAGGGCCACGGCACATGCAAGGCCACCGCCGCGGGCTGGACTTGTACCAAGGCGGTGCCGATGGCCGCGCCTGCCGCCATGACCGCGCCCGGCGCGTGGGAGGCCTCGGATGGTCCGTGCAAGAACGGCCGGGACTCCGACCGGCACAACTACTGCTGGGGCGAGAAGATCACGACCCGGGGCTTCGACAGCAAAGGCAATGAGACAGGCCGCGCCGTCATCCACGCCTTGAGTTTCGCCCGCCTGAGCTCCTCCAAAGCGGAGTGGACGGAGAACATCGCCGTCAAGGCCACCGAGATGGAGGGTAAGGCGAAGACCGTGACGATGGATCTGTCCGCCACCTGCAGCGGCCTGTGCACCGTGACCTCACAGGCCTGGGGCGGCGCGCCCGTCGAGCTGAAGCTGGGCGATGAGGAGATCGGGCACCTGTCCTTCACCTCCGCTGTCGCCAAGGACGCTCATACGCTGATCACCCCCACCTACACATCATTCGGGGGGATCCTTGAGATACCCGGCGTCGCGAACCCGGTGACCTGGAACAACAACCGCGAGCTGCGCTGTGATGCGGAGGTCGGCGGCTACCCCGGCTGCATCGTGATGGGACACCTGGCCAACGTGACCATCCGCGAATCCGCCTATGGGGCTGCCGCCATCGCCTACGCGTGGGCGCAGAGCAACCTCAGCGGCAACAACTTCGGTACCCCGACGAGGCCGTTGCTCCGCAATGCCGGCGGGGACAAGGAGGCGGACAAGAAGCGCCGACAGTCGTGCACGGCGGCCCCGCTACCGTTCAAGCCGGACCCCAGTGTCACGGACGACTCCTGTGACGAGTTTCCCTTCGCCAGAGCTGTGCAGGGCGGCACGAACGGCTCCAAGTGCACGGAGATCATCCCCAGGAAGACCGCCGGGGTGTGGCGCGTCGATGTCGTACGGGACAGCCCCGACGGTAAGAACGCGCCGTGTATCCGGGCCCATGTGCCCCTGAAAGACAACACGGGAGCGGGCGGTGAACTCGGCCGGGCCGTCGTCTCGGACCGCATACTCGAGTTCGAGTGGTACGAGGTGATCATCGCCCCCTAGGTGGCGGGCCTCCCTCCCCGGGCACCCGGGGAGGCCATTCCGGCGAGGTGGACAGCGGACGGACGGTTGATTCCGAGCTCAACGAAATTCTAGGGAAATTCGGGTATCACCAGCCATACGGTCGTCCTTGACTTCCGAAAGAGTCGAGGTGGTGACCATGCACGACCAGAGACCGCTGCGAGCCGCGACCTGGCCGATGTCCCGGACCTGCCCGTTCTCCCCGCCACCGGACTACGCCGGCCTGCGCGAGCACCCCGGCCTGCCCGGGCTGACGGGCCCGAGCGGACGCACCGTGTTCGTCGCCGCACGCCACGAGGACGTCCGCGCGGTGCTCGGCGACGCCCGGTTCAGCTCCGACCGCGCCAGCGGTGGCGAGGGCCGCCGGGCCACGGTCGAACTGTGCGTACTCCTGGTCGCCGCGGGCCTGGAGACCACCGCCACGATGGCCGCGCTCGGGGTCCTTACTCTCCTCGAACACCCCGGCCAGCTCGCCCTCATCACCGCCGTCCGGCGCATCCCCACGCTCCGCCTGGCCACGCCACGCGACGAACTGCGCTTCGTCAACGGCTCCGCGTTCTCGGTCTCGGCACTCCCGGTCACCTGGTGACGGAGACGAAAAGCGCCGGCCGTCCGTCATGCGCTTACCGAGTTGCGGGAGAGACGGTTCGTTTTGTGGCGGTCAATTCAGGCAGGGGGTGTGGAACCGCGCCGCGTTTTTCCGGATGAAGAGCTTGCGGTGATGATGATTCAGAGCGGCGCCACTGACCGAACTTGTGGCCTGCGGTTTTGGCTGGATGGTCGCGAGTCCGGTGAATGATTTTGCGTCCATGGTGGCCGATAAAGTCCAAACTTCTCTGGGAGGGCACCGGATGCCGGGCGAACCGATTGCGATTGTGGGAATGGCGTGCCGCTACCCGGGCGGAATAACCGCCCCGGAAGGGCTCTGGCAGGTGGCCAGGGACGGGATCGACGCGATCGGCGAGTTACCGGAGGACCGGGGCTGGGACCTGGCGGCCCTCTACGATCCCGATCCGGACCGGTCCGGTACCTCCTACGTCCGGCACGGCGGCTTCCTCTACGACGCCGGCCATTTCGACGCCGAGTTCTTCGGGCTCTCCGCCCGCGAGGCGTTGACCACCGATCCGCAGCAGCGCCTCCTGCTCACGACGGCGTGGGAGGCCCTGGAGAACGCGGCCATCGATCCCACCTCGCTGCGGGGCAGCCGCACGGCCGTGTTCGCCGGCTCGATGATGCACGACTACGCGCCCCGGGTGCACACCGTCCCGGACGGGCTGGAGGGGTACCTGATCACCGGGAACACCTCCAGCGTGGCGTCCGGCCGAGTGGCCTACGTGCTCGGCCTCAACGGCCCCGCGGTCACGGTGGACACCGGCTGCTCCTCGTCGTTGGTGACCACTCATCTCGCGGTGCAGTCGCTGCGTCTCGGCGAGTGCGACCTGGCCCTGTCCGGCGGGGTGACGGTGATGGCGACCCCGGAGATGTTCGTGGAGTTCTCGCGGCTGCGGGGCCTCGCCCCGGACGGCCGGTGCAAGCCGTTCTCCATGACGGCGGACGGCACGGCCTGGTCCGAGGGCGTCGGAATGCTCGTGCTGGAAAGGCTCTCCGACGCCCTGCGCCATGGGCACACCGTGCACGCGCTGGTGCGCGGCACCGCGGTCAACTCGGACGGGGCCTCCAACGGGCTCTCCGCACCCAGCGGGCCGGCTCAGGAACGGGTGCTGCGGGCGGCGCTGGCCGACGCCGGACTGTCCGAGGCGGATGTCGACGCGGTGGAGGCGCACGGCACGGGCACCATGCTCGGCGACCCGATCGAGGCACGGGCGCTGCTGGCGGTGCACGGCCCGCAGCGGACGCGCTCGCTGCTGATGGGGGCGGTCAAGTCGAACATCGGGCACACGCAGGCCGCCGCCGGGGTGGCGGGCGTCCTGAAGATGGTGCACGCCATGCGCGACGGCGTGCTGCCGCGCATCCTGCACCTGACCGAGCCCAGCCCGCACGTGGACTGGGAGTCCGGCAGGGTCACCCCGCTCGCGGAGAACACGCCGTGGCCCGAGACCGGACGCCCGCGCCGGGCCGGCGTGTCCTCGTTCGGCATCAGCGGCACCAATGCCCATGTGATCCTGGAACAGGCGCCGGAACCCGCGCCCGCCGCGGCACCGCGACCGGCGTCCGCAGTGCCGCTGCTGCTGTCCGCACGGTCGGCGGAGGCGCTGCGGGAGCAGGCCGGCCGGCTGGCCGAGCGGCTCCGCCCGGACCGGGTCGGCCTGCTGGACGCCGGATTCACGCTGGCGACCGGCCGGGCCGGGTTCGAGCACCGGGCCGCCGTCGTCGGCCGGGACCGGGACGCGTTGGTGCACGGACTGGAAGCGCTCGCCGAGGGCGGTTCGGCACCGGGCACGGTCCTCGGGTCACCCTGCCGGGACACCGGTCCGGTGCTGTTGTTCCCCGGCCAGGGCACGCAGTGGACCGGGATGGCCATGGGACTGCTGGAGTCCAGCCCGGTCTTCGCCGGGCACATGGCGGCCTGTCAGGACGCGATGGCGCCGTACGTGGACTGGAACCTGAGCGACGTGCTCACCGACGAGGACGCGCTGCTCCGGGTGGACGTGGTGCAGCCCGTGCTGTGGGCGGTCATGGTGTCGCTGGCCGGACTCTGGCGGGCACACGGGGTGCGCCCGGCCGCGGTGGTGGGCCACTCCCAGGGCGAGATCGCGGCCGCGACCGTGGCCGGCGCGCTGTCCCTGGACGACGGGGCGCGGATCGTCACGCTGCGCAGCCGGGCCTTGCGGGCGCTCTCCGGTACGGGCCGGATGCTGTCGGTGGGGCTGCCGAGAGCGGCGGTCGAAGAGGCGATGGCCCGCTGGGGCGAGGACCTCTCGGTGGCCGCGGTCAACGGGCCGCGCTCGACGGTGGTCTCGGGCGCCGTCGAGGCGGTCGAACAGTTCGCCGCCGCACTGGTCGCCGAGGACGTACGGGCGACCCTGTTGCCGGTGGACTACGCCTCGCATTCGGCGCAGGTCGAACTGCTGCGTGCGGAGCTGAGCGAACTGCTGGCGCCGGTGACTCCGATGGCGGCCGAGGTTCCCTTCCACTCGACCGTGACCGGTGGTCCGGTGGACACCACCGGGCTGGACGCGGACTACTGGTACCGCAACCTGCGCGCCACGGTCGAGTTCGAGGCGACGGTGCGCGGGCTGGTCGCCGCCGGGCACACCACGTTCCTGGAGTCGAGCCCGCATCCGGTGCTCGCCGGCGGCGTGCGGCAGATCCTCGGGGACTACGAGGAGGACCACGGCGGGGGCGGCGTGGTGCTGGAGACCCTGAAACGGGACGACGGTGGTGCCGACCGCTTCCTGCTGGCGGTGGCCGAGGCGGCCGTCCACGGTGTGGACGTGCACTGGAACGGGCTGTTCGACGGCGCCCGGAGTGTGGAGCTGCCGACCTATCCGTTCCGCGAGGAGCGGTACTGGATGCTGCCGACCGCCGCCTCCGGGCCCGTCGCCGGGCATCCGATGCTGGACTCGGTGGTCCAGCTCGCCGGCGGTGGCCTGGTCGCCACCTGCCGGCTCTCCCTCACCCGGCACCCCTGGCTGGCAGAGCACGGGGTGCGCGGCACCGTGCTGCTGCCCGGGGCCGCGTTCGTCGAGCTGGCCCTGCACGCGGGTGAGCGGGCGGGGCTGCCGGTGCTGGACGAGCTGGTGCTGGAGAGCCCGCTGGTGCTGCCCGAGCGGGGCGAGACCGAGTTGCAGATCGCGATCGGCGAGACGGATCCGGGCACGCTGGCGATGTACGCCCGGTCCGCGCCGGACGCGCCGTGGACCCGGTGCGCGACCGGGACGCTCCGGGCCGCGCAGTCCGGCGGCGAGACCTTGACGGAGTGGCCGCCGGCCGGTGCCGAGGAGATCGACCTCGACGGCGAGTACGCACAGCTCGACGAGCGGGGTTACGAGTACGGGCCGGCCTTCCAGGGGTTGCGGCGGGCCTGGCGGCTCGGTGCGGAGCTGTGGGCCGAGGTCGAGCTGCCGGTCGATCCCGGGCGGTTCGGCCTGCACCCGGCCCTGCTCGACGCCGCCTTGCACCCGCTGCTGCTGGATGCGGGGGACGCGCCGGTGAGGTTGCCGTTCTCCTGGAGCGGGGTCGTACTCCATGCGGTCGGGGCCACGGCATTGCGGGTGCGGCTGACTCCGCAGGGCAACGACTCGTTCGCCGTGGCGCTCGCCGACGCGGCGGGGGAAGCGGTGGCCACGATCGGCGCGCTCGCGCTCCGGCCCGTGGGGCCTGTGCGGCCGGGGACGGCGGGCGTGGACCGGGCGCTGCACCGGCTGGACTGGGTGCCGGTCGCGGGGCGGCCCGCCCCGGCGATCGCGGACGCGCCGGTCGTGGACGTGGCCGGGCCCGAGGAAGCACTGGCGCGGGTCCGCGAGTTCTTGGACACCGACGACGAGGAGGCGACGGGCGGGCCCCTGGTCGTGCGGACCCGTGGTGCGGTCGCGATCGCCCCGGAGGACGACCAGGACCCCGACGCCGCGGCGGTCTGGGGCTTGGTCCGCACGGCACGCACCGAACATCCCGGCCGGTTCGTGCTGGTCGACCTGGACCGCCCCGGCGACCCCGAGGACGCCGGCTCCGCCCTGGAGCTGGCGTTGGGCACCGGTGAGCCGGAGATCGCCGTCCGGGGCGGGCAGGCGTTCGCGCCGCGGCTGGCTCGGGTGACGCGGACGGGGGACCGGCCCGCCCTCGCCGGTGGCACGGTGTTGATCACCGGCGGGACCGGCGTACTCGGCCGGGAGCTGGCCCGGCACCTGGTCACCGAGCACGGGGTGCGGCACCTGGTGCTGGCGGGACGGCGGGGCGGCGCGGCGCTCGAATCCGGTCTCGAGGACCTGACCGGCACCGCCGAGATCACGGTCGTGGCGTGCGACGTCGCCGATCGGGCCGCCCTCGCCGAACTGCTGGCGGCGATCCCCGCGCACCGCCCGCTGACCGCGGTGATCCACGCCGCCGGGGTGCTGGACGACGGCACGGTGCGCTCCCTCACCGCCGAACGGCTGAACGCGGTGCTGCGACCGAAGGTCGAGGGTGCGCGCAACCTGCACGAACTGACCCGACACCTCGACCTGGCCGCGTTCGTGCTGTTCTCCTCCGTAGCCGGTGTCCTCGGCACGCCGGGGCAGGCGAATTACGCGGCCGCCAACGCGTGGCTGGACGGGCTGGCGCAGCACCGCCGTTCGCGGGGACTGCCCGCTTCGTCGATGGCGTGGGGACTGTGGGCGCAGGACACCGGCATGACCGGGCGGCTGGGCGACACCGACCGGGCCCGGCTGCGGCGGACCGGGCTCGTGCCGATGTCCCGCGAACACGGGCTCGCACTGTTCGACGCGGCGCTGGGCGCCGACCTGGCGTGCACCGTGCCCGCCCGTTTCGACCTGGCCAACGTGCGTGCGGCAGGCCCGGAGCGGGCGCCGGTGTGGGCCGGGCTGCTCGGCGTCCGGCGGAGCGCGGCCCGGCCGGCCGCCGTGGCCGCGGCGCCCGTGTACGTCTCCGGTGGCGAGCGGTCGGTGCTCGACCTCGTGCTGGCCACGGTGGGCTCCGTGCTCGGCGTGGAGCGCCGGGTGGACCCGGCGCGGGCGTTCCGCGACATCGGCTTCGACTCGCTGTCCGGGGTGGAGCTGCGTAACCGGCTCACCGCCGCGACCGGGGTGCGGCTCCCCGCGACCGCGGTGTTCGACCACCCCACCCCCACGGCCCTGGCCGGGTACCTGTCCGGGCAGATCCCCGGCGCGGTACCCGGCGGCCGGGCACCGGTTGCCGGGCCCGGCCCGCACGAGACGGACGACCCGGTGGTGCTGGTCGGCGCGAGCTGCCGCCTTCCCGGCGGGGTGTCCACCATGGACGAGCTGTGGGAGTTGCTGGCCGCCGGGCGGGACGCGATCACCGAGTTCCCGGAAGACCGCGGCTGGAACCCGGACGAGGTCTACCACCCGGAGCCGGGCCGTGGCGGGCGCAGCTACGTGCGGCACGGCGGCTTCCTGGACGGGATCGCCGAGTTCGACAACGAATTCTTCGGCGTCGCCCCGGCCGAGGCGGTCTCGATGGACCCGCAGCAGCGCATCCTGCTGGAACTGGCCTGGCACGCGCTGGAAGACGCCGGGATCGACCCGACCGCGTTGCGGGGCAGCCGCACCGGTGTCTACCTCGGGCTGATGGGCAACGACTATGCGCGCCGCGCGCACCGGACGCCCGAGGACCTCACCGGCGACGTTTCGATCGGCAACGCGGGCAGCGTCGCGTCGGGGCGGCTGGCCTACACGTTCGGTTTCCACGGCCCGGCGATCACGGTGGACACGGCGTGTTCCTCCGCGCTGGTGGCGATGCACCAGGCCGCGCAGGCGCTGCGGGCCGGTGAGTGCACGGTCGCGCTGGCGGGTGGCATCACGGTGCTCACCACGCCGACGCTGTTCGTGGAGTTCTCCCAGGTGGGGGTGCTCGCCCCGGACGGCCGGTGCAAACCGTTCGACGCGGCCGCGGAGGGCACCGCGTGGAGCGAGGGCGCCGGCCTGCTGGTGATGGAGCGGCTTTCCACCGCGCGCGAACGGGGCCACCGGGTGCTCGCCGTGCTGCGCGGCTCGGCACTCAACTCCGACGGCGCGTCCAACGGGCTGACCGCGCCGAACGGTTCGGCCCAGCAGCGGGTGATCCGCGACGCGCTGGCCGTCGCGGGCCTGGCACCCGGCGAGGTGGACGCGGTGGAGGCGCACGGCACCGGAACACCGCTCGGCGACCCGATCGAGGCCACCGCGCTGCTGGCGACCTACGGGCAGGACCGGGAGCGTCCCGTGCTGGTCGGGTCCGCGAAGTCCAACCTCGGGCACACCCAGGCCGCGGCGGGCGTGGCGGGTGTGCTCAAGATGGTGCTGGCCATGCGGCACGGCCGGTTGCCCGCGACCCTGCACTTGAATGCCCCGAGCCCGCACGTGAACTGGGACGACGGTGCGGTGCGGCTGCTGGACGAGCCGGTGGACTGGCCGCGCGTGGACCGTCCGCGCCGGGCGGCGGTGTCCTCGTTCAGCCTCAGCGGCACCAACGCGCACGTGATCCTGGAGGAGCCCGAGCCCGAGCCCGGACCGGAGCCGGCGACCGCCGCGGCTCCGCCGCTGATCCCGTGGGTGCTCTCCGCGGCCACCCCGGAGGCGCTGCCCGCGCAGGCCGGGGCCCTGCTCCGGCGGCTGGCCGACGAGGACGGGAACGGCTCGCCGTCCGCGCTGGACGTGGCGTACTCGCTGGCCACCACGCGGGCCCGGCTGCGTGCCCGCACCGTCGTGCTCGGCACGGACACCGGCGAGCTGACCGCCGCGCTGCGAGCCGGGACCGGCATGACCGGAGTGGCGGCCGACGGCGCGACCGCGTTCCTCTTCCCCGGCCAGGGCGTGCAGTACGCGGGCA
This sequence comes from Streptomyces telluris, assembly GCF_024519335.1. Classification (NCBI taxonomy): domain Bacteria; kingdom Bacillati; phylum Actinomycetota; class Actinomycetes; order Kitasatosporales; family Streptomycetaceae; genus Streptomyces; species Streptomyces telluris. Next base: position 161,958 of record NZ_JANIID010000005.1, read on the forward strand.
TGGCCACGTCGCTCCGGGACCGGGTGCCGGTGTTCGCTGCGGCCCTCCAGGAGATCGCCGCCGAGCTGGACCCGCTGCTGGACCGGCCGCTCGCCGAGATCCTCCGGGACGGACCCGGTGAACGCACCGACCATGCGCAGGCCGCGGTGTTCGCGGTTCAGGTGGCGGTGTTCCGGCTGCTCACCACGTTGGGGGTGCGGCCGGACGCGGTGGCCGGGCACTCGGTCGGCGAACTCGCCGCGGCGCACGCCGCGGGCGTGTTCTCGCTGGCCGACGCTTGCGCACTGGTGGCCGCCCGCGGGCGGCTGATGCGCGAACTCGGCGGCGAGGGCGTGATGGTGGCGGTCCAGGTACCGGAAGCCGACGTGCCGGAACTGCTGCGCGGCTACGAGGACCGGGTGGCGCTGGCCGCGGTGAACGGGCCCGCCTCGGTGGTGCTCGCCGGGGACGCGGACGCGGTGGGGGAGATCTCGCAGCGGGTGGGCCACGTGCACCGCCTGGCGGTGCGGCACGCGTTCCACTCCCACCACATGGACCCGGTTCTGGACCCCTTCCGGGAGGCGCTGGCCGGAGTGGAGTTCCGGACACCGGTGATTCCGCTCGTGTCCTCGGTGACCGGCGCACGGGTCACCGAAGAGCTTCGTGACCCGGAGTACTGGGTCCGGCATGCGCGGGAACCGGTGCGCTTCCACGACTGCCTGCGCGCTCTGGACGCGGCGGGCACCAGCACCTACCTGGAGCTGGGACCGGGCGCGACGCTCAGCGCGCTCGGCCAGGAGGCGCTGGGCGGGGACGGTTTCCTGCCGGTGCTACGGCAGGACGCCGACGAGGTGCACGGCCTGCTGACGGCGTTGGCGACCGCGTACACCCGTGGGGTGGACGTGGACTGGGCGGCCTGGTGCGCGGGCGGGCGGGCGGTGCCACTGCCCGGCTACGCGTTCACCCGGCAGCGGTTCTGGCTGCCCGACGACGACGGGGTCCCCGCCGACCCTCTGCTGCACGGTGTCGAGTGGCAGCTGCTGCCCGACCCCGGCCCGGTCGCCGACGCGCCGGGGCCGTGGCTGGTGGTGGCCCCGCCGGGCGTGGACTGGGACCGGCTCACCGAGGACGTGGCGGGCGCGCTGGGCGAAGGGACCCGTATCGTGCGCGGCGACGCCGTGGACGGCGAGCACTGGGACCGGCTGCTGCCCGACCTGCCGGGCGGCGGCATCGTGTCCCTCCTGGCGATGGCCGGGGGCCCGGACACGCCGCGGGTGCCGACCGGCCTGGCCGCCACCCTGGCGCTGCTGCGGGCGCTGCTGTCCAGAGGTGCGGACACGCCCCTGTGGTCGGTCACCAGCGGCGCCGTGCGGGCCGACACGGCGGACACCGTGCCGAATCCGGAGCAGGCCGCCGTGTGCGGGCTGGCCCGGGTCGCGGGCATGGAAGCGCCCCGGCTGCACGGCGGCCTGGTGGACCTGCCGCTGCGACCGGCCGCGGAGGACCTGGCCGCGCTGCCCGCCGCGCTGGCTGCCGGAGACGAGATCGCGATCCGGGGCGGGCGGCTGCACGCCAGGCGACTGGTCCCGGTGCCCCGCACCGAACCCGCCGTGACGGAGCCCGTCGGCACCGTGCTGATCACCGGGGGACTGGGCGGCATCGGCGCGCACGTCGCCCGCCGGCTGGCGGCCCGGGGCGCGGACCGCCTGCTGCTGGTCGGCCGCCGGGGCGTGGACACCCCTGGCGCGACGGAACTGCGCGCCGAACTCACCGCGCTGGGCGTGGAGGTCGACATCGCGGGTTGCGACGTGGCGGATCGCGAGGCGCTGGCCGGGCTGCTCGCCGGGCGGTCGCTCACCGGTGTGGTGCACGCCGCCGGGGTGCTTGACGACGGGGTGCTGGAGGCGCTGTCCGAGGACCGGCTGGCGCGTGTGTTCGCGGCGAAGGCGGACGGCGCGCGGTTCCTGCACGAGCTGACCGCCGGCCATCCGCTGCGCTTCTTCGTGCTGTGCTCCTCGCTGGCCGGCACCGCAGGTTCGCCGGGGCAGGGCAACTACGCCGCGGCCAACGCCGTCGTGGAGGCGCTGGCAGCCCATCGACAGGCCGGCGGGCTGCCCGCGACGAGCCTGGCCTGGGGCCCCTGGCTGGACACCGGGATGACCACGTCCTGGCCCGTCGGCTCGCGGTCGGACAGCGGCGCCACGCCGATGCCCGCCGACCGGGCGCTGGACGCGCTGGAGCGGGCACTGTCCGGCGGTGCGGCGGAGTACGTGGTCGGTGCCGTGGACTGGCCGCGGTTCGCCGCCGAACGGCCGGGGCGCCTGTGCTCCGGACTGCCGGGTGTGGGCGCGGACACCGGGCCCGAACCCGCGAGCGCGTTGCGGGAACGGCTGGCGGCCACCGCGCCGCAGCGGCGGTCGTCGGTGCTGCTGGAGCTGGTCACTGCCCGGGTCGCCGACGTTTCGGGCCGGCCGGCCGGAGACCTGGACGCGCACCGGCCGTTCCGGGAGCTGGGCCTGGACTCGCTGGCCGGGGTCCGGCTGCGCAACCTGCTCGGCGCGGACACCGGAGTGCCGCTGGCGGCCTCCACGGTCTACGACCACCCCACCGCCGCCGCGCTGGCCCGGTACCTCGGCGACGCGCTCGGTGTCGACGAGGGCGACCCGGACGAGCGGGTCGTGCTGGACCGCCTGAGGGAGCTGGAGGCGGCCCTGCTCCGGCGGCCTGCGTCCGTACCCGTCCCCGAGGTGATCACTACGACACTGCGGCGACTGCTGCGCAGCCAGGAAGAGGGCTCCGCCGGTGAGCAGGCCGCGGTGCCCGACCTGAGCGACGCCACGGACGACGAGATGTTCACGCTGATCGACGGAGTGCTCGACGACGCGATATCGGACACCGGTCGCACTGCCGGCCGTGTCACGGAGAGGAGCTAGCCCATGTCGGTGCCAAGCCGCCCACCGGTCACCGCGCTTGACAACCCGCTGCACGCCCTGCTCGACCGGGAGGTGCTCGCGAACCCCTACCCGTTGTTCGAGCGGTGGCGGGAGCAAGGTCCGATGTGGACGTCGGACGGCTCCCTGCTGCTGAGCGACCACGCCGGCTGCATGGCGGTGCTCAAGAGCCACACGACCATGGGCAGTGACACCTTCAACGCGCCGGGGATGCGGGAACTCTTCGGCGACCGCGGCGACGAGCCGGTGCTCAACTCGATCTTCTTCATGGACGATCCCGGACACGGGCGGCAGCGGAACCTGGTCAGCAAGGCGTTCACGCCACGGATCACCGCGCGCTTCGAGCCGTGGATTCGCGAGATCGTGGACGAACTGCTCCGCGACTGCCTGGCCGACGGCGAGTTCGACGGCGTGCAGGACCTGGCCGCGGTGCTCTCGCTGCGGGTCATCGCGACCCTCCTGGGCATCCCGGGCGAGGACATCCCGATGCTGCGGGAGTGGTCCAGCGACATGGCGCTGTCCACGGAGCTGCCCACGCTGGTGGCCAGCTTCCACTCCACCGCGATGTTCGACCGCGAGGAACTCGTCCGCATCATCCGCACCACCACCGAACTGCACGCCTACTTCGCGGACCTCATCCACAAGCGCCGCCGCAACCCCGGCGAGGACCTCATCTCCAGCCTGCTCTCCACGCAGGAGGACGGGCGCGGGCTGAGCCGGCGTGAGGTGACGAACGTCGTGGTGACCGTGTTCACCGCGGCCCACGAGTCCACCACCAACCTGATCACCAACGGCCTGCTCGCGATGTCACGCCACCCGGAGCAGTTCCAGCTGCTCCGGCAGGACCCGGCGATCGTCGGCGACGTGGTCAGCGAGGCGCTGCGCTACGACTGCCCGATCATGCTGACCGGCCGTGTCGCGCTGCGGTCCGACCGGATCAACGGCATCGACATCCCCGAGGGCTCGGTGGTCACCCTCGTCCTCGCGTCCGGCAACCGGGACGAGCGGGTGCACCCGAGGGCGGGTCAGTTCATCGCGGACCGGAAGCCCGCCGCGATGAACCTCGCCTTCGGCGCCGGCGCGCACTACTGCCTCGGCAGCAGCCTGGCCCGGCTGGAGGCGGAGATCGTGTTCGGTGAGCTGGCTCGCCGGCTGCGCGGCTTCCACGTGCACGAGGACTCACTGAGCTATCGCAGGCACGTGGTCGTCCGCGGCCTCGACACCGAACGCATCACCTTCCAACTCTGACCAGCCATCTGTCGCAGGGAGTCGTTCATGCCCGATGAAGTCAGCACGCTCCGGGAATATCTGAAAAGGGTCACCACGGATCTGTTACGCACCCGGGAGCAGTTGCGTGACGCGACCGAGCGGTCCGCCGAGCCGATCGCGGTGGTCGGCATGTCGTGCCGGCTGCCCGGCGACGTGGCCTCGCCCGCCCAGCTGTGGGACCTGGTGGCTGCGGGCACGGACGCCATATCGGCGTTCCCCGGGGACCGGCACTGGCCGATCGAGGAGCTCTACGACGCCGATCCGGAGTCCCAGCAGGCGCGGCGGTCCTACGTGCGCGAGGGCGGCTTCCTCAGCGGGGCGGGCGATTTCGACCCCGCGTTCTTCGGGATCTCCCCGCGCGAGGCGCTGGTGATGGACCCGCAGCAGCGGTTGGTGCTGGAGCTGGCCTGGGAGGCGTTGGAGTCCGCGGGCATCCTGCCGGACTCGCTGGTGGGCGAGCGGGCCGGGGTTTTCGTCGGCGCGTCCAGCAACGACTACGAGATGCTCTGGCAAGGCACCGACCAGTTCTCCCAGTACGGCATCACCGGCAACACCATGAGCGTGATCTCGGGCCGGATCAGCTACGCCCTGGGCTTCCACGGCCCGGCCCTCACCGTGGACACCGCCTGCTCGTCCTCCCTGGTCGCCACCCACCTCGCGATGCGGGCCCTGCGCGCCGGCGAGTGCCCGATCGCGCTGGCGGGCGGTGTGACGGTGCTGAGCACTCCGGAGACGTTCGTCGAGTTCTGCGGCCAGGGCGTCACCTCCCGGGACGCTCGGATCAAGGCGTTCGCGGCCGGCGCGAACGGCTCGATCTGGGCCGAGGGGGCGGGTCTCCTGGTACTGGAGCGGCTGTCCGACGCGCGGCGGCACGGCCATCAGGTGCTCGCGGTGCTGCGCGGCTCGGCGGTCAACTCCGACGGCACCAGCAACGGGCTCTCCGCACCCAACGGCACCGCCCAGCAGGAGGTGATCCGTACCGCGCTCGCCGACGCCGGACTGTCCACCCAGGACGTCGACGTGGTCGAGGCGCACGGCACCGGCACCCCGCTCGGCGACCCGGTGGAGGGCACCGCACTGGTGGCGACCTACGGCCGGAACCGGCCGTCCGGCCGGCCGCTGCTGCTGGGCTCGCTGAAGTCCAACATCGGGCATACGCAGGCCGCGGCCGGCGTGGCCGGCATCATCAAGATGATCATGGCGATGCGGCACGGTCTCGCGCCGAAGACGCTGCACGTGGACAGCCCCACCCCGAAGGTGGACTGGGGAGTGAACGGGGTCAGCGTGCTCGCCGATGCGATGCCCTGGCCGGAGACCGGCCGAGTGCGCCGCGCCGCCGTCTCCTCCTTCGGGATCAGTGGCACCAACGCCCATGTCGTGCTGGAGCAGCACGTCGAGCCGGAGGCGCCGGAGCCCGGCGTGCCGTCCGCCGGTCTGGTGTGGACGGTGTCGGGCCGCACCGAGGACGCGCTGCGCGCCCAGGCGACCCGGCTGCTGGCCTTCGCCGAGTCCGGCGACGCTCCCTCCGCCGAGGGGCTGGCGCACGCATTGGCCACCCGCCGCACCCACTTCCGCCACCGGCTGGCGGTGTCCGGCCGGGACCGGGCCGAACTCACCTCCGCGCTGCGCGGCCACCTCGGCACCGGCCTGGCCCCCGATGTGGCGGTGGGCGCCGCGGCCGGCGGCGGGTTGTGCATGTTGTTCACCGGTCAGGGCGCGCAGCGCCTCGGCATGGGGCGGCAGCTCGCCGCCTCCTTCCCGGTGTTCGCCGAGGCGCTCGACGAGGTGTGCGAGCTGTTCGACCGGGAGCTGGAGAGGCCGCTGCGGACCGTGCTCGAGGGCGAACCGGACCTGCTCGACCGCACCGACTACGCCCAGGCCGCCCTGTTCGCGGTGGAGGTCGCGCTGTTCCGGCTGATGCACTCCTGGGGTGTGCGCCCGGACATGCTGCTGGGACATTCGATCGGGGAGATCAGCGCGGCGCACGTGGCCGGGGTGTGGTCGCTGCCGGACGCGGTCCGGCTGGTGGCTGCCAGAGGCCGCCTGATGGCCGCGCTGCCCGAGGGCGGCGCGATGCTGTCCGTGCAGGGCACCGAGGAGGACCTGGCCCCTTGGCTGGCCGGGCGCGAGCGGCGGGTGTCCGTCGCGGCGGTGAACGCCTCGGACACGGTGGTCGTCTCCGGTGCGGACGAAGACATCGAAGAACTGGAGGCCGACTGGGCGGGCCGGGGGCGGCGGACCCGGCGGCTGCGGGTCAGCCACGCGTTCCACTCGCCGCTGATGGAGCCGATGCTGGCCGAGTTCGGCACGGTTCTGGCCGGGGTGACGACGCACGATCCGGAAATCCCGGTGATCTCCAACCTCACCGGCGAGACGGCCACGGCGGAGCGGTTGCGCTCGCCGGCGTACTGGACCGCGCACGTCCGGCAGGCGGTGCGGTTCCACGACGGGCTGCGCACCGCACGCGAGGCCGGTGCACGCGTCCTGCTCGAACTGGGACCGGGCGCGGTGCTCTCCGCGCTGGCCGGGCGGGATGCCGGGCCGGACGAGGCGGTGGTGCCCACCCTGCGCGGGGCCGATCGTGACGAGACCAAGGACGTGCTGCTCGCCCTCGGCGCGCTGCACACCCAAGGCGTGGAGGTGGACTGGCCCGCCGTGCTGCCCGCCGCGCCCGCCAGGACGGCGGACCTGCCCTGCTACGCGTTCCAGCACGAGAGGTACTGGCTGGTGCCGGACGGGAACGGGCTGAACCTGCGTTCCAGCGGGCTGCTCCCGGTGGGCCACCCGCTGCTGGGCGCCATGGTCTCCGCGGCCGAGGGCGACGGCGTGCTGCTCACCGGCAGGCTGTCCCTCCAGTCGCACTCCTGGCTGGGGGGCCACCTGGTGCGCGGCATCCCCCTGCTGGCCGGCACCGGCTTCGTGGAACTGGCGCTGGCCGCGGGCGAGCACGTCGGCTGCGACCTGCTCGAACAGCTGACCGTCGAGGCGCCGCTGGTCCTGCCGGAGCACGGCGGGGTGTCGGTGCAGGTGGTGGTGGGCAGCACCGAGGAGACCGGCCGCCGCCCGGTGCGGGTGTACTCCCGGCCGGAGGGCGTGGGCCGGGCCGAGCCGGGCCCATGGCGGTCACACGCCTTCGGCTACCTGGGCATCCGCACCGCGACACCGGACACGACCCTCGCGCACTGGCCGCCGCGGGACGTGCGGGAGATCCCGGTCGCGGACGTCTATGACGAGGTGGTGGAGGGCAGGCACTTCCGCTACGAGGGCGCCTTCCGGGGCCTGCGGACCCTCTGGCAACGCGACAACCCCGACGGGAGCTCGGAGATGTTCGCCGAGGTCGCCCTGCCCGCCGAAGCGGCGGGGGACGCCAAGCGCTACAGCCTGCATCCGGCGCTGCTGGACGCGGCCCTGCACGCGGTCGGTCTCGGCCCGCAGCTGGACGGGATCGACGAGGGCAGCGGCTCGATGCCGTTCTCCTGGTCGGGGCTGTCGCTGTTCCGGGCCGGAGCCTCGATGGTGCGGGTGCACGTCACCGGCGGGAACGGCGACGTGGCGATCACGCTGGCGGACGAGACCGGTGCCACCGTGGCCAGGGCGGACCTGGTGTTCCGGCCGCTGCCCGCCGATGAGTCCTACCTGCTGGGACCGGCCGAGGACGGCGCGGAACTGCTGGCACAGGACTGGGTGCCCGTGCGCCGGCCCTCCACCGTGGACGATTCCGGTGAGTGGCACGACCCTGGGACCGGGGGGCTCGACCTCGCGTCGCTGGCGGACGCGCAGGACCCGGTGCCGCCGGTGGTGGTGCTGCGCCCGGCCCGTCCCGCCGGGGACGACGTCACCGCACGGGTCCGCGCCGCGCTCACCGAGCTGACCGGGCACCTGCGAGTGTGGCTCACCGACCAGCGGTTCGCCGGTTCGCTGCTGGTGATCTGCACCGAGCGCGCGCTCGGCGTGCGTGCGGGCGACGAACCCGACCTGGCACTGTCCGCGGCCCACGGGCTGGCTCGCTCGGCACAGAACGAGTACCCGGGCCGCGTCCTGCTGGTCGACGTCGACGAACCGGCCGGCACCGCGTTGCGCGACGCGGTCGCCGTCGCGTCCGCGGCCCGTGAGCCCCAGGTGGCGCTGCGCGCGGGCGAGCTGCTGGTGCCCCGGCTGCACCGCGACGACGGTCCCGCAAAGAGCGACGGCGGCTCGGCCGCCCGCACGCCCGACCCCGACGGCACCGTGCTGATCACCGGTGGACTCGGGTCGCTGGGCCGCACGCTGGCCCGGCATCTGGCGAGCCGGGGCGCCCGCAGGCTGCTGCTCCTCTCGCGCCGTGGCGCGGAGAGCCCCGGCGCCGCGGAACTGGTCGCCGAACTCGGCCGGCTCGGCGCGCACGCCGAGCTGGCGCGCGGCGACGTCGCCCGACGGGACGACGTGGCCCGGGTGCTGGCCGAGGTGCCGGCGGCACACCCGCTCACCGCCGTCATCCACGCGGCCGGTGTGCTGGACGACGGCCTGGTGGAGTCGCTGACCGACGGGCAAGTGGAGAACGTGCTGGCGCCGAAGGTCGACGGAGCCTGGCACCTGCACGAGCTCACCCAGGACCTCGATCTCGCCGGGTTCACGTGCTTCTCCTCCGCCGCCGGCGTGTTCGGCACCGCGGGCCAGGGGGCCTACGCCGCGGCGAACGCCTTCCTGGACACGCTCATGAGCCGGCGGGCCGCCGCCGGGCTCCCGGCCCGCTCGCTGGGCTGGGGCCTGTGGGCACCGGACAGCGGGACCGGCACGGCCGACGGGATGGGCGGCGGGCTGGCCGCCGCGGACCGGGCCCGCATGGACCGCACCGGAATCCGCGCACTGACCGTCGAGCAGGGCCTGGCCCTGTGGGACACCGCGACCGGCTCGGACAGGGTCCACCTGGTGCCCATCGGGCTGGACCTGGTCACCGTGGCCGGTCTGGGAGAGGAGGGCATTCCGCCGTTGCTGCGCGATCTGGTCCGCCCGGCCCGCCGCCGGCGCTCCGCGCGGTCCGCCGCGCCCGCCGAGTCCCCGGCGGACCTGGCCCGCAGGCTGGGCGGGCTGAGCCCCGCCGAACGGGACCGGCAGCTCCTCAACCTGGTGCTCGGGCAGATCGCGGCCGTGCTCGGCCACCCGTCCGCGGACGGGGTGCCCGCGGACGGCCCGTTCGGAGACCTCGGATTCGACTCCCTGAGTTCGGTCGAGCTGCGCAACCGGCTCAACACCGCCACGGGTCTGAACCTGCCCGCCACCTTGGTGTTCGACCACCCCACTCCCGCCACCCTCGCGGCGCACCTCGGCACGGAGGTCGCGCCCGACGCCGCCGGCGCGGAGGAACCGGCGGACGGCCCTGCCGAGCGCGGCCCGGATCAGCTCTCCGGACTCGCGCAGGCGGTCGAGGAGGCGCTGGCCGGCGAGGACGCGCAGCGCGACGCGCTGCGCGGACGACTGCGGGCGGCGCTGCGCGCGCTGGACGGCGAGCCGGGGCCCGGGGCGGACGAGCTGAGCTCGGCCTCCGTGGACCAGCTCTACGCCTTCGTGGACCGGGAACTCGGCGATGCGTGAGCCGGCAGCCGGGACCGCCCGGCCGAGTGGAGAGGAACCGAAAACCGTGGGCGAGGACCCGAAGCTCGTCAAGTACTTCCAGCGGGTCACCGCGGAACTCCAGCGCACCCGGGAGCGGTTGCGGGAGCTGGAGAACCCCGTCGACGACCCGGTGGCCGTGGTCGGCATGGGCTGCCGGTTCGGCGGCGGGGTCGGCTCGCCGGAGGAACTGTGGGAACTGCTCGCCGCCGAGCGGGACGTGATCACCGGCTTCCCGGCCGACCGCGGCTGGACCGAAGACCAGATCTACCACCCGGAACCGGGCACGCCGGGCCGCTCCTACGTCCGGCACGGTGCCTTCCTCGACGACGCGGCCGACTTCGATTCCGAGTTCTTCGGCATTTCGCCGCGCGAGGCGCTCAGCATGGACCCGCAGCAGCGGATCGCGCTGGAGGTCACCTGGCACGCGCTGGAGTCCGCCGGCATCGACCCGGCCGGGCTGCGCGGCAGCCGCACCGGCGTGTTCCTCGGACTGTCCAACGCGGACTACGCCACAGCGGTCCGCGAGATGCCCGAGGACATGCTGGGCCAGCTCTCCATCGGCAACGCGGGCAGCGTGACCTCCGGCCGGCTGGCCTATGTGTTCGGCCTGCAGGGGCCCGTGCTCACGGTGGACACCGCCTGCTCCTCGTCCCTGGTCGGGATCCACCTGGCGGCGCAGTCCCTGCGCGCGGGCGAGTGCACCCTGGCGCTCGCGGGCGGGGTGACCGTCCTGTCCAGCCCGCTGCTGTTCATCGACTACGCCCGGCAGCGCGCCTTGGCGCCGGACGGACGGTGCAAGCCCTTCTCCTCGGACGCCGACGGCACCGCGTGGGGCGAGGGCGCCGGGATGCTGGTGCTGGAGAAGCTCTCCGACGCGCGTCGCAACCACCACCCGGTGCTCGCGTTGCTGCGCGGATCGGCGATCAACTCCGACGGCACGTCCTCCGGGCTGACCGCCCCGAACGGCACCGCGCAGCAGCAGGTGATCGCCGACGCGCTCGCTTCGGCCGGCCTGTCGCCGGCGGACGTCGACGCGGTGGAGGCGCACGGCACGGGCACCGAGCTCGGCGACCCGATCGAGGCGCAGGCGCTGCTGGCCGGGTACGGCCGCCACCGCGGCGACCGGCCGCCGCTGCTGGTCGGCGCGGTGAAGTCGAACCTCGCCCACACCCAGGCCGCGGCCGGAGTGGCCGGCGTGGTGAAGATGGTGCTGGCCATGCGGCACAGCACGCTGCCCAGGACCCTGCACATCGGCACGGCGACCCCCCGGGTCGACTGGGCGCAGGGCGGGGTCGAACTGCTCACCAGTGCGGTCCCGTGGCCGCGCGACGGGCGTCCCCGGCGGGCGGGCGTGTCCGCGTTCGGAGTCGGCGGCACCAATGCGCACGTGATCCTGGAGGACCCGGGGCCCGACCCGGACACCGAGCCCGGCGACCGGGCCGTCCCGCCACTGCTGGCCTGGACCCTGTCGGGCAGGACCGAACAGGCGCTGTCCGCGCAGGCGGCCGCGCTGCACGAGCACCTCGACCGGGCGCGCCCGGATCTGCTGGACCTGTCGTGGTCGCTGGCCACCACCCGGGCGCACCTGCCGCACCGCGCGGTGGTGTTCGGCTCCCGCCCGGCCGACCTCGCCGCGGGCCTGACCGCACTGAGCACGGGCCGGAACGACACCGGGAGCGCCACGGTGGTGGTCTCCGGCACCGCCGTGCGGAACGGCACCACCGCGTTCCTGTACCCGCACGAGTGCACCCCGGCCGTGGTGCGCGCGCTGGCCACGCAGTACGCCGGGGCCGAGCCGTTCGCCGAGCACCTCTCCGCATGTGCGGCAGTGCTGGCCGGGCTGGTCGGCTGGACTCTGACGGATGTGCTTCGCGGCGAACCGGACGCGCCGCCACTGGACCGGCCGGACGTGTTGGCCCCGGCCACGCTGGCCGTGCTGACCGGCGTGACACGAGTGTGGTGCGCGTCCGGGGTGCGCCCGGCGGCGCTGGCGGGACACGGATCCGGCCGGCTGGCCGCGTCCTGGGCGGTCGGGTGGCTGTCCCTGCCCTCGGCGCTGCGGATCGCGGCCGGGTCTCCCGCGGGCGTCGAATCCGACGCCGTGGACGTCCCGCCCCCCGCGCCCGGCGTGCCGGTGCTGTGCGGGGACACCGGACGTTGGCTGCGGGACCGTCCGGCCGAGGACGACTACCGCACGGTGCCGGCTGCCGATTCCGGCTCGGCCGCCCGCGAGCTGCGGGCCGACGGTCATCGACTGCTGCTCGTGTTCGGTGGGGACACCGCGGGCATCGCCGCCGGGCTGCCCGACGGCCCCGCCGTGCTGGCCGTGCCGGAGAAGACGGAGGAGACGGAGGAGACGGAGAGCGCGGTGACCGGTTCAGCGGCGATCGTGCGCGCGCTGGGCCGCGCGTACGTGATGGGCGCGGCGGTGGACTGGCGTGCCGTCCTGGCCGGCGCCGGTGCGCGGCGCATCCCGTTGCCCGGCTACGCCTTCCAGCGCAGCCGGTACTGGATCGAGCGCGAGTGGACCATGCCGGTGCTGATCTCCGACGCCGCCGGGACGCGCGAGCCCGACCGGCGCTCGCCCGCGGCCCTGCTGTGGGCACTGCCCGAGCAGGAGCGCAACGGCCACGTCGAGACCCTGGTCCGTGAGTGCCTGAACCGGGCGCTGGGCAACGGACCGGATGACCAGGTCGACGCCGAGGACACGTTCCGCGACCTCGGGATGGACTCGCTGGGCGCGGAGGACCTGCGCGATCAACTCACCACCGATGCCGGCGTGGAGATCGAACTCTCCGACGTGCTGAACTATCCCACGGTGACCGACCTCACCGAGCGCGTACTGGAAAAGCTGGCCGCCCGAGCCGAGGAGGGCACGCTCGACGAGATCGCGGGGACCGCCCGGTCCGGGAACGAGGTCCCGGAATCCGGCACCGGGCCGGTGGACCCGGCGCCCGAGAACGCCGACGAAAGCGACGGCAGCCTGGCCTCGTTCTACATCCGGGCGATCCGCACGGGCCGGATCAACGTCGCCCTCCGCCTGGCCCGCGCGGCTTCCGAGACGCGCGACACGTTCGACCAGGACGATCCGCGCGATCTCGCCGAACTGCGCAAGGTGGGCGCGGGGGCGGGCGGCCCCACGATCGTCGGCCTCACCCCGCCGATCTTCCCCAACCTGGACCTGCCCTACTCCTACCTGCACGCCGGGCTGGACCCCGCGTCCGACGTGTGGTCGCTGTGGTCGCCCGGATTCGCGGGTGAGGCTCCGCTGCCCGCCGACCGTGCCGCCCTGATGCGGATGCTGGCGAAACCGCTGCGCCGTGAGCTGGCCGGCACCCCGCTGATCATCGCGGGCTACTCCTCGGGCGGCTGGCTGGCGCACGAACTGGCCGCGCACCTGGAGCGGACCGGCGTCCCCGTCACCGCGCTGCTCCTGCTGGACTCGTACCTGCCGGAGGAGGAGATGGAACAGACCGAGACCCGCAGCGAGTTCATGCGCGAGCAGATCCGGCGACGTGACCTCATGGGCATGTCGCTCGACCGTCCGGACCGGACAGTGACCACCAGCGGCCAGATCGCGGCGATGGGCGGCTACAGCAGGATCTTCAGCGGCTGGCGGCCCGCCCCGCTGAAGGCGCCCATCCTGCACCTGCTCGCCAGCGAGGTCGTCGCGGGTGTGCCCACCAGCTCGGAGGACCACCCGTTCCCGGCCGAACTGGCGCACCGCGTGCGCAAGCTGCCCGGCGACCACTTCACGATCCTGTCCCAGCACGCCGACCTGATCTCTGCGAACCTGCACGACTGGCTGACGGAGGTACAGCCCGCATGACGACAGTTCCCGATCTTCCCGACCTTCCCGGCGCCACAGAGGCACTGGAGCACTTCCCCTTCGACGACGGCCGCGGCGTCGAGGTCAACGAGCGGTTCCGGGAGCTGCGGCAGCGCAAGGGGCTGCTCCGGGTGCGGCTCGCCTACGGTGAACCCACCTGGCTGGTCACCCGCTACGCGGACGCCCGGCTGGTGCTGGGCGATGCGCGGTTCAGCCGCGCGATGTCGGTCGGCCGGGACTTCCCGCGCCAGGAAGAGGCGACGGAGCTGGCCGGGCTGATCACCATGGACGCCCCCGAACACACCAGGCTGCGCACGCTGTTGGTCAAAGCCCTCAGTAGGTCCCGTATGGAAGCGCAGCGCCCGACGGTGCGGGCGGTGGCGGACGAGCTGCTGTCGTCGGCGATGAACGCCGGGCCGGGCATGGACATCGTGGTGGACTACGCGCAGAGGATGAGCGTGCTGTCCATCTGCGACCTGCTCGGCGTGCCGGTCTCGGACCGGGAGGTGTTCGAGTCGACCAGCGAGGCGCTGATGCCCGGCAGCGCCGTCGGCGCCGAGGACATGATGCGGCGGTTCGGCGCCCTGCGCGTCTGTACCGAGCGGCTCATCGCCGAGCGCCGGGCTGATCCTCGCGACGACCTGATGTCGGCGATGGTCCAGGCCCGGGAGGAGGAGGACCGGCTCACCGACGACGAGCTGATCGACCTGGTCGTCAGCATGCTGCTGGCCAGGTTCGAGGCGATCATCACCCAGATTCCGAACTGCGTCCACGTTCTCACGCGGGGCGACCGTGCGCTCTGGAACCGGCTGCGCGCGAACCCGGCCGAGCTGCCGGCGGCGGTCGAGGAACTGCTGCGCAACAACGCCTCCGCCGGCGCCGGCCTGTTCGTCCGCTATGCGCGGGAGGACGTCAACGTCGGCGGCACGCTGGTGCGCGCGGGCGAAGCCCTGACCGTCGCCATCGAGTCGGCCAACCACGACCCGGCCCGATTCGAGGACCCCGACGCGATCGACTTCACCCGGCAGGCCGGTGGACACCTCACCTTCGGTTACGGCGCGCACTACTGCGTCGGCGCCCAGCTCGGCCGCATCGACCTCCAGGAGGGGCTGCGGGCGCTGCTCACCAGGACCCCGGAGCTGACCGTCCGCGACATCAAGTGGAGAGTACGGCCGCACATCCGGGGGCCGGAGGCGATGCGCGTGACCTGGCAGGGCGGCCCGGAATGACCGCCACTGCCCACCGGGGGCCTGCCGGCTTCCGGTGGGCAGTGGCAGGTCGGCCGGATCCGCCGCGGCTGACAGCCTGCGCAGGCCCTCGCGGAGGTCGTCACTGATCGGTGGCCGGTCCGGCTCTCAGGGGAACGACGGGGCGGCGCACGATCAGCGCGTGCCGCCCCGCATCGCCGCCAGGCGCCGGTCGAGCGTCAGCAACGCGTCGCGGAAGGCGTGCCTGAGCCCCGGCCGCCCCAGCGCCACCAGCAGCCGCACCGCGGCGGGAGCGTCCAGCGCCACCGTCCACCGGACCACCGTGCCCGTCCCCGAGGGCAGCAGCTGCCACTCCTCCAGCATCGCCCGCACCCCGGGCACGTTCGTGACGTCGATGCGGTACGCGTAGCGGTGCGAGGGCTCGGCCGCCATCACCGTCTCCATGAAGCGCACCCCGCCCAGCAGGTGCACCTCCCGGCCCTCGGCCCCGGCCCGCTGCACGGGCCGCGCCAGCGTCACCGCACGGAACCAGCGCGTCCAGCCCGGAACGTCCAGGGCCAGTGCCCGGAAGACCTCCTCCGGCGCGGCCGCCGTGCGGGAGGCCAGAACCACCCGCAGCGGTGCGTTCGCGACGAAGTCCAGCCCCACCGGGCGCAGTCGGTACACCATCGAGAGAACCCCCAAAGGGTCGGCGGCCTGCCGGGTGCCGATACCTTAGCCCCGCACGCCGTCGCATGGGGCGGAGTCACCGGAAGCATCCGCCACCACGAGCTCGGGAAGCCTCTCGGAGATCTCCCGCCGCACCGTCTCCGGCAGCCCCGCATCCGTGACGAGCGCGTCCACCTCGTCCAGCAGGGCGAACGAACTGAGCCCCACCGTCCCCCACTTGGTGTGGTCCGCGAGGACCACCACGCGCCGCGCGGACCGCACGAAGTGCCGGTTCGTCTCCGCCTCCGCCAGGTTCGGCGTCGACAGGCCCGCCTCCGCGGAGATGCCGTGCACCCCGATGAACAGCACGTCGAAGTGCAGGGACCGGATCGCCGCGTCCGCCACGGGCCCCACCAGCGTGTCCGAAGGCGTACGCACCCCGCCCGTCAGCACCACCGTCGCCGCCCCCGGCCGGGCCGACGGGCCCGCGGCCGTCACAGACCGCTGCGCGCTGTGGAAGACGTCGGCCGCCCGCACCGAATTCGTCACCACCGTCAGATCCGGTACGTCCACCAGCCGTTGGGCCAGCGCGAACACCGTCGTCCCGCCCGCCAGGGCTATCGCACCGCCCGGCGGAGCCATCCGCGCCGCCGCCCGCGCGATGTCCTCCTTGGCGGCCAGCTCCAGCGCCGACTTCGCCTCGAAGCCCGGCTCGTGCGTCGTCGCCTCCGCGACCGGCACCGCACCACCGTGCACCTTCTCCACCACACCCAGCCGGGCCAGGGCGTCGAGGTCGCGACGGACCGTCATGTCCGAGACATTGAGCCTCCGCGTCAGTTCGTTGACCCGCACCCCACCGCGCCTCCTGACCTCGTCGAGGATCAGCGCACGCCGCTGCTCCGCCAGGAGATTCTGGTTGTCGCTCACCCGGCCCGTCCTTTCCGGTCAGCCGCCGGCAGTCGTGCGCGCTCATCCTCCCACGCGAGCGGGTCCCTGCGATCGTCTCCGTTCGGCCGGATCACGATTGGGCCTCGCCCGCCGGACGCGGCCGATTGTCAGTGCCCACCGGCACCATGCTGGTGGAAGGAGAACCACACCGGGATCGGGGGACGCGGTGGCACCGGAGGAACGAGCGCACAAGCAAGCGGTGGAAGCGCACAGCCAAGTGGCGGAAACACCCGGGCAGGCGCAGAAGGAAGCCTCAACGGCGAAGGGCCCGACGGAGAACGCCCCAGGTCTCGCACTGGAGTTGCTCGTGCACGGCGTCGGCGGCGCCACACCGCAGGCCATGCTGGGCGATCCGCGCACCGAGCGCGTCACGGGGGACGGCATCGCCGGCATCCACCGCCGCGTCGCCGACCTCGACGCGGAGACCCGCCCCGGCGACCACCGCGGCGAACCGGTCCGGGAGGCCTACGTCTGGTCCAACCTCACCTCCGGCGACGGCTCCCGTGCCCTGTGGCTGATGCTGCTGCCCTTCATGGTCATCAACCTCGCCCACTGGATGCGACCCACCTCCGAGGACCGCCCCCGCACCGTCCGGGCCTACGGCCTGCTGGTACGGCTCGTCGCCCTCACCCTCACCGTGCTGCTCACCGCCGCGGCCTGCGAGGTGGCCCTCGACCTGACGGCGTGGCAGTGCGCGGGCACGCGCGCGTGCTCCTCGGACAAGGCCTGGCTCGGCTTCATGTCGGCCGACCGGCACGGCTGGTGGAGCCCGCCCGGCCGCAGGCTCGCCCTCGCCGCCGCCGTGCCCACCGCCCTGACCGGCCTGCTCTGGCTCCTCTCCCGTCGCACCTGGAGCGCCTACGAAGCCCAGGTCCCCGGCCGCGCCGGATCCGACGAGGACACCCGCACGGCCGGCGGCCGCCCCGCCCTGTGCCTGCCCGGCTTCTGGTACGGGCGGCGCATCGTCGCCCGCCTGCGCGCCGCCCACACCGCTGCCGCCCTGCTCACCGTCGCCGCCTTCCTGGCCCAGGCCGCCTCGCGCCACGACCGCGCACCCGGCGGCAGCACTGTGCTCGACGCCCTGGGGTGGGCCCTCGTCGCCCTCCTGGCCGCCGCCACCGTGTTCGTCGTGCACGCCGTCTGCCGCCGGGGCCGCAGCGAAGGCGCCCCCGACGACACCCTCGACCGGTTCACCGTCACCGCCCTGCCCTTCACCGCGCTCGGCCTGCTCCTCCTGGCCGCCGTCCACGCCGCCTGGGACCGGCCCGGCTGGCAGTCCCGCGGCATGCTCCCCGGCGACCGCGTCTTCGGCCTGATCGCCCTCGGCCAGGGCGCCCTCGTCCTCCTCCTCGCCCTCGCCGCCCGCCGCCTGCACCGCGCCGCCCCCGCCGAGCGGACGCCCCTGGGAGGCCTCGCGGGCCCCGCCGTCGCCACCCTCGCCTGCGCCCTCGGCGGCGTCATGACCGCAGGCGTCGCCCAGCGCGTCGCCGACTGGCTCGACGGCCCGGCCACCCCCGGCATGGGCGACGGCCCGATCGGCGGACCACCGGCCCTGCTCACCTGGCAGGCGTCCGTCATCCCGCCACTTCTCGCCGTCCTGTTCCTGCTGCTCCTCGTCCTCGTGATGCGCACCCTGCGCCTGCGCGAACGCCTGTGCCGCACGGTCCCCGACGGCTATCCCGGCGAGGGCCACGACCGCGCACGCACCCGCGCCATCGCGGGCACCGTGGCCCGCGCCGGCCTCACCGACGCCACCCCCTGGGTCCTCGGCACGGTCGCCGTGCTCACGCTCCTCCTCGGCGGCGGCGCGGTCGCCGGGGCCTGGAGCACGCACGACGTGCCGGGGCGGGCCGCAGCTGGCACCGCCCGCATCGTCGAGGACGTCGCCCAGACCGCCCAGGCGCTCGGATCCTGGTGCGTCGGCCTCGGCTTCGTCCTGCTGATCGCCTGGGGCCGCCGCGCCTACCGCGACCCCGCCGCCCGCCGCACCGTCGGCATCCTCTGGGACGTCGGCACCTTCTGGCCCCGCGCCGCCCACCCCTTCGCCCCGCCCTGCTACGCGGAGCGCGCCGTCCCGGACCTCACCTGGCGGATGCGGACCTGGACCGAGCGCACCGGCGGCCGGCTCGTCATCTCCGGCCACTCCCAGGGCAGCGTCCTCGCCGCGGCCGCCGTCTGGCAGCTGCCCGCCGACACCCGCGGCCGCGTCGCCCTGCTCACCTACGGATCGCCCCTGGAGCGGCTCTACGGACGCTGGTTCCCCGCCTACTTCGGGCCCGTGAAGCTCGCCGCGCTGCACGACGACGTCCACTGCTGGTGCAATCTGTGGCGGCGCACGGACCCCATCGGAGGCCCCGTCCGCCTGCCCGGGGAGATCCCCGCCGCCACCGCCGTGGACCGCGGCCCCCTCAAGGACCCCCTCGCCTACGGCCGTACGGCCGAGCACCCGCTGCCCGCGGCCATCCTCGGCCACTCCCACTACCAGTCCGACCCCGAGTTCGCCCGGACCCGCGCGGCCCTGCTGGCCCGCCTCGCCGCCTGGATACCGGCACCCCGTCAGGGCAGCGCGGGCAGATCCTCGGCGTAGAGGAGGGTGAGGTCGTCGGTGCTCGGGTCGGCCAGCTGCGCCACCCGGCCCGCGTGCCGCTCGACCATCGCCTCGAACGTCTGCCGGGCGGTGCGGCCGTTGCCGAACGCCGGCCCCCGGGGGATGTCTGTGAAGTACTGCAGCAGCGCCTCGGAGGCCCCGGACCCGATCCGGTACTCGTGCTCGTCCGCCTGCTGCTGCACGATGCGCAGCAGCTCCTCCGGCGCGTAGTCGTCGAAGGTGATGGTGCGTGAGAAGCGCGAGGCCACTCCGGGGTTGACCGTCAGGAAGCGGTCCATCTCGTCGGTGTAGCCGGCGACGATCACCACGACCTCGTCCCGGTGGTCCTCCATCAGCTTCACCAGCGTGTCGATGGCCTCCCGGCCGAAGTCGCGCCCCGAGTCCTCGGGGGCGAGCGCGTACGCCTCGTCGATGAACAGCACGCCCCCGCGGGCCCGGTCGAACGCCTCCTGGGTGCGGATGGCCGTCGAGCCGATGTGCTCGCCCACCAGGTCCACGCGGGAGACCTCCACCAGGTGGCCGCGCTCCAGCACCCCGAGCGAGGCGAGGATCTCGCCGTAGAGGCGGGCCACCGTCGTCTTGCCCGTGCCGGGGGAGCCCGTGAAGACCAGGTGCCGGCGCACCGAGGCGGCCTTCAGCCCGGCAAGCTGCCGGCGCCGCCCGACCTCGATCATGTCCGTGAGGGCCCGGACCTCCTTCTTGACGCTCTCCAGGCCCACCAGGGCGTCCAGTTCGCGCAGCACCGTCGCCGAGGCCCGCGCGCCCTCCGGGACGGCCGCAGGACGCACCTCCTCGGCCGAGCGCTGCACCGGCACGGCCACCGGCAGCACCGTCGCCCGCGGGGCGGCCGTCACGACCGATCTCCCGCCGCCGGCCGCCCCGGAGGGCACCGCCGCGACCGCCGCGGACTTCACCGCCTCGTCGCTCGTACAGCCCTCGCTGACCGGGCCGGCCTCCGCGAACTCGTAGCCCCCGCGCTCGCAGCGCTCCGTGCGGCAGCGCGTGAGGGTCGACCGGCAGCCGTCGATGACGTGGAAGCCGTAGCCGCCGCTGCCCGTCACCCGGCACTCGTGGAAGGTGCCCCGGCCCCCGGCCGAGACGTAGAAGCCCGCCTCCACGGGCGAACTCACCGTGCACTGCTCGACGGTGGGGTCGGCCCCCTTGGTGACGATGACGCCGGTCGCCGCGGCGTCGATGGTGCAGCCGGCCATGGAGCCGCCGCTGCCGTGGTCGCGGAACCACGCGCCCGTACCCACTTCGCGGATCCGGCAGCCCGCGAGCCGGGCCGTGGCCCCGTCGCTCACCGACACGGCCGTGTTGCGGACCTGGGAGAGGTCGCTGTCGACCACGTCGACGTGCGAGCCGCGGTCCAGGACGAACAGGGCGTCCGGCACGTCGTGCACCCGGCAGGAGCCGAGGGAGACCGTCGCCCCGTCGCTGATCCACACCGCCGGATAGTCGCCCTTGCTGTCGTGGATCTCGCACAGGTCGGCGTCGACGCGCGTGCCCGGGTCCCACACGGACAGGCCGTTGCGCCCGAACCGGCGCACCGCCGTGCGCGTCATCGACAGCACCGAACGGGACCTGAGGTCCACCCCGTTCTCCGGAACATCGTGGATGTCGCAGTCGATGAGCGAGAGCACGGCGTCGGTGTCCAGCCGCACCCCGTCGCCGGACGTGCGGTGCACGCGGCAGTCGGTCAGCCGGCCGGTCGCCCGGGAGGCCACCTGCACCCCGGCCCCGCGCACCTCGTACACCTCGCAGCCGATCGCCTCCAGCGAACTGCCCTCGCCCGTGAGCGACAGCCCCTCGCCCGAGGCGTGGTGCACCCGGCAGCGCTCCAGGCGCGGATGCGCGCCGCCGTGCACCGCGAACCCCGCCTGCCCGGCGGCCACCACCTCGCAGTCCTCGAAGACGCCGCCCGAGCCGTCCAGCACGCTGATGCCGACGCCGCCGGCGTTGTCGACGCTGCAGTGGCGCACGGTGGGCCGGGAGCCGCCGCGCACTTCGATGCCCACCGCCGAGCGCGCGACGATCCGCAGGCCGGCCAGCTCCGGCGCCCCGTCCTCGACGACGAGCGCGGGGGATGCCGCGTCGTTCCCCTCGATGTGCAGGTCCTGCAGCGCCGCGGACGCCCGTACGGTCAGGGCCACTCCGTCGGCGGGCGCGATGCGCACGCTGCCGCGCGAGCCCTCCGCGCCGCGCAGCGTCACCGCGCGGGTGACGATCAGGTTCTCCCGGTAGGTGCCGGGGGCGACGGACAGCACGTCCCCGTCCACCGCCGCTTCCAGGGCCGAGGCGAGGGAGTCGTACTCGCCCGTGCGCCGCCGCCAACGCGACGTGCCGGTATGCGTCACCTGGACGGAGCCCTCTGCCATGGCGCTGCTGTGCCCCCACCTCGTGCGTGCGTTCACCCGGGGCCGGCCGGTAGCGCGCCGGTCACCGTAGCCACCGTAGCGCGCGTGGGCCCCGGGAGTTGACCGGTCAGCTGCCTGCGTCCGCCCTGCCCCACGTCTGCCCGGCGCGTTCCCACGCACGGTCCCAGTGGGCGTACCGCCGCTGCATGAGACGCCATACGACCAGCCGCCGCACCGCCTCCACCAGCCCGCAGGCGCCGGTGGCCGCTCCGGCGCCGGCCAAGCCGGCGTGGATGGCGGCCGTGTCGTAGTCCAACGGGCGGCCCGAGAGCCGTCCCTGGTCGTCCGTCCACAGCGGGAACGGCTGCCCGGGGCGCGTGCGGTGGCGCACCGAGACGACGCCGGAGCGCTCCTCGCCGTCCGGGCCGGGCCACCGGGCGAGCACCCGATGGTGTCCGTCGCGGTTCGCGGTGGCTTCGCGGTCGGTCTCGGCGGGCCTGCCGTGCAGGGCCCGCACGGTCGTCGCCGTCACCAGGTGCCGGTGCCGGTGCTGTTCGCGGACGGTGTGCCGCAGGGCCTCGTGGGCGAGCGACCCCGTCACCCAGCCGGTGACCGGGCCCGCGAGCAGCATGAGCACCACGGCGGCCAATCCCACCCAGGCTTCCAGGACATCGGTCCGGCGACGCAGGGGATTGCGCCGCCATCGCCATGCGAGTGCCGTAGCGCGCACCATGCTCACCCCCTTCCGGGTCCGTAAATACCTCACACAGGGCATCGCATGCGGAGGAAGACGGCGGAGAGAGCAAAATCACCCCCTCCGGATGCCGTTCCGGGCCGTGCGTTGACGGATGGCGGGCGGCGGGGAAGCGGGTGGCGGCAGGGAGGGGAGTGGGCAGCCGGAAGAGGAGGGAGGGGGAGGGAAAGCGGGGGAGAGGGGGAGGGGCGAGGAGGGGAGGGGTGCGGGGTCAGTCGAGGATCTCGACGTCGTCGCCCACGCGCAGGATCCCGGTGTGCTCCGGGATGAGGTTCTTGCCGAACACGGCCTTGCCGCCGATCCGGTGGTGCCGGGCGAGCGTGCGCAGGGGCTCCTTGCCGCGACCGGCCGTACGCTGGTCGGTCGTCGTGACGACGCACCGGCCGCAGGGCTTGACCGCCCGGAACGTCACCTCGCCGATCCGCACCCGGCGCCAGTCGTCCTCGGCCCACGCCTCGGTGCCGCCGATCACCACGTTCGGGCGGAAGCGGTCCATGGGCAGCGGGCCCTCACCGGGCAGGTCGCCGTCGGCGATGAGCGCGTTGAGGGCGTCGAGGGAGCCCAGAGTGGTGACCAGCAGCGGATAGCCGTCGGCGAAGCTCACGGTCTCGCCGGGAACGGAGAACCCGGGATCGATGCCGCGGCGGACCGCCGGCTCGTCCATGTGGAAGAGCCGGGCCTCGAACCCCAGGAACGCACTGACCCACGCATCGGCGGCGGATCCGGCGGGAACCGCCTCGATCTTGTCCCGGAACACCTGCACCGTGACCGTGCCGCCCGCGTCCACGGGCCCGGGCACGGCGACGTCCAGCGGATCCGCCCCGGGCGCGGCGAGCCGGACGCCGCCACCGGGGAGCGGCCGTGCCGAGGCCAGGGCGAGCCTCGGCTGCTGCCGCTGGGTGATCATCATGCCGTCGGCGCCGGCCAGCATCCACCGGCGGTCCCCGGACAGACCCCACGGCTCCACGGCCGCCTCGCGCACGGCACACCCCGCCAGCGACTTGACGGGATAGAAATGGACCGCGGTCAGCACAGGCGTGGACATACGGTCATCTTGCCACCCTGATCGGGCGGTTGAACGAATACCTCCGCGCATCGCAGCGGGACCCCCGCGCCTGCCGCCGGACCGCGTCGCCGGACCGCCCCGCAGAACCCGGCAGAGCAGTCACAGCGGTTCGAACGGTCAGTAACCCCCCTGATTCGGGTACTGGCGGTTGTACGGATCCTCGTACTGCGCGGCCGCCGGACGGGGCGCAACCGGACGCATCGCATCAAACCCGGCCGGACCTGCTGGCGCCGCACCCGGACGCTGCTGCTGGTACTGCTGCTGCGGCGCCTGCTGCTGCGGGGCCGGGTAGGCGCGCGGGGGCTGCTGCTGCGGGATGTACGGCGCGGCCGCCTGCTGCAGCCCCGAAGGCTGCTGCGGGCCGGGTGCGGGATAGCCGTACGGAGCCCCGCCCTGACCGCCGTAGGACGGCTGCGGGGCCTGGTGGGCCTGGCCCCCGGACGGGCCGGAAGGCAGCGCGGGAAGCGCGGGGAGCGCAGGCAGGTTGCTGCTGCTACCGCCGTCGTACGGGGACGACACGCGGATCGGGGCGATCTGCGGGGTCCCCCGCTCGGCGACGAGGCTGTCGTAAATCGGGGTGTCCGGGAACGACGACGAGGCGTAGTAGCCGCCGCCGTAGGTGCTGCGGGGGGAGGTCATAGCGCATAAGTTAAGCCCACGTCCCTCGCGCGGTCTACGCCAAGGTCGGCACTAACGCTTCCCTGACCTGCAAAGACGCAGGTCAGGGCAGAACCGGCAAGACCGGACACATGCCTACGTACGGCCATCCGGGGGTATCACGCCGCGTACCCCCTTCAGTTGACCCGATCCGCCCTTTTCGATCGGCCGGTTTCCGGCTCTTCGGCCGGCCGGATTCCCGCTCCTCCGCCCGCCGGATTCCCGGCCGTCGGCCGACCGGATTCCCACTCCTCGGCCCGCCGGATTCCCGGCCCTCGGCCGACCGGGATCCCGTTCCTCAGCCGGTCTTCTCCTCGCTGCGATCGCCGCCCCACAGCGTGTGGAACGACCCCTCGCGGTCCGTGCGCCGGTAGGTGTGGGCGCCGAAGAAGTCGCGCTGCCCCTGGGTGAGGGCCGCGGGCAGCCGCTCCGCCCGCAGGGCGTCGTAGTACGCGAGCGCGGCCGAGAAACCCGGGGTGGGCACGCCGCGGCCGACAGCGGTGGAGACGACCGCGCGCCAGGCGTCCTGCGCCCGCCCGACCTCGTCGGCGAACCCCTTGTCGGCAAGCAGGGTGGGCAGTTGCGGGTCGGCGGCGAACGCGGCGCGGATGCGGTCGAGGAACGCGGCCCGGATGATGCAGCCGCCGCGCCAGATGGCGGCCACCGCACCGAGGTCGATGTCCCAGCCGTACTCGGCGCTCGCCGCGGAGATCATGTTCCAGCCCTGGGCGTACGAGACGACCTTCGAGGCGTACAGCGCCTCCTCGACCCGGGCGGCGAACTCCTCCGCCGCCTCCGGGGAGAGGGACTCCCGGCCGGGGCCGGGCAGTTCGCGCGCGGCCCGGCGCAGGTCCCCGTGCCCGGACAGGGAACGGGCGAAGACGGCCTCGGCGATGCCCGAGACGGGGACCCCGAGGTCCAGCGCGGTCTGCACCGTCCAGCGGCCGGTGCCCTTCTGCTCGGCCTCGTCCGCCACCACGTCCACGAACGGGCGGCCGGTGGCGGCGTCCGTGTGGGACAGCACCTCGGCGGTGATCTCGATCAGATACGAGTCGAGGCGGCCGGTGTTCCAGGTGCGGAAGGTCTCCGCGATCCGGGCCGGCTCGTAGCCCGCGACGTCGCGCAGCAGGTCGTACGCCTCGGCGATGAGCTGCATGTCGGCGTACTCGATGCCGTTGTGCACCATCTTGACGAAGTGTCCGGCGCCGTCGGGGCCGATGTGGGTGCAGCAGGGCGTGCCGTCCTCGGCCTTGGCGGCGATGCTTTCGAGCAGCGGGCCGAGGGACTTGTAGGACTCCTCCGAGCCGCCGGGCATGATGGCGGGCCCGTGGAGGGCGCCCTCCTCGCCGCCGGAGATGCCGGCTCCGACGAAGTGAATGCCGCGCTCGCGTAGTGCGGCCTCGCGCCGCCGTGTGTCGTTGAAGTGGGCGTTGCCGCCGTCGATGATGACGTCGCCGGGTTCCAGGAGGGCGGCGAACTCGTCGATGACGGCGTCCGTCGGGTCTCCGGCCTTGACCATGATGACGATCCGTCGGGGCTTCTGCAGGGCGGCGACGAAGTCCTCGGCGGACTCGGCCGGGACGAAGTCCCCCTCGTGACCGTGTTCGGCGACGAGCGCCTCGGTCTTGGCGTAGGTGCGGTTGTGGAGGGCGACGGTGTGCCCGTGCCGGGCGAAGTTGCGGGCGAGGTTGCTGCCCATGACGGCGAGCCCGGTGACGCCGATCTGCGCGGTGGCCTTGGGGGAGGGGGTGCTGGGCATTGCGGGTATCCACTCCTGTCACGTGCGTCAGTGAGGCGGTGCGTAAGGCTTGTGCGAGGCGGCAACACCGGAGGACACCAAGATCTTCCCGCCGGGCCGCCGGGCCGCCGGATATCACCTGGTCATCGTGGCATGGCAGGGGGGAGGAGGCCGGGAGTGCCGCTGAGGCGACCTCAGACTTGTCACCTTTCTCGTCTGATTTCTCGTCTGACGGGGCATCCGCACCCGTGGTCCGGCTGTGTGACTCGGACATCGGAGAAGCGAGGGTTCGGGGGTTGTTGGGCTTCACCTTCAGCTTCGGCCTGGTCGACGGTGCGGTCCTGACCGTCGTGGCACCGAAGGCAACCGGCGCGGCGGTGTGCGGGGCCCTGTTTGTGGCGACCACCGTCATGCTCCCGCACCGGATCGCCTGTCCAGGGGCCGCCGATTCGGACGTACGTACGTGCGTCGTGATGGTCTGATACGTCCACGTACACTCCTTCGGCCGTCATCGGGACCGTGCAGCAAAGGCGCTCGTCTTCGGGGTGGCGTCCGTGGCCTGAGGGCGCTGCGCCGGCCGGAGCGTCAGGAGATCAGGCGGTCAGGCGCTCAGGGTCCACTCCGTGCCGTATAGGGCGTAGGTCGCGGTCACGCCGGCCGGTACGGGCAGCCCGGCCGTGCAGGCGGCAAGGCCACGGCAACTCGGCGGCCGCGCACCGTTCGGCCGCGCCCGCACAGGGGATCGACCTGGGAATCGCGAAGGCCGTGGAGCGGCAAACATCAGAGGGGTGGCATCAGATCGCTCTCGCTGATGGTGTACGTCAGTGCGGGGTACATGAAGTCCGTTTCATTGTTCTCGCGGCGCCGTTGTTGGTAAAACTCGCGGCTCTGCTCATCGTCGGCCGACATGAGGCGTGCACCCTGCGGGAGGTAGGCATGTCCGTCGTGAAAGCGAACGAGGGTCTTTGACGTTCGAAACGTTATACCCAGCCATTGGCTGTCAGCCGTCCGGCCGGGCATGTCCAGTACGATTTTGTGCCTGAGGTGCCTATTCGCGTCGACGGAAAACGCGACGATGCTGTTGTGGGTGAGGGGGATCTCAAACCTCTCGCCATCGGATCCCTTCGACTCGAAGATCAGCATCCTCGGCGGGCTCGATTCGGGATGCTGGTAGCAGGAGAAGACGGCGATGAACGACTCGTCGGCCAGATCGAGGGCCTGGTCGGAATGGCTGCCCATCGTTCTGTAGGCATTCGTATAGATCTCGATGAGAGCGTTGTTGAAGCCGACCGGCAGGGCAGCACGTTCTTGAATCTGTTGCGCCAGTCGTTCGTGCACCGCCTGAAAACGCTGCGTCGGGCTGCTGTACCGAGTGGTTGTGCGTACGAGAGGCACACCACCCGCCTCGTCGATCTTGGCGAGCACGGCGCCTCGCCGGCCTTTTCCCAGGTCTTCGAAGCGAGCCGACGCGGACAGCTCCGCGAATGGGTTCTCTTCGATTGGCAAAGCGTACGAGAGGATCTCCTCCGAGATCCTAGACGCGGGGGGCAAGGTAGTCTCCCGTGTTCATGCTGAAGAGGAATTCGTCGCCGTAATCGATGAAGGCCGGGGTCCTGTTCTCCTCGGCGTACAGCCTGCGCAGCTCGTTCATCCCGGCCGGCGTGGGTGGCTCCAGCCTCACCAAATTTCCGGCCGCCTTGAGGAACGTGTGGCCGTTCTTGTGAACGGCTTCGGTGCTCGAACAGCGCACCACGTATCCCAGGCGGGTCGGGAGCAACTCGGCATCCAGCGCCGAGGGCCGGATTTCGTGCGTGTACAGGCGGTTGGTGGACAGCGGCATGAAAAACACGGAGCCGGGATAGAGGGTCAGGGTGAACTGCGGCGGGAGCGCACCCCCGTCGCGTTCTCCGGCCGGCTCCTTGAGGCGAAAATGGAGTTTGGTCAGCCCGCTGGCGCCCCTCACGCCGCAGTCGAAAGCATCTTCGGCCAGGGGCTGCAGCTTGTCGAGCCGGTCGTAGAAGGTGCAGAAGGCCATGATGCCGTTGACGGGCATGTCCTTGGTCTTGTCGGCATGGGCCGAGATCCTGGCCTTGGACTGCTTGCGCTCGGCCGTGGCAAGGGTGTTGTGGTAGGTCTGAGCGAGGACGTGATTGAGCGGTGCCTGGTTCCGGAAGACGGCGGCGGCCTCGCGGTTCAGATCCTCGACGATGAGCGTGTCGGTCAGGCCGAAGCTCTCGGTCGGCCCCGAGAGATTCGTGGAGCACCGGAGCAGACGGAAGTGCAGTTCGTCGCCGTTTCGTGTGACGGGCGTCAGATAGATTCCGCTGCGATGGGCTGTTCCCGGCTTGGTGGACTCCGTCAGAGACTGGAACGCGTGCTCCGCACGGATCCGCCCGAAGTGATCGGCGTCGAGTCCGAAGAAGCGGCGGTAGTACACGCCGACGCCGTGTACGCGGATGGGAACCCGGCCGAGGTCGACGAGGGCCCAGGGGTTGTCGGCCTCCTCGTGGTAACCGTGTGACAGGTCCCGGATGACGAATACCCGGGTGGCCGAACGAAGTTGGCGCTCGCTGATCCCGGATATATCCCCACACAGGTAGACGTTCTTCTGAGCGAGATCGAACGAACCGGAAGCGAGGTCCTCCGGCGTGATGGTGGACCCGAAGAAGTCCCTGATCAAGTCATTATCGTGCAACATCGAAGGTGCAACCAAGATGTTGCTCGCATCCTCGATGCGGGCTTCTGCCAGCCCTGTTGCGTACATCGAACGGTACCCCCATTCGCAGACCGTGGTGGATTGCTCAAACCGTGGAAGTGGCAACGGCCCGCACTCTTCATCCGAGTGGTGAAGCGTAAACAAAAGGAGACGGATCGTTGAACCTTGATGCTCTCACGGGGCTCGAAAATGAGGCAACGGGTTCTGCTGTACGGGCGGTGTGCGGAGCTGCTCGGCGAGGTCGCGAGGCAAGGCGGACGGCCCGCGGCGATCGGGCTGTACCAGTCTCCGCGGGCGACCTTCGGTGACGGGCTGTCAGTTCACCGCCCAGGGCTCGACTGCCGTCAGTCGTTCTCGGATCGCCTTTGCGGGGACGGCTCAAGGTCGCTACCGAGTTCCCGGCAAGCAGCCCGGGACGTCAGGCTCGCGGTGGCTGTTGGCCCGGTGCGCCCGCCCTCGGAAGGCGTGGGGTGAGGCGGACCGTGCAAGTGTCACCGTGAGGTGATCGACGGAAACTCGGTGCGGTGAAGGGCGTCACCAGGGCGTGGTGGGCGTCTGATGCCGCACGCTCACGCGTTCTGGTGCGCGGCCGCGTGGTCCAGGAGTTCCTGGGCGCTGGCGGAATCGGATACCTCGGGCGCATCCACCTCGTGCAGTTGCCGCTCCGGGCCGGGCGCGGAGCGCCTCGTCGGTGAGCGTGCCGCTGCGGTGCGCGAGCCCGTGCACCTGCAGGTTGAAGTGGTGGTCCGGCCAGGAATGGTCGGCGCGTGTGCGGTCCCCATGGTCGGTGCACGTGCGGTCCCGTGGTGGCCGCAGTGCATGGGTGCGGGTAGTGCAGTAGCTCAGCGCGGCAACCGAACGGCGGGCACGGTCGGTTACGTGCCCCAACTGCGTTCAATATAAAGGTGGTTTGCATCGTCCTGCGCGTGATGCACTGCTACGGTGCCCCACGCTGTCGGCCGCTGATGGGTGGCAGCCGCGTCACGGCACGATCAGCGGTGGGAGGAGTCCGAGGCGACCCGCAGAGCCTGCCGACGGCGGCCCGGACCGCCGCCACCGCCGAACGAGGGGAGACGGCCGTGAGTGCCTGTTGGCCCCGCGGTCGGGCTCCGCCGTGCCGCGCCGACTGCCCAGTGCACCGTGCCGCGCTGACGGCCCAGTGCACCGTGCTGCCACCCATCCCATTCTGTCTCTGTGCGGAGGGTTCTCGATGCGTACATCAGCACATGCACGATGGCAGCCGTCCGAGCCGCCGGACGACGACGAGCGCGTACTCAAGGAGCTCGGCTACGCCCAGCAACTGCACCGGCGCATGGGCGCCTTCGGTAACTTCTCCGCTTCCCTGTCGGTCATCTCCATCATGTCCGGGACGCTGCTGCTTTTCGGCTACGGCCTGAACAGCGGTGGGTCCGCAGTGGTGGTGTGGGGGTGGCTCGCTGTGGGGCCGCTGGTGCTGTGCCTGGCCGCCGCGCTGGCCGAGATCACCTCCCGCTACCCCACCAGCGGCGGCCTGTACTACATGGCCCGCCAGCTCGGTGGTGAGCGGTGGAGCTGGTACACCGGCTGGCTCAACCTTCTGGGGCTGCTCGGCGGGATCGCGGCCCAGGACTACGGCATCGCGACCTTCACCGCCGCCTGGGCGAACCTGCAGTTCGGCTTCGTGCCGACGCCAGGATCCCTGCTGGTCGTCTTCGCGGTCATCCTCGCGCTGCATGCGGTCTTGAATCTCTTCGGCACCCGGCTGGTGAACGTCCTGACCTCCCTGAGCGCCTGGTGGCACCTGGTCGGGGCCGTCGTCATCGTCGGCGCGCTGACGCTCCTCCCCTCTCACCACCAGTCGGCCGGCTTCGTGTTCTCCGAGTTCACCAACAACACCGGCTGGTCGAGCCCCGTGTACGTGATCCTGCTGGGCATGCTGCTGCCGTGCTTCGCCTTGGCCGGCTACGACACCTCGGCCCACCTGAGCGAGGAGACCAGCGGTGCTTCCGTGGCCGCGGCGCGCGGCATCGTCCGCTCGGTGGCGGTGTCCTGGATCGCCGGCGGTGTCCTGCTGGCCGCCTTGCTGTTCGCCGTCCAGGACTACGGCGGGACGTTGGGCAGCGAGACCGGGGTGCCGGTGGCGCAGATCTTCCTGGACGCTCTGGGAGTGGCGACGGCGAAGGCGTTGATGCTGGTGATCATCGTGGCGCAGTTCCTGTGCGGCTACGCCGTCACCGCGTCCGCCAGCCGCATGATCTACGCCTTCGCCCGGGACGGCGCCCTGCCCGGCTCGGCGCGCTGGCAGAAGGTCACTCGCCGTACGGCCATTCCGGCCAACGCCGTCTGGCTCGCAGTCGCTGTCGCCTTCGTCCTGGCCCTGCCGTCCCTGTATTCCGCCACGGCCTTCTCGGCGGTGACCGCAATTTCCGTCGTGGGCTTCACCCCGGCCTACGCCATCCCGGTGCTGCTGCGACTGCGCCACCCGGACCGGTTCACTCCCGGGCCCTGGCACCTGGGCCGCTGGAGCCGGCCGATCGGCTGGGCGGCGGTGCTCTGGGCAGCCGCGGTCACCGTGCTGTTCCTCCTGCCGCAAACCAGCCCCGTCACCGCCACGAGCTTCAACTACACCCCCATCGCCTTGCTGGTGGCTCTCGCCATGGCCGCCGTGTGGTGGCGCTTCGGACGCCATGCCTACGGAGTGCCCTGCTCCAGCACGGCAAACGCTCACGGCCGGACCGAAGAACCTGAAAACATCAGCTGATGACCTCGCGCCCGCAGATCGCAAGCAGCAGAGTCCCTACTGCCGCAGAGGCACCAAAGACAGTCACCACCTGCTCAGGAACCTCTCCCAACACCACACGTCATGGAGGCACCGTGACCGTTTCCGCAGAGTCCATCGAATCGGTACAGCAGCTCACCACGGGCTGGCGGACCCTGGTGCTCGACCGCGACGCGGACGCGGACGTGCGCGACCTTCCGGGCATCGCCGTCCGCTGGGCCGACAGCGGGTTCGGGTTCTTCAACTGCATCACCTTGACCGAAGCGGAAGCGGGAGCAGAGCTCGTCAGGCACCGTCTGAGCCAGGCAGCGGGCATCATGCGGACGAAGAAGCACCCGGGCTTCCTGTGGCTCTTCGAAGACCTCCTCGACGACGAGGCCCGCTCCGCGCTGGAGACGACGGCCGAGCAGGCCGGCCTCCAGTACGCCTTCCCCGGCACGGGCATGGCCGGTGACCTGCTCCCCATCCCCGAGCCGGCCCACCCCGACCTGACGTTCACCCGCGTACGCACCGATGAGCAGTTGCAGGCCTACGCCGACCTCCAATCACGCGCGTACGGGTTCCCCCTGGAGGAGGGCCGCGACGGCCTGGTCGGATCCGAGCTCTGGAAGAACGAGCTGCACGCCTACCTGGCCATGCGAGGCGAGGAACCAGTGGCCTGCGCGGCCACGCTCGAAGCGCAAGGCCGCCTGTTCGTCGCATTCGTCGCCACGGACCCGCAGTGGCAGCGCAACGGCTACGGCGAAGCGGTCACCCGCAAAGCGTTGTACGAAGGCGCGCGGGCCACCGGGCTCACCCGCGCCACGCTGCACGCCACCGCCGCCGGAGCCCCCGTGTACCCGCGCATCGGATTCAAGCCGAACACACCCATCCACTTCTACAGCCTGAAAGGCTGATCCGGTGCGGCAGCTCTCGCCGGCCTGGGCTTGCGATGGAACGCCCATCCCGGCTCATGGGCCGCAGCCACTATGCCCGGCCGCTCCTCACGGACCCGCGGGCGTCTCATGATCTGCGGGCTGCTGCCCGTGCGAGGTCTCGGGCTGCCGTGTCCACGCGACAAGTAGCCGAAGCGTCTCTTCGGAGCCGGATCCGGAGCCGGAGCCGGAGCCCGCCTCGGCGAGGTAGACACTCAGCCGCTGGTCAAGGTCGGCGGGCATGGTGAGGGACTCGTAATCGAGGGCGAGCGGGCCGACGATCGGGTGGTGGAAGTGTTTGCTGCCATGCGTGTGCCGATACAGGTTCTGGTCGGCCCACCCGCGGCGGAAGTCCTCATCCTTGAGGGCGCTTAGGCACCGGGTGCAGCCCTGCTCCAGTCGATGACGTCGGGAGCCATGTTGTAGCCCACCACTCTGTCGAGCTCGCGTGCGCGCGTGGATGCGGGGCTGAGCCGGACTGGTTCTTTGCCGCGAAGGCTTTCCTCAGGCCTCTGATCACCTTCCTCAACGAGCTGTTGTCGTGCCTGAAGTGCGGTTTCGGCGGTGCGGGGCGTGGTGGCGGCGGTCGGCGGCTGCGGCAGAGACGCTTGGCAGGTGCACACGCCGCGCTGCTGCAGCTCGGCTTTCCGGGCTAAGGAAGAGCACTGCCAATGGTGCGAAACTCAAAGGTCTTCCGGCGCCGCCCCGATTACGCTGCCGGCCATGTCTGATCAGGGAAGTTATCGCCGCGACTCCGCTCGTGTTCTGTTGATCGATGAGCTGGAGCGCCTGCTCCTGCTGAGGTTCCATGTCGACCCGGATGTTCCGGAGAGCGGTCACGGATGGTGCACGCCCGGCGGTGGTGTTGAGGACGGGGAGACCCTGGCAGAGGCGGCAGCCCGCGAGCTTCGCGAAGAGACGGGCCTGTCCGTGGAGCCGGAGGCCCTGGGATCAGCAGTCGCGGAGACCTCCGGATATGCAGACGTCGGATGGGCTGAAGGGATCTTCCGGGACGTCTTCTTTCAGCTTCGCGTCACGAGCCACCAGGTCGATGTGACTGGCCAGGAAGAGAATGAACGCAAGTACCATGCCGGGTATCGCTGGTGGTCCATCGCTGACCTGGCAGCCACTGATGAGACGGTCTATCCCTTCGGCCTGGCCAAGTTGGCGGCCGAGCTGGTGACTGGACATGCCCCTGCTGATCCGGTTCAACTGCTCTGGCATCACTGAGGGCCGTCTGCAGCGCGTGTCCCTCGGTCAGGGTGACCCGCCCCACCTCGACCCGTACGCCCGTGGCCTCCGTGAAGCCGAACAGCGCGGCCGGCATCCCCAGCGAAGGATCGACGAGGCGGCCTCTACGGGCGCTGGTCAGCCTCGATCCTGAGATGGCGGAGGTGTGGCAGCGCGGGCCCGACGGCCGGGCCTTCCAGGGCCCTTTTTGAGAGAGTCAGCAAAGGCCGATGATCATTCGTTTAGGTCGCAGGTCGCAGGTCGCAACGTGGCTGTGGCAGCCCCTGATAGCGGGGTGTCGCACCGCTGCTGTGCTCGCCGCAGGTGCCGGAATCCCCGCCGGGGCTCTGGGATTCATCGGGGACACCACGACCTGCACTGCGGGCCAGGCCAATTCGGGTCTGAACGGCGCCGACAACAGCGACGACAACGGCCTCTGACGCCATGTGATCTGGAGCTGCGCGTTTGATGCTGTCCGACCGACGCGAAGCACGTTCCCGGTTGCGCGCCACGGCCGTCGTCGTCGCACTCGCTGCATGCGCCGTCGCGGCACCGCTGCTGGTCGCACCCACCGTCGGCGCTGCAGCTAAGACCACGGCCTTGTACACACGTGAGAGCCCCATAGCTACCGGGTGCCCTCCAGGGGCCGTGAGATTACGGCCTACGTCTGGGGTGCCGGATCCGGCGGGTTCGGAGGCGGCGGCAGAGGCGGCGGCGGGACCTGAGCGGCTGGGGGGTACCGGGCCCGGGCGGTGGCGGTGGCGGGGGCGGGGGCGGCGCCGGGGGCCTGAGCGGCGCTTTCGTGCAGTGCACGTTCGCCGTCCAGCCCCACCAGACGGCTGGCCGTGCGGGTCGGCAAAGGCGCAGCCGGAGGAAAACTTGGAGGAGGGAGTCTCGGGGCCGGCCCCAGAGTTGCTGACAGGCCCTACCACTGGGCTCGGCTGCGTCGAGGGGCTAGGGGCAAGCGGCCGGATCCGGTCTCACCCGAAAGCCGGAACCCCGCCACGGGCCCGGCGCAGGTGGTAGGCCCGCGTTGCCACCGCAAGCAGCGGTCCCCAGGCGAGGATCGGGGCGTAGCAGGCCCACAAGGCCCATGCCCCCGGGCCGCTGGTGGGGAAGGCCTCGCCGGTGTCGTTCAGCGGGGGAACGAAATGGAACAGGTAGTTCAGGGTGACGTACGCGGCCAGGGCGGTAGTCAGCAAGGCGCCGATGGAGGCCGGGACGACGACCGCGCGGACTGACAGCACGCGGCCGCCGGCGAAGGGAACCCAGGCTGGCAGCCGTTCGCCCCAGGGCTGGACGAGTCCCAGGGTGAGCAGGGCCAGGCACTCGGCGATCAGCGAGAGCGAGAGGACGTACGGCCGTTCGCCCGGCAGCCAGTCGTGCCCGGCGTACCAGTCGGGCCAGCCGGTGACGAGCGCGATGCGCCACAGCCCCGAGGGGAGAGCGCACAGGGGGATGGCGTACGCCACCCACTTGATGCGGCGCGGCACGTCGAGGTGGGGAGGGTTGTGGCTCATCGCGGTCTTCCTTTCACCCGGGAGTTCGGGTACAGCCATGCTCACCCCGTGGCTCGCGTCTAGCGTCCTCCGGTGGTCCTGGCCGCCTCGCCCGCGCGGGGGAGGCGAGGGGGTACCTGAGAACCGAGACCGCCCCCGATTCGTGTGCAGAGCGGGCATGAGGACTCCGTCACCGGTGCGGCATGGGTACGCCCGCGGAGTGGAGCTTGGCCTCGGTGAGCGCGGTCAGTCGGCCATGGCGGTCGCGAGTTCTTCGATCCTCGGGTCGTCCGGTTACCAGGTCTCGGCCTCCCAGCC
This sequence comes from Streptomyces telluris, assembly GCF_024519335.1. Classification (NCBI taxonomy): domain Bacteria; kingdom Bacillati; phylum Actinomycetota; class Actinomycetes; order Kitasatosporales; family Streptomycetaceae; genus Streptomyces; species Streptomyces telluris. The sequence goes on from NZ_JANIID010000005.1 coordinate 196,997, forward strand.
GCGCTTGATCAGGTCGATGCACTCGGGGTCGTCCAGCCCGCGTTCGATCTGGGCCAGGAAGCCGTCGAAGCCCTCCGGAACGAGCGCCCGGGCCAGTACCAGGGCCTCGCGGTGTGCGGCCACGTAGTCGGGGCCGAAGCCGAGGCCGGGCATCCGGTCCAGGACCGCGCAGGCACGGTCGGGCAGCAGGGCCCGGTCGCCGTCGCCGAGCCGGTGCAGTGAGCCGCGGCGGGCGACCAGCTCATCGATGCGTTCGGTGAGCTGCCGCTCGGCGTCGACGAGCGCGGCGCCGAACCGGGCGGCGTCGGCATCGAGCATGGGCCCGATCTCGGCCAGTGGCACGCCAGTGGCACGCCTGCGGCGGCCAACGTCCGTACCTGCACCAGCTTCAGCAGCTCGCCGGATCCGTACTTCTCCGGCGAGGCGGCCGGCGCCACGGTGCCGGTCATCCCCAGCGGTCCCAGGATCAGCCGCTGCAGCTCCTCGGCGAACGAACGACCGGTGACCTTCTCGACCACCAGCCGGGCCGGCACGTAGTTGGTGTTCGCGTAGCTCCAGCCCGTACCCGGCGCGAACCGCGCCGGCATGGACAAGGACAGCCGCACCAGCTCTTCGGGCAGGTAGGTCTTGAACCGGTTGTCCACCCACTCCTTGCCATGCCAGGGGACCCCGGCACGATCGTCCCGTCCTCGTAGAGCTCGCCGGTGTGTTGAAGGCCCCGCTGGTGTGCTGCAGCAGCATCCGCACAGTGATCCGCCGGTCGAGACCGAACTCGGGCAGGTAGTCATCGGCCGGCGCGTCCAGGCCGACGGTGCGTCCAGGCCGATCCTGCCCTCGGCCACCAGCAGGAGCACCGAGGTGGCGACGAAAGGTCGCCTCGGGACGTGTCACCGTTCTCGAAGGCGTCGATCAGGTCGCCGATTGCTTCGGGGGGGGGGCCGACCCTTCGCCGGCTTACGCCCCGGACGCGGAGAAGACCGGGACCCGGCCGCGGTCGGCGTCGAACGCGTCTGTCACAGGCGATGATGGTGCCCCGATACGTCGATCACGAGATCAGGAGCTCCGATGCCCAGGCGCGTTCATCAGCCACTGGAGGACGAGGAGGTCGACTTCGTCCTCAGGATGAGCGATGGCCCGGTCCTCGCCTACTTCTCGGGGACGTGGCCGAAGGCGATCGAGGCGTGCCGGGCAATGGACCTCGTCGTGGGTCGGATCGCCGAGGAGTATGCGAACCGCCTGATGGTCATGAAGATCGACATCACCCGCTGCCCGAAGGCGACCAAGCGGTACGGCGTCACCGGGGCCCCGTCCGTCGTCCTGCTCAGGGAAGGTGCGGTGGCGGCGCACAGCGCGGGGCCGATGACCGACGCCGAGCTCAGGGACTTCCTGCTCGCGCACCTCTGAACGGCCGTCCACTCTTCCTCGGCCGGGTAGGCGGACCGAGATGAACTCCTGGATGGCTACGGCCGGCCGGGGGGCTCATGTCCTGGTGATGACCGTGCCGAAGGGACGGCCGGTCCTGAGACCGGATCGACCGGCCGGTCCCCCGGGAGGAGAGACCGGTCACTCCGCGCGCGGGTCCCAGCGGAACCGGCGCACCGCCACCACCGCGCCGGCCGCGCCCCACAGGAGCAGGACCCCGAGGTCCCGCCAGGGGAGGCCGGTGTGGTCGGTGGTGAACGCGCGGAGCAGGGCGTCGTTGAACGGTTTCACCGGCAGCGCGTCGGCGATGCCGTTCAGCAGGCCGGAGTGGATCGGCATGTAGGTGCCCGAGATGAACACCAGAGGGAACAGGACGAACTGCACGACCGACGGCGCGGCTTCCGCGTTGCGGATCAGCGACGCCACCGCGACCCCGAGAGCGCAGAAGGCGGCGGCGCCGAGCACAAGCGTCAGGGCCAGCGTGGGCAGCTGCGAGGAGGCGGGCAGCGAGACCCCGTAGAGCCGGCCGGCCATGGTGATCAGCAGGACGTCGACGACGCTCACGACGACGCAGTGCGCCAGGAGTCCTACGAAGTACGCGGACGCGGGCAGCGGTGTCGCCCGCACCCGTTTCAGGATCCCATTCCGGCGCCGTGTCGCGAGCACGATCGCCAACTGGCTGTAGCAGGAGCCCAGGACGGATACGGCGGCGATCGTCGAAACGTAGTACTGCAGCGCGGACCGGCCGTAGTAGAACTCGCTTTTGCCGATACCGCCGAACAGCCCGCCGAAGATCGCGATGACGACGACCGGGAAGACGAACGTGAAGAACGCGCTCTGCGGGTTGCGCCAGAACGTGAGCTGCTCATAGCGGATCTGATGCCACAGCAGAGCGGGCCACGGCGTCGGCCGGAGCACCGCGTCGCCCGTCTGGCCGCGCCTCCGCCGCGGAGGTCGCCGCCCTTGTCGGCTTGCGGCGCGGGGAGCGGCGATGCTCATGAAGCGTTCCCTTCCGGTGTGTGTTCGAGCGCGCTCTGATCCTGGGTGGTCAGGCGCAGATAGACGTCCTCCAGGCTCGGGCGGTCGACCGTCAGCCCGGCGAGCGCGGTGCCGCGCCTGAGCGCCCAGTCGGTGAGCTGGTGCAGGGTGCCCGTCGGCTCTGCGGACTCCACGGTGACCAGGCCGTCCTCGTCCGTCTCGGCAACCACCGGCAGGTCGGCGACCGTGCTGCCGGGCGGCAGCGCGAAGCGGATCCGGGCCCGGGCGGTGTCGCGCCCCCCGAGGGTCGTGGGGGTGCCCTCGGCGACGATGCGTCCGGCGGAGATCACGGCCACACGGTCGGCGAGCTCTTGCGCCTCCTCCATGTAATGCGTGGTGAGAAGGATCGTGGTGCCCGCGTTGCGCAGGTTCCTCACGAGCTGCCAGGCGCCGCGGCGCGCGTTCGGATCGAATCCGGTCGTCGGCTCGTCGAGGAACAGCAAGCTCGGGTTCCCGATGATCCCCAGTGCCAGGTCCAGGCGCCGCTTCCGGCCGCCGGAGAGCGTGCGGACCTTCTTCTTCTCCTGCCCGGCGAGGCCGGCCAGGCCGATCACCTCGTCGACATCGCGCGGCGCCGGGTAGTAGCCCGCGTTGCGGGCGATGGTCTCGCGGACGGTGAGGTAGGGCTCGACCGCGATGTCCTGCAGCACCAGCCCGATCCGCTCGCGCAGGGTACGCGCCGTGGACCGGTCGCCCGGGTCGAGGCCGAGGACGTCGACGCGTCCGCCGTCCTGGGTACGGAACCCTTCGAGGATCTCCATGGTGGTGGTCTTGCCTGCGCCGTTGCGACCGAGCAGCGCGAAGATCTCCCCGTGCTCGACGGTGAAGCTCACCCCGTCCACGGCCCGCACCGCGCCGTAACTCTTGTGCAGGTCATCAACCACGACCGCGCTAGACATGGCAGCCCCCTACCGACTCGATCTCCCTCACGAGACCGAAGAGGTGTCTGCTCTTGAACGTGATGGACGAGCTGTTCGTGTCGATCGCATAGCGAGCCGGCCGGGGAGCCGTCATGGTGAGGTTGCCTGTCGCATTCATACCCCTATTCCACGGCAGCGGTCCCGTCGTGCGGCAGGGGCGAGAGGTCGGTTCCCGGAGAGACGAACGGCTGGTCGTCGCGGGCCGCATGCGACTTTCGTAGGGTCCGCCCGAGGCAGAGGTAGGGGGTAACCCCGGCACCGGCGGGGCGGCGCCCCGGATGGCCTACGGTGAGCGTCATGATGGACGAACCGTGGCACCGTCGGCACCGGTTGGCTGTGGACGTGGCGATCGCGGCCGGCTTCGTGCTGCTTGACACCGGTACCACGCTGATCGGCGCCAGTTGGTGGCCGGACCGCCCGGATACCCTCGCCTGGCTCATGCTGGGCGTGCAGGCGCTCGCCTGCGCCTCGCTGGCCTTCCGTCGCGTCGCCCCGCTCACCGTCGTCGGCGTGCTCGGCGCGTTCACCATCGCGGTGACGCTGCTGATCTCACCGGCCGACACGCTGACGCCCGCCCACGACACCAACGTGTGGGCCCCCTACGCGACCGTGGTGGCTGCCTACGGCCCGTTCTTTTACCAGCAGAACCGCCGCACCGCGTTCCTCGCGCTCGCCGCCTTCACTCTCGTCATCATGCGGCCCTGGGAGCCGTCGGTCACCGTCATGACGATCGGGCTGCTGCGCACCGCCGTCGGGCCGTTGCTGGCGCTGTACTTCGACGCGCGCCGCCGGATGGTTCTCGCCCTGGTCGAACGCGCCGACCGGGCCGAGCGGGAACAGCTCCTGCTCGCCGAACAGGCCCGCGCCGAGGAACGCGCCCGGCTCGCCGGGGAGATGCACGACGTCGTCACGCACCGGGTGAGCCTGATGGTGCTGCAGGCCGGCGCCCTGCGGGTGACGGCACAGGATGAAGGGACCCGGCAGGCGGCGGAGGAACTGCGCGCCGCGGGCTGCCAGGCGCTGGAGGAGTTGCGAGACCTGGTCGGCATCCTGCGCACCACGCCCGAGGGCGACCGGTCGCCCTCCGTGGGGGGATTCGCCGACCTGGTCGCCGAGTCGACGGCGGTGGGCACACCCACCGAGCTGATCGAGAACGGCGACCCGGCGCTCGCCTCACCGGTGGTCGGGCGCACCGCCTACCGCGTCCTGCGCGAGGCGCTGACCAACGTCCACAAGCACGCGCCCGGCGCCCGGGTGACCGTGCGAGTGGAGTACGACGAGGCCCGGGTGCGACTCACCATTCTCAACACGCCCCCGACCGGCGAAGCGAACAGCGTCCTCGCGGACACCGGCTCCGGCCTGGGCATCGCGCATCTGCGCCGGCGCATCGAACTCGTACACGGCACCTTGCGTGCCGGACCCCGTCCCGACGGCGGGTTCAGCGTCGAGGCGACGCTGCCCGCGTACGTCCCGACCGCGGAATCGGCGGTGTGAGCGTGGCCCGAGTCGTGGTGGTCGACGACGAGCCCATGGTGTGCGTCTTCCTGCGCACCATTCTCGACTCGGCCCAGGACCTGGAGGTCGTCGACGAGGCTCACGACGGCGCGGCCGGCATCGAGGCCGTCCTGCGCAGCCGCCCGGACGTCGTTCTGATGGACCTGCGCATGCCGGGCATGGACGGGATGACCGCGATCGAACGCATCAACGAGCTCGCGGAGCCGCCGAACATCGTGGTGCTGACGACCTTCGACGCCGATCAGTACGTACTGCGTGCACTGCGGGCCGGCGCGACCGGCTTCCTGGTCAAGTCAACCCCGCCGGAGGAACTGATCGGACTCGTCAGGACCACCGCGCAGGGGCACACGGTCCTCTCACCCTCCGCCGCCCGCCGGCTCATTGCCGCGTCGACGGACATCCTCTCCGCCCGCGACCGCGCCCGTGACCTGGTCGCCGCGCTGACCGAGCGGGAGGTCCAGGTCCTGGCCGGCCTCGGCGAGGGCCTGTCCAACGCGCAGATCGCGGCCCGGCTCTTCCTCTCCGAGGCCACGATCAAGGGCTACGTCTCACGCATGCTGGACAAACTGGGCTGCGTCAACCGCACCCAAGCCGGCCTCCTGGCCCACGACGCGGGCATTGTCGGCACCCCGTAGGGGCCCGGCAGTCCTGGCCCCTGAACGAGGGCTAATACCCTGCGGCGAGTGGGCAACCAAAGGCAGGGGACGGGCGGGCAGCGGAGGCTGGGATGGATGTATCGACGCTCAGTCAGATCCGTGAGGCTGTCCAGCAATGGTCGGTCCAATGGGGTGAAGAGCGCCCTGCGAATATCAGGGTTGTGGCCACAACTCATGACGAAGCGGTGCGTGCCATCTATTCAGGTGAGGTGCACTCGACAAGCGAGGGAACGTACCTTGCGACCTTGGAAGGGAACTTCTCCAGGAAGCCGACAGGGCATCCCAGTGGTGTATGGGCGGCACTATTCCTCACACAGGATCCACCAGTGGTGGTGAGGTCCTATACCGTGAGGCCGAGTACTCATACTCCGCAGCTCAGTCTTGCTGCACTGGGCCCAGTGACGATTCTTCAGTAATGCATCGCGCAGCCGCGTGCCCGCTCCCGGCTGGCACGCGCCTGCGCGGTGACCGGGGGCAGCAGGACTTCTCTGCCCATACTTCAGGAGCTGGTCAGCGGTTTGTGTCGTACGCGAGGCCGCCGGGTAGAGGGACATGGTCAGCTGCGCAATCGCACGCGATAAACCCGGTGATGTCGGCGGTCATTCCGGGACACTGGTCGCCATGGATGAGGTCAAGGTCGTCGTCGCCCATTCCGAGCGCGCGACCCTGCGCGTCGGCGACGTGTTCCTGAAGGTGGACGCCGATCAGGCACGCATCGACGTCGAGGCCGAGGCGATGGCCTTGGCGCCGGTCCCGACCCCGGAGGTCCTGTGGCGCAAGCCGCCCGTGCTCGCGATCGCCGCGGTCCCGGGGACGGCGCTCGGCCGCCTCGGCGAGCCGTCGACCGCGTCCCCGGCGGTATGGGCCGCGGTGGGTGCCGTCGTCCGGAAGTTGCACGATGCCCCGTTGCCGTCCCGGCCGGTCGGTCGGCGCCAACTGACCATTGTCAGCCGTTCCGCATGCCCCACCTGGAGACGGGCTACCGCGATGACCAGGGAACACGCTCCTGCCGGTCGGCCGGGCGGACGTCGACAAGATCGAAGCCATCCTCGTGGCGCACAAGATGTTGGACTTGGCCCAGGCCGGAGTCACGAACGAACCCGACCCACCCTTGCGTGGTCGCGTGTCGAAGAAGCCACCCGACGACCTCCATCATCACCCCGAAGTCGTCCTCGTGGACGCACGTCCGGATGGTCAGGGCCCACGGTTCGCTGCCGTCCAGGTTGGACCTGTCCACGGCACGGACCAGCAGGGAGACATCGGCCCCGTCGAACGAGTGGCTCGCCGAGCCACCGGCGAAGGCCTGCCAGGGACCGCCCCATGACTCCCAGTCGGTCGACTTCAACTCTGCTGGCATGTCCGCCTGCCCCAGGAGCCACCTCAGTTCCTGAAGCACCGGCTCGGGCAGGTCCGGTGGCAGGTCCACCGTCAGGAACAGGTCGTAGCAGTCACTCACGTCGGGGACCCTAGCCCGAGCCGTTGACAGCTCTGTCGTCAGCCTCCGGCAGGTCGGGACGTACGGTACTCGTTCGCGCCGAGTTCGGGCGCCGTGGGCCGGGCTGCTGAACCCATGGCACGTGCTGTGGTCGGTCCGTTTCAGGTACGGAACCAGATCGCCGACGGCCGTGGCGCCTACCATATGGTCACTCGCAGGGACGGCCGCTGCCTGGCCGGCTATGCCCAAGGGCCCAGTGGCTGGGCGACGTGGCTGAGCGACTGCGACAGATCGCCGGTTGTGACCAACGATAATCAGGGACTGCCCAATCAGAAATGGACCCTGATCTACGGGCCGTGACGACGGCAGTACTCCTGCCTGAGGTCTGCCCCCAAGGACTGTTGAACGGGCCATCAGCGGAGCCCGAACCCGAGGCAGAGAGCCAGAGCGCCGCCGGCGGTTGGCCCGCTGGTCCGCTTGCAACGCCTCACAGAATGAGACCGGTCGGTTGTGACTGAGCGCTTCAGACGACCAGTTGAGAAGGGGTGGCACGCCCGTACCGTCCACCCAGCCGGCCTCACTGTCAGCACTCTGTGTCATTATGCGGACGCGTCCCAGGGGAGATGGGCCGCGGACTACTGATTACCAGGGGGCTGAGGATGGGCGCGGGTACGGAGCCGGACGGCTCGTCCAGGTCCGACGAGGAGTGGGAGCGGTTTCTGCGCGAGTCGGTGGCGGGTACCGCCGACGCGCCCAAGGAGCCCTCGGCGCGAGCCCGCGGCGTGGCAAAGCGGCTGGGCGCGGAGCCCGGTCCCGGACCGGAAGGCTGGCGCAGCTATACGCCTGCGCGGCCCAGGCGGCGTACGGGCTGGCCTGTGGCCGGGCTGCTGGCCTTGCTGGTGCTGCTGGTGGTGGCGCTCGTGCCGGGGCGGGTCGTGGACCTGTTCGCCGGCGATGACTCCCCGCCACCGGCCGCCCGCCCGGCGGAGGCGGCCCAGCGACCCACCGTGGATGAGCCGTTCCGCGGTTCGCCGGCGGCGGACTGGGCGAGCGGAGCGGGGGGGATCACCGTGCCGAAGGCCGGGGCGGTCGGATGGATGAGCGCGGCCGAGGTCGAGCGGGCCCTCGCCAGCAGTCGGGACTTCCTTATCGCGTCGGGTCTGGAGCCCGGGGTGCTGCGGGGCGAGCGCCCCGAAAAGGCGATTGCACTGATCAACCCGCACCAGAAGGACGTCCAGGATCTTCTGAAGACCGCTTTCCAGACCCCGGGCGAGAAGAACGACCCCCTCCTTCTCTTCAGCCGCTTCCAGCCCTCCCGCACCCGTCTGGTCGGAGACGTTGTGAAGACCCGGGGCCAGCTCACTTACCGGGAGGGCGAGCGCGGCGCGCTCCAGGTGACCGCCGATGTCACCTTCGTCTACCCGGTCACCCGCGCGGACGCGGGCGGCGACGGCGAGATCGTGCGCACGATCGTCCGCCGCGAGCTGGTCCTGAGCTGGGACAACCCTGACAAGGTGGTCACCGAGCCGGGCACGTTCTCGATCGTCTCGTACAAGTACGACATGACCAATGGCGGCTGCGGCGCCCCCACCGGCTACTTCACCCCGCCCTTCGGCACAGACCGCAGGGCGCACGGGGCCGGCACGGAGATCGACCCGTACGACCGCACCACGCCGGTCGGGCGGAGCGAGTCCTCTGGGGACGAGTGCGGGAAGGCAACGCGGTCCTAACGGGCGATGCTCGGTGGAGCCCGTCGAGAACGCCCCGTCGATTCCCCGACGGGGCGTTCTCGACGGGGCGCGCTCCCGGGGTTCTGCACTCAGCCTGACGGCATCGTCGCCACCGTCACCTCTCCATCCATGAGGCATTCGGTGAGCACCGAACCGCCAAGCGGGTGGAGCCGGAAGTGCGGCCCGGCGTCCAGGACGTCCTGCGCATGTCCCACTGCGACGTCCGCAGGCATGGTCACGGTTGGCATCATGTAATTTCCCCATGAAAACGCCGCGCCCTTGCGGCAAACGGGGCTGCCCGGGCGACGGCCCGGGCAGCCCCGTTTCTCTGTCGCGGCACCCCCTGAAGCCGGCTACCGCGACAAGGCGACGTCCTCGACAGTCAGGTAGCGGCCGGACAGGTCCGCCGCTGGGCCCGTGGCCAGTTCGAGGACGCTGTTGACCGCTCGGGGGAGTGGGACGGCCCGCCCTGCCTCGATCTGCTCGCGGAGCCAGAGGGCGCGGCGTCGGCGCCAGGGGTCGGTGGAGTCGGTCTCGTCCAGTGCGCTCGTGGTGAGTCCGGTCGCCACGATTCCGGGATGCAGGCTGAAGGCCAGGACTCCGTAGGGGCGGGCTTCGCTGGCGATGTTCTCGATGAACGTGATGCCGGCGGCCTTGGCGACGGAGTAGGAGGACAAGGTGGGCCAGCGGTGCCGGCCCGCAGCGCTGCTGATGCTGATGACGCGGCCACCGCCATGACGGGCCATCAACGGAATCACGGCGTGCACTGTGGCGACGGTGCTCAGTGTGTTGACGCGCACCGCCTCCCACCATTGTTCGACGGGGATCTCCCAGGTGAGGCCGATCGGGCCTTCCACACCGGCGTTGTCGATGAGGACATCGATGCGGCCGAAGTCGGCATAGATCTTCTGCATGGCGATGGCAGCGGCCGCCATGTCGCTGACATCGGCGCACACCGTCGTGACCGTACTGCCCGGCTGTGCGGGCAGCGCCGCGGCGAGGTGCTCGAGCGCTGAGCGGGTGCGCGCGACAAGGGCCAGCCGGAATCCCCGTTCGGCGCAGGCGGTGGCGATGGCCGCACCGAGTCCGCCGGTGGCACCGGTGATCACGACAACAGGCGGATCACCGGCGACCCACCCTTGGGACTCCTGAGACTCATGGGTCTCCTGGGTCCCGTCATGCGACGACATGCGGAGTGTCCTCCTGCTCGGGTGCGCTGTAGCGGACGCGCAGTGCGGCACGGTCGAGTTTGCCGGTGGCCGAAAGGGGCAGCCGCTCGGCGAAGTCGATGGAGCGGGGCACCTTGTACCGGGCGAGCAGGCCGCGGCAGTGGCTGAGCAGTTCCTCGGCGTCCGGTCGGCTGTCGTGCCGGAGAACGATCACGGCGTGGGGGACTTCGCCGCGCCGGCGGTCGGCACGGGCGATCACGGCGGCGTCCTCGACCTCGGGATGAGTGCGCAGTACGTCCTCGATCTCGGCGGGCTGCACACTGTACCCACCGGTCATGATGGTGTCCTTGGACCGTCCGACGATACGGACGCACTCGTGCTCGTCGCGGACCACCAGATCGCCGGTGCGCAGCCAGCCTTCGTCGTCCGTGACGGAGGCCATCTGTCCGGAGCTCGTACGGTAGCCGGGTGTGACCTGGGAGCCCCGTACCCACAGTTCGCCGACCCTACCGGCCGGCACGGGGCGTCCGGGGGACTGGGGGCCGGTGACGCTGACTTCCAGGCCCGGCACCGGGATACCGGCGCTGTCCCGGCAGCAATCAGCGGTGGGGCTCAGCCCCGCGCCGGAGAGTTCGGTCATCCCCCAGCTCTGCAGCAACTCCACGCCGGTGCGCCGATGCCAGTCGCGGCGCAGGTCGGCGGGCGTCTGCTGCCCCGCACTCAGGCATCGCCGCAAGGCGGCCGGCCGCCACCCCGGACCGGTGGCCTCCAGCAGCCTGCGGTAGACGGTCGGCACCGCCTCGACGACGGTGACGTCGCGAGCGACCAGCTGTTCCAGCCACCAGGCCGGCTCGAAGGCGCGGGAGGAGGTCAGCAGCGTCGCCCCGGCCAGCAGCGTGGAGATCGCCGCGAGATGGCCGTACGTGTGCGCGAGGGGAATGGGGACGGCCACCACATCCTCGGGACCGCGGTGCCGGCCGCTCCAGAAGCCGGTCGCGAGGTGGAGTGCCCGTTCCGTCTGGACCACGGGACGGCAGCTGCCCGTCGATCCCGATGTGTGCATGATCATGCAAGGGGTGTCCGCCAGGCGGCCGGTGTCTGCCACACGGTCGGTGTCGGCCACGCGGTCGGTGTCGGCCACGCGGCTGACGTCCGCCATGTGGCCGGTGTCCGCCAGGCGGTCGGTGTCCGCCCGCGTTTTCGCGGCCCCTGCCGCTTCGCGTGGACCGCACAGGCCATGCCTTCCCGGCGTCACCACGATCACGTCCACATGCAGCCGTCGCTCGGCGCACAGTGCCTTGATGTCATCCGACCGATCCGGGCTGGTCAGCAGCGCCCGAGGGCGGAGATGCTCCAGTACGCGGACGATCTCGTGCTCGGTGAGCACGGCGTTCATCGGTGCCACCGCCGTGCCCCCCTTGTGGGCGGCGAGGTACGCGGCGAGCCAGGAACCACCGTTGGGCAGGAGGAGCGCGGTGCAGTCCTCCGGGGTCCGCACCAGCGGGCGAAGGGTGTCCGCCAGCGAGGAGGACCAGGCATCCAACTCGGCGTAGGAACAGGCCGTGGTCTCGTCGAGGACGGCGACGCGGGCGCCGCCCGCGGCGAGGGCGCCGATCAGGGCGTCACGGAACATCTCAAGCACGCTCCCCGGCTGCCGCCGCCTCGGTCCGCATCCCGGGCTCGGTTCGCATGCCGGGCTCGGTCCGCATCCCGGGTGGAACGATCCGAGGGCTGAACAGTTCGCGGATATACGCCCACGGCCCATCGTCGGCGTTCAGGGTGTAGGCCTTGAAAGCGCAAGGGGTGTCCGGGGCCTGCGGCCAGCTTGTCAGGCCGATTCGGCTGATACGGCGGTTCATCGGCAAGCCCGCCGCGGCGAACGCGAACCCGATGGGGCGCGTACGATCCCGCATCGCCGCGTCGATCCGTGCGTCCTGTCCGGCCTGCACCGTCACGATGTTCGCCGACACCACCTCACCGGTACGGCTGACCAACCGGGTACGGCGCACCAGGCACACGTCGCCCGTCGCCAGGCGGAGCAGCCCGCGTGCGGTCGCCTCCACATGCTGTCCCGGCGTCGTCTCGATGCCGTCCACCTGTGGTGCGAGGGCTGATTGTGTGAGCGCCTGGAGCAGGACGGTGGTCAAACCGTCACTGGCGAGCAGTATGCGGGTGACAGGCGACCGGAAACCCGAGAGGTCGCCGGCGGGGAACCCATCGCGGGTGTCTGCAGGGGCAGTGGGGTGGCGCATCGTGTGCTGTCCGGGAAACACCACTTGTACGGTGGTAGTTCCCATCGGAGAGTCACCACCGGCTCCGTGCGAAGCCCGGTCCAGGGACGACGGCTCGGTCTGCGCCCACTGCGCATCAGTCATCGGCACAGCCAGCCCAACGACTGACTGATCCAAACGAAACTGGCGGGTCCGTAGGAAGCCGTGCAGTGCTGTCGGGTCTGTGCGGCCCCGCACGATGATCTCGCTGAAGGTCGCGTCGGCGGGGCCGTGTTGCTGCCTTCGTGCATGGCCTTCAGCTGGCCCGGCTACCTCTCGCGGGCGATGGCTGAGGGCGCGGCCGGACACGTCGTAAAGGGCTCCCCGCCCGAGTAACTGGCCGACGCGAGCCCGCTGCGTCCACGCGGGCCTGCGCTTCGTGGGCCCGGCCCTGGCCGCGGAAGCGCCGGCCGACGAGGTGAGCCCGCTGACCGGGCGGGAGGCGGACGCGCTGCCCACCGCCACCGAGGGTGGCGCCGTGGCCGACATCACCACGGCGCTCCGACTGTCCCAGGGCGCCGTGCGCAACCACCAGTCGCCGGCGATCGGCAAGTCGCAGGCCCGCACCCGTTGTGTGGTGCTTCCATGAAACGCATCAGCGCACCGCGGCGGACGGCCAGCCTGTCCGCCCAGCTCGTGGAGAGTCTCCGCTCGCACATCGAGAACGGAGGCTGGCCGGTCGGGACGCGCATCCCGCCGGAACAGGCACTCATCGAGGAGCTCGGCGTCGGACGCAGCACGCTGCGGGAGGCGATCGGCGCGCTGGTGCACCTCGGCCTGCTGGAGCCCAGAGCCGGTGACGGCACCTACGTCCGCTCCTCCAGCGAGCTCCAGTCGGTCATGGTGCGGCGGGAAGGCTCCGCGAAGCGGGACGACGTACTGGAACTGAGGACCGTTCTGGAGGAGTACGCCTCGGGCGCTGCGGCCCTGCGCCGTAGTGACGGACAGGTGCAGCAGCTTCGGGAGCTGCTGGCCGACGCCGAAGCGGCCACCACCGGCGAGGACGCGTCCGCGGCCACGGCCGTCGACGCGCTCTTCCACCAGTCTGTCGTCCGGGCAAGCGGGAACGACCTGCTGATCGAGGTGTACGACTACCTCGGCACGGCGCTCACCTCGCACCTGGGGGGCTTGCCCTGGGACGCCGCCGGTGCTGTTGTCAGAGCGCCGCTCACGAGGAGGGCGGCGCTTGCCGCAACGAGGCCGAGCCTTTGCAGGTTGCGCATAGTGATCCCCTCGTTCCTGTTCCTCAGCTCGGTGAACGAAGTGAAACTACGAGCGGAACTCAGGCTTCAGCACTGCAAGTTCGGTCGCTAGGGTCCACACTCGGGGATGCCTTCCCGAGGCGCAGCACGGACCTCGCTGTCCGCCAGGGCCCGGCGACCTGGTGGTGTCCCTTTGGGTCAGCAGCCTGCTGCCCCTGCACGAACCATCCCTACCGCCCACTCCTCATGACTGGCCACAGGGTCGGCGGGCACAGGACACGCTTGGTGAAAGAGGGTGGCGAACTCGCAGGCGCACGATGTCGTGGCTGACTGGCTACCGCCGTCTCACCATTTACTACAAAAGTCGTCACTCTTTAATGAGATCGAGCAGTGGACTTACCGCGATGACCACTCTCTCGCGGAGTGCCTCAAGTAACTCTCGAACGGCCGTATATTGGTTTGGTCGTTACGCTGGATCAAGAAATGTACGTTGACTTGCGCGTCCCTCTCCAGGTGACAGTCCCACATATAGTGACCTGACTCCCTGAGGCTTCGGAAGTTCAGCTGAGTCCCACCCTTTCCCCAGTTCCCATTCTTGAGAATGGTGGCCACCTGCCTGCCCTCGTTCAGGTTGATGCTTTTGGGGAGATTGGAAGTGGCTATAGCTGTTGTTGCCCTGCGTGATGGTGAGGATTCCGAAGGGCTCCACGCAACGGTCGCTGAGGTCAACGGTGCTCTGTGGGGCGACGGCATATACGTCCTCGACAATCAGGTCGTACCGACCGGGCTTGTACGTGGTCACTGGCGCTGTCCGCGCGCTTGTCGGAAAGGCCAGGGTGGCGGCCGGCCCCGCGAGGGCAGATGCCGAGATCGTAAACGCCGAAGAGTCATAGTCATGACTGGAGTTGTACCGGCGTGCCTGCGCGCCGGGAAATGCCCGATCGGACTTTTCGTTCATATGGATGACCAGACCGGATCCGGAAGGTCTGTCTCCACGACGGGCTCTCCCCCCACGGTCGCGGTGATCCTGGATTCCGCGGAGAAGTCACGATTCATTCGCTTCAGCAACCTTGTCCGGATCGGATCGCACGCAGAGGGAGATCGTGGTGGGTGGCTCCGAGTCCCCGTGGCCGACCTTCAGTACCACCCGGTCCTCCTCACGGCCGGCACGCAGCGCGGGGAGCGCGGCCCGGCCCCGGGCGTCCGTGGTCAGGAGGGTCTCTGTCGTTCCATCGCTGAACGTCGTGCCTCCGTCGGAGACCACACGGCAGGTGAGCGGCACGCCGGGGATGGGCAGGCCGTTGCTGATGTACTGAACCACGCCCGACATTCCGGTGTGCTGCCCCGGCGCTGTCTCCGTCACCAGTTGGGTCACGAACTGGGTTTTCTCGCAGGGGCTTTCGGGGTCATCGGGAATCGGGTACTGCCCGATCGACTTGTTGGTCGGGTTGGTGTACCAGACCCATTTGCCGTGCTTGTCCACGCACAGCCCCATGGCGTCGCCGCCGTTCGGCAGGGACGGGCCCGGGAGCTCGGTAATGTTCTTGTCCGTACGGAAGCGCGATATCCCCTTGCTGGTCGCTACCCAGAGATTTCCGTCCGTGCCCAGCATCATTTGCCGAGGCGCGCCGAATCCGGCGATGAACCGCTGCGTCCAGCTGCGGAGGGCTGTGTCGTACCGACAGATCTGGTTCGGGTTTTCGGTTCCTACCCACACCGCGTCCCCGTTGGGGCTGGCGTCGACGTGAACCGGCTTCTGGCTGCTTCCCCCGGGGAGCGGAATGGGCTCAGGCTGCTCGTCCTTGGCGGGGCTGTACCTGTACAGGCTGTTCGTCTTCCGCGGGTAGTCTCCCGTGCTGGCCTGACCCGTCGTCCAATAGGTGAAATCGCCGGGTGATTTCGCGTTCGCCGGAGCGGTGACGGCCACGGACCAGAGCCAGGTGTCGTAGACGGGGTTCTGCTGGGCGTCCGGAAACGGATACGTGCCGGGAATACCGGACTCGTCTTCCACGTCATAATATCCGGCCACAGTATTCAGGGGCTCGACGAACACGATCCAATAGGAATACGCGGGTGTCCCGGCGGCGCCCGTATCGATCAGCAGCCACGTGAGGGTCTGGACCCAGGAGTAATAGGCAAGCTTGACCCCGGAGAGTCGCCTCTGGTTCACGATGTCGTATTGGACGACCGAGTCTCCGGCCCAATCGGAGACACAGCTGAACCATACGGCCTTCCTCCCGTCCGTTCGCGTCGGGCGGGGGTCCGGAATGATTCCGATGCAGGGAGTGGGGACTTCGTCGGTGACCGAGAGTTGGTTGGCAAGACTTGTCGGATTCACCTGGACGAGCCCGGTGCTCTCGGTCGTCACCCAAAGGTACCCATCCGGCCCGACAGTGACGGACTGCGGGTCCACGAAGTCACCATTGACGAGTGGGTATTCCACAGGTTCGCCAGCACCCGGCATTCTGGACCACTCCTTCGATGCGCCACTCAAGAGCGAAGGGTTCACTATCGGCCCGGTACGACTGCCGTGCAAGTGACCGTTGGAAGATTGGCTTGAACGCACGCCGTGAGGTGCGCGTTCCGGTATTTCTCAGGTGGCGGGTATCGGCGTTGGTGAAGTGACATGCTGTTGTGAATCTTGTGTCAGAGTGCGACTCCGGGGAGTGCGTGAGGTGCATGGGCGCAGCTGTCCGGCCAGAGCGAACAGGGGACATGAGGAGAGGGCAAGCGATTCGTTCCTTCCTTTTCTGCTGCGGAGCCGGCAGTCTCCCGGGAACCTTCAGCTCGCCGGCTCTCCGGCTCGCCGCGATAGGCGAAGAGCGCACCTGAATAAGTGGAGCCACTGGCGGCCTCCCCCGATAGGGGGAGTGAATTCTCCCGCCTTCCCGTGATGTGCCCGTGGGCTCCGAAACCCAGAATCAGGGTCTCACCAGTTGACGGGACGGAAGGACGGGCTGATGAACGCCCAGGGAATCGAGACGCCGCTGAACCACACGGTGTCCGCTGAGGACCGAGCCGTACGGGCTCGGACGGCGCCGAACGGAATGGGGCCGGGCCTGACAGCGCCGAAGAACAGCCTGGCCACGGCCGCCATGACGCTGGGCATCATCGGCCTGTGTACCTCGGTCGTCTTCATCGGCGGCCCGCTCGCCGTGATCGGCCTGATCCTGGGCATCGCCGCGCTGATGACGGCCAGGCGGACTGGCGTCGGCCGGGGCAAGGCCGTCACCGCCTTGGTGGCGTCGTTCCTCGCGATCGTGGTGTCCGGGCTGGTCGCCGTCTTCATGCTCTGGTACGCGAACAAGACGCAGGAGTGCTACCAGCCCGACAGCTTCCACCAGTACACGCAGTGCATCCGCCAGCACCTGAACGGCACCTGACCGGCCTTCCCTCACCGGTGAATCGGCTGGCCTACTCTCCTCGATCTCCTTGACCTCCTCGTGATCCTGGTTCGGGGCCGCATGCCACCAGAACCACTCCGGACACAGCATCACAGCTCGTGGATTTGCGAGGGCTTGAGCCCACAACACGGTTCTGCCGTATTCCGGCCGACCCCGGAGGTGAGCGGCCACACCGGGTCGGCCGGGGGCGGCGACTTTGTCCAGGGGAGCGATGGCCGCCCACGTCGAGTAGTCGAGGCTCGGCGTGGTATCCATCGCGACCAGGGCGACCTGAGGCTGGGCATCGAGGTCGAGGAAGCCGGCGACGGGCAGCGCAGTGCGGTGGGCGGCGAGCCGGCCGCGCAGGTCTGTGAGGGCGCTGGTACCCCGAGCGGAGTCCGCGCCTTCGAGCTGCTCGACGGCCCGCTCGGCAGCGGCGACGGCGGCGTCGATGTCCCCGAGGGCGAGGTGGGCTTCGGCCTGGCGGGCGAGGTAGATCCCGGCGCCGCGGGCCTCGGTGCGGGTGCCGTACGGGTCCTCGTGCCGCAGGGCCGCGTCGAAGTGTTCCAGTGCGCGGGCAGGTTCGCTGAGGGGGAGCGCGCAGGAGGCGGCGACCTCGTGGACTTCGCCGTGGGTCATCCAGTACATCGAACATCGAAGGCAGATCGTGCTGGGCGGCCCGGCGCGGTCGTATGCGGCGAAGGCCGCGTCGATGGCGCGGTAGGCGGCGGTGGGTTCATCGGCTTTGGAGTAGGCGCGGGCCGCTCGGGTGTGGAGCATGGCCACTACCCGGCCGGAGGTGATCTTGTACTGGTTGTCGAGGGCGCGCTCGACAGGGCCGAGGGCGCCGTAGGGGTCGCCTCCGCTGTAGCGGAGGTTGGCCCAGAAGGCGAGCGTGCTTGCGCCCAGGGTGGCGTGGCCTTCGGTCGCGGCGGCGCGCAGCGAGGCGGTGAAGTGCTTCTCGCCGTCCGCCAGGCGCCCGTTGTCGTACGCGCACCATCCGGCCGGCCGGCACGCCTCGGCGGCGGCCGCGTACAGACGTCGTCCGGTGGTGTCGCTGTAGGTGCTGGTGGTGAGCACGCCGGTGATCAGCCGTAGTTCGGCGAGGGCGGCATCATGGGCGGGGGTGGAGCCGACTGCGTCGTCCAGGTGTCGCAGGGTGTCCAGGCGGGTTTCGAAGAGCCCGCGGCGCCGGCGCCGACGCGGCGCCCGTGGGTGGCGGCGAGGCTGAGGGGGCGGTGGCGGCCCAGTGGGCGCCGGTTCAGGCGAGCGTGCCAGTGAGGCGATGACGAAGCGGCGTCGGTCCACGGGACCTCTTCCCGCTTGCTCCAGTTCTTCCACGTACCCGCGACCGTCCACGGCAACTCCCCTGCGGAACGGTCGTCACGCAGAGCCGGGCTGGCCTGGCGGCCTTCGTCGCCAGGGGCTTGGATCCCGGTGTGCCCCGCACCGGCCGGGGCGTTGAGCGCCGAGGCGCCGAGGGGGTGTCCTCGGCGCGGCGCTCCGGCTTCTCAGGGAAAGCCGACGGCTTCATATGTTTTCGTATGCGGGCGGTCACATCGCAAATAGGGCATTCAGGAGTTTCTCGCGGGTGCTGGAGGCCGCCCTGCGAGGCCTTTACGGGCCTCGGTGTGCAGGGGAGGGGCTCGGCGGGCCTGTGGACAAAACGGATCATATGTGGCGGTCGGCTGTCTGAAATCCCCTCCGAGTGTGACTGAAATCTATCGCGGTGGCGCGAAGTCGCCCGGGAGTTCAGGGGCGTTCGGAGGCCTCGTTCCATGATCAAGAGCTGTGGACAGGGCGGATTGGCTGACCCTAGGATCCAGCTGGCCTGACCGGAGAGGGTCGGGGAATTGACCGAATCAGTCGCTGGATTTTCGATATTCGGGGGAAAAATTCAATGTCCAACCCCAACCCCACCGTGTGGAATGTCGTGCTGGACGCGGGAGCCGCCACCGACATTGTGCTCGCCGCCGATTTCCCGGTGACGGGGCGGAACGAGGGTGGATTCGCCGACCTGGCGCCCGGCCTGAATCTCGACTGCGCCCTGTGGCAGACGGTCGCCCCGGTCCGCGACCCCGGAACGGACGCGCTGGGCGAGGCGTACCTGGAGCCTTGGCTGTCGGAGGTGGCCGCGAGCGGCCGCAAGGTCCGTGCGGTCATGGGGTATTGCGCGGGCTCGGTGTTCGCGGGAGTCCTGGCCGAGAAGATCGCCGCACAGCAGGGAACCGCGCCGCGCGTGGTCGTCTTCGACCCCGAGCTCGTCGACGTGCCCA
Source organism: Streptomyces telluris (assembly GCF_024519335.1). NCBI lineage: Bacteria > Bacillati > Actinomycetota > Actinomycetes > Kitasatosporales > Streptomycetaceae > Streptomyces > Streptomyces telluris. The sequence continues at coordinate 216,013 of NZ_JANIID010000005.1, forward strand.
CGGTCCACCTCCAGTTCGGGCGTGTCATCGGCAACATGACCACCGTTCTGACGGCGGAGGAGATCGAGGAGTTGTCCGGCACCGCCGAGCGGCTCGCCGCGAAGGACGACGTCGCGCCCGTCGAGTTCGCGGCCGGCCTCTACGCGGCCTTCCGGCCGATCGGCACCGCCGCGCTCCGCCGCGCCGGGCTGGACGAGGACTACGCCGGGGAACTGGTCGCGCTGGTCGGCTCGTTCATGTCCTACCTCGCCACCGCCGCCGGCCTCGACCCGCGGCCGGGCTGGCAGCGGGCCACCGTGATCACCTCCGCCAGCGAGCGGAGCGGGCTGAACCGGATGCGCACCACGCCGGGCATAGCCCCCATCGAGGTCGGCGACGAGCAGCGCTTCGAGGTCGAGCACCGCGATCTGCTGCGCACCCCCGAGGTCACGGCGTCCGTGGCCGGTGTGCTGGCCGCCCAGCCGGGAGCCGGCGCGTGAGCAACGACGACCTGCCGGCCGGTCACGTCCGCCCGCCCCGCAAGGAGCACACCCTCTGGCTGCTCGACGAGCTCGTCCCGGACAGCGGCGCCAACAACCTCTCGCTCGCGATACGGGTGCGCGGCCGCCTCGACGCCGCCGCCACCGCGAAGGCCGTACAACTGCTGGTGGAGCGCTTCGAGGTGCTGCGCACCGTCTACCACCGCGATGAAACCGGACTGATCAAGTCCGTACCGGCGTCCCTGGCCGTCGGTCTGGAGGAGGCGGAGCGGCACGGGGGCGCGGAGGACGAGCTCGCCGCCCTGACCGCCTTCGTGGCCGCGCCGTTCACCACGGACGGCAGCCCGCTCGTCCGGGCGCTGCTGTTGCACGGCCCGGACGCCGACGTCTTCTGCCTGGCGGTCCACCACGCCGTGTCCGACGTCCAGTCGACGGCGATCCTGCGCGCCGAGTTCGTCTCCCTCTACGAGGCGGTGGCCGCCGGTGAGCCGCCCGTGCTCGACGAGGTCCCCGCCTGGCACGGGCCGGAGACGTCCGAGGAGAGCCGGCAGTACTGGCGCGAGAAGATGGCGGGCTTCCGCTCGTCCGGCCTGGAACTGTGGTGCGAGCAGCGGGAACAGGCGGTGACCACCCTCCGGGGCGACGAGGTCACCCACGTCCTGTCGCCGGAGGCCCACGAGGTCGTGCGACGTCTGCAGCGCGAGCTGCGGGCTCCCGAGTCGGTCGTCCTCCTCACCGCCTACGCGGTCCTCCTCGCCGCTCACGGCGCAGGACCGGACCTGGCCATCGGCTCGCCGGTCAACACCCGTCCCCGCGAGGCGGTGAACACGGTCGGCTACCACAGCAACCTCGTCACCCTGCGCCTCCTGCTGGAGCGGAGCGCAAGCTTCCGGGACCTTGCCGCCCTGACCCGGCGGACGTTCATGGAAGCGATGGCGCACATGGACGTGCCCGCCGACGACGTCCTCGACATGGTCGAGCGCGACGGCTCGGGCTGGCGCAACACGCTGTTCAAGCACGTGTTCAACTACGTGCCCTTCGTGGAGGACCAGCGCACCTTCTCCGTCGCCGGCACCGAGGCCGAGCTGGTCGTCGTGGAGAACGGGTTCAGCCAGTTCGACCTGGAGTTCTTCGTCTCCGCCAGCCGGGAGAGCGCCACCGTGCGCGCCGTGTTCTACACCGGCGTGCTCGACCGCGCCGACGTCGAGCTGATGGTCCGCCGCTACGACGCCCTGCTCGTCGCCGTGGGCGCCGCGCTCGACGCCCCGCTCGCCTCGCTGCCCGTCTGGTCGCCGCAGGACCACGCCGTCATCGACGCGGCCAACGCGACGGACCGCGAGATCGGCCTGCCGACGGTCCTCGCGGGCTTCGCCCGCCGCGCCGCCGCGGCCCCCACGGCGCCGGCCGTCCGCGACGGCGACAGCACGGCCACGTACGGCACGCTGTGGTCCGCCGCGGCCGACACCGCCGCCCGGCTGACCGCGGCCGGCGTGCGGCGCGGCGACGTCGTCGCGCTGCTCCTGCCGCGCGGGGCGGCCCTGGCCGCCTCCGTGTTCGGCACCTGGCTCGCGGGCGCCGCCTACATGCCCCTCGACCCCAACCACCCCGCCGAGCGGCTGGCGTACCAGCTGGAGGACTCGGGTGCCCGGGCCGTGATCACCGGGGCGGGGACCGAGGCGCCCGCAGGCTACGCGACCGTACCCGCCGCCGACTGGGAGAACCTGCCCGAGGCGCCGGTGGACACGGCGGCGGCCGAGGCGGCCGGACCCGGCGACCTCGCCTACGTCATCTACACCTCGGGCTCGACCGGCAAGCCCAAGGGCATCCCGATCAAGCACCGCAGCCTCGTCAACCACATCGTCGACTACGCCGACCGCTTCGGCGTGGCCGGCTCGGCGCGCCCCACCGGCTGGCTCAGCACGTACAGCTTCGACACCTCGTCGCTCGAACTGATGATGCCGCTGCTGCACGGCGGGCACACCGTGGTGCTCCCGGACGCGGCGCGCACGGACGGCGACCTGCTGGCGGCGGCCGTCACCGCCCACGACATCGGCTTCCTGCAGGCGACCCCGACCACCTGGCGGCTGGTCGCCCGCGAGGCCGGCGAGGCGGTGGCCGGGCGCACGATCCTCACCGGCGGCGAGCCCCTTCCCGCCGAGCTGGCGGACACGCTGCTCGCGGCGGGCGCCGAGCTGTGGAACGTCTACGGGCCCACCGAGAGCACGATCTGGGCGACCGCGGGACGCATGAGCGCCGACCGCACCGGAAGGGTCGACGTCGGCTCGCCCGTCGCCAACACGCGCGTCTTCATCGCCGACCCCCACGGCAGGCCGCTGCCGGTCGGTGTGCGGGGAGAGCTGTGCGTCGCCGGCGTCGGCGTCGCCTCCGGATACCACGAGCGGCCCGGCATGACCGCCGAACGCTTCGGCGAGAACGCCGAGTACGGGCGGTTCCACCGCTCCGGCGACGTGGCCTCCTGGCGTCCGGACGGCCGCATCGACCTGTTCGGCAGGGTCGACCGGCAGGTCAAGCTGCGCGGCAACCGCATCGAGCTGGCGGAGGTGGAGGCCGTCCTGCTCAGCCACCCCGACGTCGAGGCCGCGGCCGTGGTCGTCGTCGGCGATCCCGGCGCGGACGGTTCCCTCGCCGCGTTCGTCCGGGTTCCGGGCCGCCCCGAAGCCGTCGACGAGCTCTGGGACCACGCCCACCGGCAGCTGCCGCGATCGGTGGTGCCGCACCGGTTCGTCGCCGTGGACGCCTTCCCCCGTACGGGCAGCGACAAGGTCGACTACCTGGCCCTCGCCGAGCGGGCGGCCGAGCAGCACGGCCCGGCCGTCGGCGGCGCTGCCGCCCAGGCGGCCGGCGACGACCTGACCGCGACCGTCCTGGGCCTCTTCACCGAGCTGCTGCAGCGTCAGGACCTGGACGCCGGCTCACACTTCTTCGCCAACGGCGGGCACTCGCTGATGGCTGCCACCCTCGCTCAGCGGATCAAGGACATCACCGGCGTCCGGCTCGCCCTGACCGATGTGTTCGAGACTCCCACCCCGGCAGCGCTGGCCGAGCGGCTGCGCCGGCTCGCCTGAGCGACCGAAAGAGAGACATCCCATGGAAATCCTCAAGCTGGCCGTCAGCGGCTGGTTCGCCCGGGCACTGGCGGTCGCCGCCAGGCTGGAGATAGCCGACATCCTCGACGGCGGTTCGATGACGCCGGCCGAGCTGGCCGAGCGCACCGAGACCGACCCCGAGGTGCTGTACCGCCTGCTGCAGATGCTGACCGTGCCGGGCGTGCTCGAGCGGGACGGCGAGAAGTTCCGCCTGTCCGAGGCCTACGCCCCGCTGCGCGCCGACCACCCCTTCACCCAGCGCCACTTCGCCATCCTCGCCGCCGAGCTGTACGACGACGCGTTCGCCGGCCTGATGCACACCGTCAAGACGGGCCGCTCGGGCTTCCAGGAGGTCTTCGGGCAGTCGCTCTACGCCTACCTGGAGAACGACGCCGAGACGGCCGAGCTCTTCGACAAGGGCATGGTCGACCTCGCGACGCCGGTCGCCCACTGCCTGGTCGAGAAGCACGACTTCGGCGGTGTGAAGACCATCGTCGACGTCGGCGGCGGCAGCGGCGGCCTGCTGCCCGGCATCCTGGCCGCCCACCCGGGCGCCCGGGGCACCGTGGCCGACCGCGCCAGCGTCTGCGCCCGGGGCCGCGAGGGCCTGGGCCGGGTCGCGGACGAGGCGGTCCTGGAGCGGATCACCTTCACGCCGAGCGACTTCTTCGCGGAGGTGCCCGCGGGCGCCGACCGCTACCTGCTGAAGAACGTGCTGCACGACTGGACGTACGACAACTGCGTCCGCATCCTCGGCACCGTCGCCACCGCCATGGCCGGCAGCGCCGAGGGCGCCCGCCTGCTCGTGGTGGAGCCGCTGGTGGAGAACGACATCGACGGCTGGCGGGCGATGTTCCAGGCCGTGGCCTGCGACGAGGGCACCCTCGGTCTGGACGAGCCGGGCATGCGCCGCGCCCTGGAGGAGGCCGGCTTCGCGGTGGAGTCCGTGACGCAGCTGCCCACCGGCCACAAGGTCCTCGAAGCATCCCTGCGCGCCGCCTGATGCTCACGCCCGTCTTCCTGTTCGCGGGCCAGGGCTCGCAGTACCACGGGATGGGCAGGTGGCTCCACGGGGCGGACCCCGTCTTCCGCGAGAGTCTCGACTCCCTCGACGCGGTCGTCCGCCAGGCGCGCGGCGACTCGGTCATCGAGGCGATCCACGCGGACGGGCACGGCCCCGAGCGCCCGATGACGCGCTTCGCGCTCACCCAGCCGGCGATCTTCATGGTCGAGTACGCCCTGGCGCAGATGCTGAGGTCGCACGGGTTCGAACCCGGTGCGGTGCTCGGCGCCAGCCTGGGCGAGGTGGCCGCGGCGGCGGTCGCGGGGGTCGTCGATCCCCGCGACTGCCTGCGCTCTCTGCTGCGCCAGACCGAGCTGTTCGAGAGCGAGTGCCCCCGCGGGGGCATGCTCGCCGTCCTCGCCGACGTGGGGCTCGCCCGGCGCGACCCGGTCCTGGCGGCGGCCCACGTGGCCGCCGTCAACTCGCCGGAGAACTTCGTCCTGGCGGGCACCGCCGGCGACCTGGACCGCATCGAGCGGCACCTCGTCGCCTCCGGCGTCCTCTGCCAGCGGCTGCCCGTCCTGTTCCCCTTCCACTCGCCCCTGATGGACCCGGTGGAAGGCGCCTTCAAGGACCTGATCGGCGGATTGGCCATGAGGCCCGCCACCCTCCCGCTGATCTCCGGCACCACCGGCGCGACCGTGCACCTCCCGGACCCGGCCCACCTGTGGCGGGTGCTGAGGGACCCGTTCGACCTGACCAAGGCCCTCGCCCCGCTCCTGGAGCGGGACGACCTGCTCTTCCTCGACCTGGGCCCCTCCGGTTCCATGGCGAACCTGGTGCGGGCCGCCCTGCCGCCCGGCAGCACCTCCCGCGTGCTGCCGCTGCTGTCCCCGTACGCCCGCGACGAGGTGCTGTACCGGGCCGTGCTCGACACGCGCCCGCTCCTCGCCGCCCCCGCACGACGAACCGAGGTGAAACCCATGAGCACCCCCGTGGCGACGCAGGACCGCACCGCCGCCGGCGGGAAGACCCTCGACGTCTACGTCTTCCCCGGGCAGGGCGCACAGGCCAAGGGGATGGGCCGGGAGGTCTTCGACCGCTTCCCCGATCTCGTCGCCCGCGCCGACGCCGTGCTCGGCTACTCCCTCCGCGAGCTGTGCCTGGAGGACCCCGGACGCAACCTGCGCGACACCCGCTACACCCAGCCCGCGCTGTACACCGTCGACGCCCTCACCTGGCTGGCGGCCGTCGGCGAGGGCGGGCGGCTGCCCGACTACGTCCTCGGCCACAGCCTCGGCGAGTTCGCCGCGCTCTTCGCCGCCGGCGTCTTCGACTTCGAGACCGGCCTGCGCCTGGTCGCCGAGCGCGGCCGGCTCATGGGACAGGTCACGGGCGGCACCATGGCCGCCGTCTCGGCGGTCGACGCCGCGCTCGTCGAGCGGGTCCTGCGGGAGGGCGGCCTCGACGAGATCGACATCGCCAACTACAACGCGCCCAGCCAGACGGTGATCGCCGGCCCCGTGGACGCGGTCAACCGCGCCCTGCCCCTGCTCAAGGAGGCGGGGGCCCGCTGCGCACCCCTCAACGTCAGCGCCCCCTTCCACAGCAGGTACATGGCGGCGGCCGCCGAGGAGTTCGGCCGGCTGCTGGAGCGCACCCCCTTCGCGGCACCGAAGATCCCCGTGATCAGCAACGTCCACGCCAGGCCCTACGAGGCGGGTGAGGTGGCCGCCACGCTGCGCCGCCAGATCGCCTCGCCGGTGCGCTGGACCGACAGCGTCCGGCTCCTGATGGGCCTGGGCGACCTGCGGGTGCGCGAGCTCGGCCCGGGCCAGGTGCTGACGAAGCTCGTCGACCGGATCCGCACCGAGGCCACCCCGCTCCCCGCGGCGGAGACCACCGTGACCGCGGCGGAGACCACCCCGCCCGCGGCCCCGGTCGCACCGGCGACGGTCTCCGCCGGGCCCGCGCGCAGCCGCACCACTGCCGAGTCGCTGGGCTCGGAGGCCTTCCGCCGGGACTACGGCGTACGCCTCGCCTACGCCGCGGGCGGCATGCGGCACGGCGTCAGCTCGGTCGACCTGGTCGCCCGGATGGCCCGCGCCGGCCTGCTGTCCTACTTCGGTGCCTCGGGACTCACCCCCGCCGAGACGGCGGCAGCGGTGGAGCGGATCCGCGAACGCGTCCCCGCCGGAGCGCCGTTCGGCGTCAACGTCACCCACGACCCCTTCGACCCGGCCGCCGAGGACGCCCTGGTGGACGTGCTGGTCCGGCACGACGTCCGGTTCGTGGAGGCCGCCACCCACGTCGAGGTGACGCCCGCGCTCGTACGCCACCGCCTGACCGGCGCCCGGGTGCTCCCCGACGGCACCGTGCACGTGCCCCGCAAGCTGCTGGCGAAGGTCACCCGGCCCGACGCCGCCCGCCTGTTCCTGTCCCCGCCGCCCGCCGCACTGGTGCACCGGCTGGTGGCCCAGGGCCTGCTGACCGCGCAGGAGGCGGAGGCCGGGCAGCGCGTTGCGCTGGCGGACGACGTCTGCGCGGTCGGCGACGCGGGCGACCACTCCGACATGGCGACCCTGTGGGCGCTGCTGCCCGCGCTGCGCCGGCTGCGCGCAGGGCTGGGCGGCGTCGCCGAGGCGGTGCGCATCGGTGCCGGCGGCGGGATCGGCACCCCGGAGTCGGCCGCGGCCTCCTTCGTGCTGGGCGCCGACTTCGTCCTCACCGGCTCCGTCAACCTGTGCACGGCCGAGAGCGGGATCAGCGCCGCGGCCAAGGACCTGCTCCAGGACGCCGACGTGCACGACACCGCGTTCGCGCCCTACGGCGACCTGTTCGAGCTGGGCGGGCGGGCGCGCGTGCTGCGCAAGGGAGTGCTCTTCCACGCCCGCGCGGGCAAGCTGCACGACCTGTGGCGCAACTACGACGCCTGGGAGGCGGTGCCCGCCGCGGTGCGCTCCAAGGTCGAGCGCGACTACCTCGGCGCCTCGTTCGACGAGGTCTGGGCCCGCCTGGGCCGCACCGCCGAACACGGCCTCGACCCCAAGCGGCGTATGGCGCTGGTCTTCCGCTGGTACTGCGCACAGGCGAGCACGTGGGCGATCGACGGCACCCCCGGCCGCGTCGCCGACTACCAGGTGCCCTGCGGACCGGCGCTGGGGGCGTGCAACCAGTGGCTGGCCCGCACGCCGCTGCAGGCGTGGCGGGACCGGCACGCCGACGAACTCGCCGACCGCCTGATGACCGAGGCCGCCGCCGTCGCCGGCCCGGCGGCCTGAACCCCGCGGACCGGCACCGGAAGGGCCCGGTGCCGGTCAGGGGCCCGAGCCGGGCGTGGCGAAGCGACACCGAGCACGAAACGAAACACACCGAGCAAGAAGCGAGGCCGACCCCATGACCGAAACCTCCGCTCCGGAGCCCTCCACCGGGCCGGGCGCCCAGACCACCGAGTTCGACCTGTCCGACCCGGCGTTCATCACCGACCCGGCGGCGGGCGAGCGGTGGCTGAGCGGCCCCCGGCCGGTGTGCCCGGGGAAGTTCGCCGACGGCAGCCCCATCTGGGTGGCCACCGGCTACCAGGACGTCCGCAAGGTGCTGAGCGAGCCCACGCTGCGCAGCCGCCCGCCGGGCGACTCCCACCGCGAGTCCATGCTCAGCAGGGGCATCCCCGAGGACATCGTCGACATGTTCGACTCGACGCTGCTGACCATGGACGGCGAGGACCACATGCGCGTGCGGAGGCTCGTCACGCGCGCGCTGTCCGCCCGGCGGATGCAGACGCTCACGCCGGCGATCAACCGCGTGGCGCACCGTCTGCTCGACGACCTCGCCGCCAAGCCCGAGCCCGACCTGATCGCGGACTACGCGCACCCGCTGGCCATCATCGTCATCTGCGAGCTGCTCGGCGTCGACGAGGGCTACCGCGAGCAGTGGCGCGAGTGGAGCGAGACGCTGGCGGCGGCCCTGCGCCCGAACCCCGAGCAGTTCGCCCCGGCGGTGCGCGGCATGGCCCGCGTGACCAGGGAGCTGATCGAGGCCCGCCAGGCCGAGCCCCGCGACGACCTCATCTCCGAGCTCGTGCAGATCCACGAGCAGGACAGCGAGCGGCTGACCGACGACGAGCTGGTGGCCCTGGCCATGGTCCTCGTCCAGGCCGGTCACGAAACCGTCCGCAACCTCATCGCGCTCGGCGTCTTCACCCTGCTCCAGCACCCCGACCAGCTGAAGCAGCTCAAGGACGACCCGTCCATCGCCGCCCGGGCGGTCGTCGAACTCGTACGCCACACCGCACCGGTGAAGCACACCTTCCGGCGCTTCGCCACCGAGCCGGTCGAGATCGGCGGAGTGACGGTGCAGCCCGGCGAGGCCATCCAGGTCGTCCTGGCCGCGGCCAACCGCGACCCCGAGGAGTTCGACCGGCCGGAGGCGCTGGACCTCACCCGCGAGCACAACCCCCACCTGGGCTTCGGCCGCGGCGCGCACTACTGCCTGGGCGCCAGCCTCGCCCTGATCGAGGGGGAGGTCGCGCTGAACGCCCTGTTCGAGCGGTTCCCCGACCTGGAGCTGGCGGCCGACCCGGCGGAGATCGCCCCGCGCTACCTGCTCTCCATGCAGCGGCTCCCCGTGCGCCTGTCGCCGGCGCCGACGACCTGCCCCGTGACCGGGTGAAGGGAGAGAACACGATGTACCGAGAGATGTTCAAGTCCAAGATCCACCGGGCCACGGTGACCCAGGCGGACCTGCACTACGTCGGATCCGTCACCATCGACGCCACCCTGATGGCCGCCGCGAACCTGCTGCCGGGGGAGAAGGTCGACATCGTCGACATCGACAACGGCGCCCGGCTGAGCACCTACGTCATCGAGGGGGAGGCCGGCAGCGGGATCATCGGCATCAACGGCGCCGCCGCCCGGCTCGTCAGCCCCGGCGACCTCGTCATCATCATCTCCTACGCCACCATGAGCGACGAGCAGGCCCGGTCGTACGAGCCCAGCGTCGTCTTCGTCGACGCCGGCAACCGGCCCGTCAGCACCGGCTCGGACCCCGCCGACGTGCCCGACGGCTTCGGCCTGGTGCGCGGCGACACCGTCAGCACGTGACCACCCCCGCCCCGCCCATCGGAGAACGCACATGAGTTCCACACCTGACGTCATGGCCGCCTTCACCAGCGGTCTCGCGGACATCAACCTCGACGACTCCGGCGCCCCGCGCACCAGCGAGAAGTCCGCCGGCATGAAGTCGGCCAGCGCCACCATCTACGACATGGCCGCCACGCTGTCCGGCAAGGGCGACCTGTGGAACTGGGGCATGTTCGACGCGGACCTCGCCGAGGAGATCCGGGCCCGCGTGCCCGGGTTCGGCGCGCCGTGGACCGACGGCTTCAGCGAGCAGCTCTACTTCCTCGCCCTGCGGGACCTCCCGATCGACCTGGACGACTACGCGGGCAAGGAGGTGCTGGAGGTCGGCTGCGGCATGGGGGAGGGCCTGAACTTCCTCTCCCGCGTCGCCCCCGGCGCGCGGATGACCGGCCTGGACCTGTCGCCGAAGGCCGTCGCCCGGGCGACGGCCACGCTCTCCCGGGGCGACGCGCTGCGCTTCGTGCACGGCGACGCGGAGGACCTGCCCTTCGAGGACGGCTCGGTGGACGTGCTCGTCAACATCGAGAGCTCGCACACCTACCCCGACCTCGGCAAGTTCCTGCGCGAGGCCGCGCGCGTGCTGCGCCCCGGCGGCCACCTGAGCCACATCGACGTCTACACCCGGCAGCGCACCGCGACCATGCGGCAGGCGGCCGAGGAGACCGAGGGCCTGGACTGGATCGCCGACAACGACATCTCGGACCGGGTCCGCGCGGCCGTGCGCCGCCGGATGGCGCCCAACAGCCACTTCCGCGCCATGCTCGGCAAGCAGCGGATGAACCCGCTGATGCGGCAGGTCGTCGCGCACAGCCAGATCCTCATGTTCGGCGGCATGTTCGCCGGCTACCAGCCGCCCTCCTCGATCAAGGTGCTCAGCAAGCTGGGCATCGTGCCGTGGATGAGCGGGCTGCCGATGGAGAGCTACCGCCACCAGATCGCCGTCCGCCGATGACCCGGCCCCCGGCGACCGGCCGTTCCGACCGAAGGGGGGAGCCGTGAGCGCCCAGCTGTTCGCCGTCGCCGCCGGCAGCGAGGACCTCCTCACCGCCGTCCTGCACGCGCACCTGGACCGGGTCCGGGCCGGGCGGTCGCTGCCGCCGCTGGCCCGGTACTGCCACGACGCCGCGACGTCCACGGCCGGCCCGCACCGGGTGGCGCTCGCCGTCGAATCGTACGCCGACCTGGAGCAGCAGCTCGAAGAGGTGTGCGCGGGCGAGGCGGAGCGCCTCCCGGCGGAACTCGCGGCCCGGCGCCCCCGGCTCGTGTTCGTCTTCGCCGGGCAGGGCGCCCAGTGGCACGGCATGGGCCGCGAACTGCTCGCCACCGAACCGGTCTTCCGGGACACGTTCGACCGCTGCGACGAGCTGGTCCGCGAGTTCGCCGGCTTCTCCGCCGCCGGGCAGCTGCGGCTGCCCGACGGGGAGTCCCGGCTCGGCGAACTGGACTTCCTGCAGCCGACGGTGGTCTCCCTGCAGATCGCCCTCACGGCCCTGTGGCGCAGCTGGGGCGTGACGCCCGACGCGGTGGTCGGGCACAGCATGGGGGAGATCGCCGCGGCGCACACCGCGGGGGCGCTGACCCTGCGCGAGGCCATGATGATCGCCTGCCGGCGCAGCGCGCTGCTGCGCCGGATCGCCGGCAAGGGGGCGCTGGCCGCGACGGAACTCTCGCCCGACGAGGCGCAGGCCGTCGCCGCGGCCAGCGGCGGCGCGATCAGCGTCGCCGGGGAGAACAGTCCCCGCTCCACCGTCCTGGCCGGTGACGCCCGTTCGCTCGCCGCGCTCGTCGAGGACCTGGACCGGCGGGACGTCTACTGCCGGGTGATCAGGAGTACGGTCGCCTCCCACAGCCCGTACGTCGACGAACTGCGCGAGGACCTCGGCTCCGCCCTGGAGTCGCTGGCACCCGCGCCCACCCGGATACCGATGTACTCGACCGTGACGGCCGGGCCGGTGCCCGGCACCGGGCTCGGGGCCGGGTACTGGATGCGCAACCTCCGCGAGCCGGTGCGGTTCGCCGCCGCGGTGGAGAACCTGTTCGCCGCGGGGCACGAGGTGTTCGTCGAGATCAGCACGCACCCCGTGCTGCTCAGTCCCGTACGGCAGACGCTCGAACACGGCGAACGGGAGGGCTGGTTGCTGCCCTCGGGCAGACGGGGGAAGGAGCGCCGGTCGGTGCTCTCCTCGCTCGGCGCGCTCTACGCCTGCGGTCGCGAGCCGGACTGGTCCGCGCTGTTCCCGGGCGGGCCCGCGACGGCTCTGACTCCGTATCAGGCCGCGGTGCTGGGCGCCGCGCGCCTGCCCAGGCCGGTGCCGGCCGGAGCGGCGGCGTAACAGCGGGAAGGCCGTGGGCCCGGGTCCGTACGGACCCGGGCCCACGGCCTCCGGTGCTTTTCCGTGCTTGCGGGGCGTCAGCGGCCCTTGCGGTTGATCTTGATGCTGGCCCGGTCGGTCGACACCGACTGCAGGTCGCGGCAGTCGGCCCCGAGCCGGCGGACGGCGGCGGTGCACAGTTCCTCGGCCATCCCGTGCACGAGGGCCTCGGGGTCCTTCTCGTCGGCGGGGATCAGCACGCGGAAGGTGAATCCGTTGAGCGCCCGCTCGTAGGTGACGGTGCCCTCCTCGGTGAACCGCGCGCTGAACACGTCGTGCTGACTCGCGACGGCCTGCAGCGCAACGCGCTGCTCATCGCTCAGCTGCGCGAACTTGCCCTTGGTGAGGACCTGGTAGGTCGTACTGCTCATGTCGGGTGTCTCCAAATGCGTGGGGTGTCGGGGCCTTCGGCCGGCGTGCTGCCGGCCGGCGCGCGGCCTAGGCCGTCTCCTCCCGCCGCACCCGGTGGTGGGGCAGGAGGAACAGCAGGCCGGCGACCGGTACGAGACCGGCGGCGGCCCAGTACAGGGTCTCGCTGTAGGTGGCGACGAACGTCTTGGTGCGGATCTCGCCGAGCGCGCTGCCGACCACGCTCACCTGCGCGGGGTCGCTCTTCTCGACGAGCGTGGTGCAACTGCCCGGCACCTTCGTCAGGTCGTCCTGGCCGAGCGAGTCGGTCGCGCAGGTCCTGACCCCCGCGGCCTGCTCGGCGACCACCGTCGGGTGGGACGGAAGGACCCGGTCGGCCTGGGGCCCGGCGTTGCCGGCCAGGGCGGAGAAGAAGATGCCGCCGATGATCGCGACGCCCAGCGCGGCGCCGAGCTGACCGGTCGCGTTGATGATGCCGGAGGCGGCACCGGCCTCCTGCGGCTTGACTTCCCGCAGGACCAGCGCGGTCAGCGGGGGCATCAGCAGGCCCATGCCGGAACCGAGCAGGACCATGGACGGGGCGGCGTGCCACGAGGTCATGTCCGAGCCCAGGTGGCCGGCGGCCCAGGCGTACGAGACGACGCCCGCCAGCATGCTCAGCGCGCCCGCGAGCAGGCAGTACCGGCCGTAGAGCGGGAAGAGCTTGCGCACGGTCAGGCCGCCGACGAGCGGTACGCACACCGAGAAGGGAATGGCGGTCAGACCGGTGTGGAGCGCGGACCAGCCGAGGCCGCCCTGCAGGTAGAGCGTCCAGCTGAGGAAGAAGCCCGCGGGGATGGCGCTGAAGAGCAGCTGCACGCCGATGCCGGCGCTGAACGCGCGGACCTTGAACAGGGACAGGCTCACCAGGGGAGAGCCGTCCTTGCGGGTCTTGTGGCGCTGATGCACCACGAACAGCGCGAGGACGGGCAGCGCGGCGACGAGCGCGACGATGCTCCAGACCGGCCAGTCGAGCTCGCGCCCGAGCGTCAGGGGAAGCATCAGGAGCAGCAGGCCCACGATGGCCAACAGCATGCCGACGATGTCGAGCCGCTGGGCGTGCGGGGACTTCGTCTCCCGCATCCACGCGGCCGCACCGGCCAGGGCCGCCACGCCGATGGGGAGGTTGACGACGAAGATGCTCCGCCAGCCGAGGTCCAGCGGGCTCCACTCGACGAGGGCGCCTCCGACGACCGGACCGGAGACGATGGCCAGGCCGATCATGCTCGCGTAGAGGCTGACGACGCGGCCGACCTCCTGGGGCGCGAAGGTGACGTGGATGAGCGCCAGGACCTGGGGCACCATGATCGCGGCGGCCAGGCCCTGCAGCGCGCGGGAGGCGACCAGCATCTCGGTGTTCTGTGCGGCGGCGCACAGGGCCGACGCGACGACGAACGCGGCGACACCGGTGAGGAACATCCGCTTGCGGCCGAAGATGTCACCGAGCCGGCCGCCCGTGATCAGCAGGACCGCGAAGCTCAGCGTGTATCCGGCCGTCATCGCCTGGACGGCGACGGCCGAGGCGCCCAGGTCGCGCTGGATGCTGGGGATCGCCACCGTGATGATGTTGGAGTCGAGCAGGTCCATGAAGGTGGCGACCAGCAGGACGGTCAGCGCGAGCCATCGCTTGGGGTCCGGCTCGGGAGCGTCGGGCAGTAAGGGCGTTTCGGGGGCGGTCGGTTGCTCCGTCTGCCCTGCCTTGTTCATGGATTCTTCTCCAGGTCGTCAAATGGTTGCGTGTCGGACGGGTGCGTGTCGGACGGGCGCATGCCGGAGGGTTGTGCTCCGCCGGTGCCGGCCAGAGCGGTCCAGGACCTCATCAGGAGCTCCACCACGTCGACGACCGTGTCCGTGCTGCTGTCGGCGGGGGAGAGCACCCGCTGGATGGCCAGGCCGTCGTCCAGCGCGTGCACGACGAGGGCCAGCAGCTCGACGGGGGCCGGGGTGTTCACGCCGCGCGCGGCGAAGCCCTGCTCCAGTCCCTGGGCCAGGGCCGTGCGGGAGCGGCGCTCGAGGTCCGCCAGCACCGGCAGCAGCTCGGGGCTGTCCCGCAGTCCGTAGAGCCAGAGTTCGGTGCGCAGGGCGAGCCAGCCGGCGAGGTTGCGGTCGCGCTCGACGTGCCAGGAGCGCAGGTGCTCGATCATCTCGTCGTAGGAGCCCGCCCGGCGGCTCATCGCCTGGACTTCCTCCAGCTCGTGCCGGGTCCGCTGGTCGAGCAGGGCCAGGACGAGCTCGTGCTTTCCCTTGAAGTTGCCGTAGAACGCACCGCGGGTGTAGCCGGCGCGCTCCACGATCTGCTCGACCGAGGTGCCGTTCACCCCTTGCTCGGCGAAGAGTTCGGCCGCCGACCGCAGGAGCTGCTCACGGGTGAGTTCCCGGCTCTGCTGCCGGGTGAGCCGTTTGGTGATGGTGATCGCCTCCCTGGCGAGCCGCTGGGATACGAGAATGTATCTCAATACAGTCCTGTATCTGAAGCGGAGTCAAGAAGCCGGGAAGGGCCGTCCGTACGACGAAGGGCTGCCACCGTCCCCGGAGGGTCGGTGGCAGCCCTTGCGCGAGCGGGGGTCAGCCGGCCTGCGGCGCCGGGACGCGGAAGCGGTTGATGGCCGTCAGGTGCTTCTCGCGCAACTCGTGGTCACGCACGCCGAGTCCCTCCTGCGGGGCCAGGGCGAGGACCCCGACCTTGCCCAGGTGCAGGTTGCGGTGCACGTCGTGCAGCGCCTGCCCGGTCTCCTCCAGTGCGTAGGTCCGCGACAGCGTGGGGTGGATCCTGCCCTTGGCGATGAGGCGGTTGGCCTCCCACGCCTCGCGGTAGTTGGCGAAGTGAGAGCCGACGATCCGCTTCAGCGACATCCACAGGTAGCGGTTGTCGTACTCGTGCTTGTAGCCCGAGGTGGAGGCGCAGGTGACGATCGTGCCGCCCTTGCGCGCCACGAAGACCGAGGCGCCGAAGGTCTCGCGGCCGGGGTGCTCGAAGACGATGTCGACGTCCTCGCCGCCGGTCAGCTCGCGGATGCGCTTGCCGAAGCGCTTCCACTCCCGCGGATCCTGCTCGTGCTCGTCCTTCCAGAACCGGTAGTCCTCGGCGGAGCGGTCGATGACGGCCTCGGCGCCCATGGCGCGGCAGATCTCCGCCTTCTGCTCGCTGGACACCACGCAGACGGGGTTCGCCCCGCCCGCCAGTGCGAACTGGGTGGCGAACGCGCCGACTCCGCCGGAGGCTCCCCAGATCAGGACGTTGTCGCCCTGCTTCATCCCCGCGCCGTTGCGGGACACCAGCTGGCGGTACGCCGTGGAGGCCACGAGCCCCAGGGTGCCGGCCTCCTCCCAGGTGAGGTGGGCCGGTTTGGGCATCAGCTGATTGGCCCGGACCAGGGCCAGCTCGGCGAGCCCGCCGAAGTTGGTCTCGTAGCCCCAGATGCGCTGTTCGGGGTCGAGCATCGTGTCGCCGTGGCCGTCCGGTGACTCCAGCTCCACCGACAGGCAGTGCGCGACGACCTCGTCGCCGGGCTTCCAGGCGTGCACGCCCGGCCCGGTGCGCAGGACGACGCCCGCCAGGTCCGAGCCTATGACGTGGTACGGCAGGTCGTGCCGCCGGGCGAGCGGGGAGCGGGCTCCGTACCGGGCGAGGAAGTCGAAGGTCGGCAGCGGTTCGAAGACCGAGGACCAGACGGTGTTGTAATTCACAGAGCTGGCCATCACGGCGACCAGGGCTTCGCCCGGGCCGAGTTCGGGGACCGGGACCTCGTCGAGGTGCACGGACTTGCGCGGGTCCTTCTCCCGCCCGGCGAGCCCGGCGAACATGTCCGTCTCGCCCTTGTGCAGGGTGACGGCCCGGTAGGAGCCGGGAAGGGCGAGTGCGGCGAAGTCCTCCGGTGCCGCTTCTCCGCTCACGATGGCACTGACGATGTCCTGCATGCGATGTCCTCGGAAGTGGGAGACGTACGGGTGGTGCGGTCGGCGCGCGGTCGGCGCACCGAGCGGGTTCGGGGAAACGGCGGCGCCGCGCGCCGATCGGATGCGGCGGGGCGGGGTCGGCGGCCGGGTGCCGGCGCCACGAGTGCAGTGGCCGTGAATGCGGCGCCGTCACGGGTGACGGTACGCCACCGGCTCGTGTCTTTTCGCCCGCGCGTCACGACGTCGGTTTCCCCTGGGTAACAGGTAGACGTCAGAGGGGCCGTGAAGAGTTCCATGACGGCAAGATGCGGAAGTACCCATTCCAGAAGGCTGGTTCCAGCACCCTGGAACGATCGATTCCGGCCACGTGCGGGTCCGGCCCCGGGGGGAGGGGGTCGTGCGGTCCGCCCCCATGGGCCATACGGCCCTATCGGACGGTTCGGGGGCGAATCCGGTTTCTGAGCATCCGTCATAAGTGAAAAATCAACGCTTGCAGAAACGTTAATGATCGTCCAAGATGCGTTCTGTCGAAGCACGTGATCGAGCCTCGGACCAGCAGGTTTGACCTTCACGTGACAGACGGTTCCACTGAGGGCCGCCATCGCGCCGGCGGATCGCCGCGCCTCGCACGGCCTTCAGAGCAATGCGTCACAAGGGGGATGTGATGATGGAGTCCTGCTGTTTGCCGTGGCTGCGTTCAGGTCGTGGTTCCCGGGTGTCTGAGCCCGTTGTCCGGTTCGCTTGCGCAACCGCATGCTGACCCGTCCGGTCGTTCTCGGCCTGCCGGCGCTCGCCATCGGCGGACTGTCGGAGAACTGGTTGCTGCGTGAGGCCGGTGACCTTCACTGGTCCCTCATCGGCGAGCACTTCGGACTGCCCGTCGCCGAACTCGCCGACGCGGACGGCAACCGGCTGCTGCCGGCCTTCGTCCGCGCCCGGATCACCGCGGCCGACTCGCTGCGCGCCTTCGCCGAACACGACGAGGGAACGCTGAGCGGCACGCTGACCAGGCTCGACGAGCAGACCTTCGCCAGTGACGTCTGCTTCGCCACGGCAACGGCCGACGTTCGCGTCCGGCTGCTGACGGCCTTCGTGCGCCGTGGCGCCGGCAACTGGCTCACTCCCGGCACGCCGCGCGGCGAGGGGCGTGTCCCGGCGGCCGGGCCCGACGCCGGACTCCTGGAATTCCACGAGGGGTTCCGCGCGCAGGCCGGCGCGGTCACCGAGGGCGTGGAACTGTTCAGCGACACGTACGAACTCAATCCGTTCGCAGACGTGAACGCCGCCGGACTGCTGTACTTCGCCTCGTACCCGCACATCAACGACCGCGGCGAGCGCAAGTTCGCGCAGTCGCGGGTGCCGGGGGCGGAGTGGGCCTCCGAGGCCGTCACCGTCAGCCGGGACATCGTCTACCTCGGCAACTGCGGCCTCGACGAGGCGGTGCACTACCGCCTGGAGGAGTGCCGGCCGGAAGCAGGCGACCGTGTGGTCCTGACTTCCTCCCTGCTGCGGGAGAGCGACGGCAGGCCGCTCGCCCGGATCCGCACCGTCAAGTCCCTTTCCCGGCGTGGCGACTTCGAGGGCCTGTGGAGCGGCCGTGCGGTCGCGCCCGCGGCCCCGTCCTCCGCGACCGCCCCCGGCGGAGCCCGCCGCGAAGCGCAGGCCGCCGACGTTCCCCACGACTTCGAAGACACGCTCCTGGCACTGATGGAGCACGTGCTCGACCGGCCGGCGGGGTCGCTGTCGGCGGACGAGGACCTGCGCGGCTACGGGCTGGACAGCCTGTCGCTGTCGGAGGCCGTCGTCCGGCTCGGCGAGGAGACCGGGCTGGAGATCGACCCCGGCACCATGTTCCGTGCGTTCACCGTCGCCGCCATGGCACAGATCGTGCGCGGCGAGCACCGGGCTCCGGCCACGGCGGCCACCGCTGCCACGGCCCCGGCGGCGTCCGCGCCGACGCCCGCCGCGGCCGCGTCCGGCGCAGGAACTCCCATCGCCGTGATCGGCATGGCGGGCCGGTTCCCCGGCGCGCCGGACGTGTCCGGACTGTGGGACCTGCTGGGCCGGGACGAGGACGCCGTGCGCGACATCCCGGCCGACCGCTGGGACACCACCGCGTACCCCCGCATGGTCGGCAAGGCCGCCCTGCTCGACGACATCCGCGGCTTCGACCACGAGTTCTTCTCCATCAGCCCGCGCGAGGCCGCGCTCATGGACCCCCAGCAGCGGCTGCTGCTGGAGGTCGCCTGGGCGACGGCCGAGGACGCCGGAGTGGACCCCACCTCCCTGGCCGGTACCCGCACGGGCGTCTACGCGGGCGTGTGCCACTCCGACTACGCCGCGGTGCTCGCCGAGCACGCCGGGGACGACGAGCCCCACCTGAGCGTCGCGGTCTCCCCCTCCCTGGTGGCCAACCGGGTCTCCTACGCCCTCGGGCTGCGCGGGCCGAGCGTCGCCGTCGACACCCTCTGCTCGTCGTCCCTGGTGGCCGTCGCGCAGGCCGTCGTGGCCCTGCGCGCGGGCGAGTGCGACCAGGCCATCGCCGGCGGCGTGAACGTCCTGTGCGACCCCGCGCGGCACAACGCCTACCAGCGCACCGGTGTGCTCAGCCCCCGCGGCCGCTGCCACACCTTCGACGACGACGCCGACGGCTACGTCCGCGGCGAGGGCGTGGGCGCCCTGCTGCTCAAGCCGCTGGACCGGGCCCTGGCCGACGGCGACCGCGTCCACGCGGTGATCCGCGGCGCGGCCGTCAACCACGGCGGCCGGGCACGGTCGTTCACCGCGCCCAACCCGGACGCGCAGGCGGACCTGCTCGTGGCCGCGTACAACGAGGCCGGGGTCGACCCCGCGACCGTCGGCTACGTCGAGGCGCACGGCACCGGCACGCGCCTGGGCGACCCGATCGAGATCTCCGGCATGGTCACGGCCTTCGAGCGGCTCTACGACCAGTGGGGCCACCCGCGTCCCGCGGAACCGCACGTCGGCGTCGGCTCGGTCAAGACCAGCATCGGCCACCTGGAATCGGCCGCGGGCATCGCCGGGATGATCAAGGTGATCCTGGCGATGCGCCACCGGACCCTGCCCGCCAGCCGCAACGTGCGCCGCCCGAACCGCATGATCAGGACCGAGGGCACGCCCCTGCGGCTCCAGCTGGAGCGGACGGCGTGGGAGGCGCCCGCCGCCGGCGGGCCCCGCCGGGCCGGCGTCAGCTCCTTCGGGATGGGCGGCACCAACGCGCACGTCGTGCTGGAAGAGGCGCCGGAAGCGCCCGTGCCGCCGGCCCCTACGGGCCCGGTGTCCGTCCCCGTGTCCGCCCGCACGCCGCAGGCCCTGCGGCAGGCCGTGGCCGCGCTGCTGGACGTGGTCCGCTCGCCGGGCGCCCCCGCGCTGGCGTCGATCGCCCGCACGATGCGCACGGGACGCGCGGCCCTGCCGTACGGCGTCGCCGTCGAGGCGGCCGACCTCGGCGAACTGGCCACGAAGCTCGCCGCGGTGCTGGAGAGCGCACCGGCAGAGAGCCCCCTGCCGGACACCGGTGCGCAGGGGACGGCCCCCGACGCCCCGCCGGTGTCGCTGCCGACCTACCCGTTCAGCCGTGACCGGCACTGGGCCGCGCCCATCCCCGGCGCCGAATTCCTCACCACCGCCTGGGAGGACGCGCCCGCACCGGCCACCCGCGCCGACGGCCGGTTCCTGGTCGTCACCACCGACCCGGCGCTCGCCCGCACGGCGCTCGCCGAGCGGGGCGTCGCGCACGTCCCCGGCCGCCCGCTGCCGGCGCTGGACGGACTGACCGGCGTCGTCGACCTGGTCGACCTGTCCGCCCCCGGCGCCCTGGTCGCCGAACGCATCGCCCTGCTGCAGCAGGTGCTGACCGCCCTGCCCCGCACCGGGCTGCGCTGCGTGCACGTCAGCGGCGCCGAGCGGTCGGTCCTGGCCGGCTTCTACCGTTCCCTGTCCGGCGAGTTCTCCGGTGTCCACGGGCGGACCGTCCGCGTGGACGGAGGGGCGGCCGCGCTCGCCGCCGTCGTCGCGGCCGAGACGTCGGCGACCGACCGGGAGACCGAGATCCGCTACGAGGGCGCCCGGCGCCGCCGCCCGGCGGCCGTCTTCGCCCCGGCACCCTCCGGCGACGACCCGCTCGCCGGCATCGGCCGCGGCGCCGTACTGATCACCGGCGGTCTGGGCGGCATCGGACTGCGCCTGGCGGCCCACCTGGCCGACCGCGGCGCCCGGCACATCGTGCTGGTCGGCCGCTCCCGGATGCCGGTGCGCAACCAGTGGGCCGCCCTCGCGGCCGACCCGTCCACGGACCCCGTGCTGCGCGCCCGGCTCACGGCGCTGCTGGGCCTGGTCGAGCGCGGCGTGACGCTGACCGTGCGCACCGACACCCTCGACAACGTCACCTCGCTGCGCCGGCTGATCGGCCGGGCCCGGAAGGAAGCCGGCTCGCTCGACGCCGTCTTCCACTGCGCGGGCGTGATGGACGCGCCCGCGTCCTTCCTCTCCCGCACGGCCGACGATGTCGCCCGGGTACTGCGGCCCAAGGCCGACGGCCTGCAGGTGCTGTGGTCGGCCTTCGGATCGCGGCCGCCGCGCCTGATGGTGCTGTTCTCCTCCGTGGCCGCGGCCGCACCGCGCCTCGGCGCGGGCTACCTCGACTACGCGGCGGCGAACACCCTGCTGGACGACTTCGCGGCCGCCCGCGCCGGGGACTCCGACTGCACGGTGCGCTCCCTGCGCTGGCCGCTGTGGCGCGGCGTGGGCATGGGAACCGACCGGACGAGCGCGAGCGGCGCGCTCGGCATCCCCGACCTGGCCACGGGCGACGCCCTGGAACTGCTCGACCTGGCCCTGCGGGTGCCCGGCGAACCCGTGCTGCTGCCCTGCCGTGCGGAGCGCGCCTCGGTGGCCGCGGACGAGCTGTACCTGGCACCGTCGCGCACCGCCCCTGCGGCGCCCGCTCCGGCGCCCTCCGTACCGGCCGTCCAGCACCCCGCAGCGGCCGTCCGGCCCTCCGGCGCCGGCGGCACCGGGTCCGGCGACGTGCCCGGCACGGCCGCCGGCCTCGGGTGGCTCGTCGACCTCGTGGCCCGGACGACCAAGGTCGACCCCTCGCTGCTGGGCCCCGGGACCGCCCTCGGCGATGTCGGCGTGGATTCGCTGCTGATGGCCGAACTCGTCCGGGACCTCGAAACGGAACTCGGCCACCCGGTCGACCCGAGCCTGCTCCAGGAGCACCCCACGCTCGGCGGACTCGCCGCCGCCCTCGGCGCACCGGCAGCCGGCAGCGCGCCCCTGCCCGCCGGGAGCCCCGCAACCACAGCCGCGCCGCGGCCGGTCCCCGCACCCGACGGCAAGCCGGTGCCCATCGCCGTGATCGGCATGGGCTGCCGCCTGCCGGGCGCCGCCGACCCCGGGCAGCTGTGGGAGATGCTGCTGGCGGGGAGCGACGCCGTCACCGACGTGCCGGCCGACCGCTGGGACATCGCGTCCCTGCACAGCCCGGAGGGCGGGCCGGGGCGCAGCACCAGCCGGTGGGGCGGGTTCCTGGACGACGCCGCCCTCTTCGACCCGGGGTTCTTCGGCTTCGGCGACGAGGAGGCGCGGCACCTGGACCCGCTGGCGCGCAAGGCGCTGGAGGTGTCGGTGGAGTGCCTGCGGGACGCCGGATACCGCGAGGACGAGCTGCGGGGCCGCTCCGTGGGCGTCTTCGTGGGCAGCCGGACGGGCAACCACCGCATGCACCTGCAGCCCCCGAAGCGCGAGTACATCGCGGGTGCCAACCAGAACTTCGTCGCCGCGCACATCTCGCACTTCCTCGACCTCACCGGTCCCAACCTCGTGGTCGACAGCGCCTGTTCGTCGTCCCTGGTGAGCATTCACCTGGCGGCGCAGAGCCTGGCGTCGGGCGAGACGTCCATGGCCCTGGCCGGGGGAGTGGACCTGCTGTTCGACGAGGAGCCGTACCTGATGCTCAGCGCCGGCAAGGCGCTGTCCCCCAGCGGCCGGTGCCGCACCTTCGACGAGTCCGCCGACGGCCTGGTCCCCGGCGAGGGCGCCGGAATGGTGCTGCTCAAGCGGCTCGACGACGCCCGGCGCGACGGGGACCGCGTACTCGCCGTGATCGAGTCGTCCGGCGTCAACAACGACGGCAGGACCATGGGGCACACCACGCCGAACGGGGCCGCCCAGCGCGCTCTGGTCTCCGGCGTGCTCGCCCGCGGCGGGATCGACGCGCGGACCGTCCGCTACGTCGAGGCCCACGGCACCGGCACGATGATCGGGGACCCGATCGAGCTCCAGGCGCTGACGGCCGTCCACCGGACGTACACGGACGACCGCGGCTACTGCGGCATCGGCAGCATCAAGAGCACGATGGGACACCTGCTCAGCGCGGCCGGCGTCGCAGGGTTCATCAAGGCCGTGCAGATCCTGCGGCACGGCCGGCTGGTGCCGACCCTGCACTGCGAGCGGCCCAACCCGCGCTTCGCGTTCGCCGAGTCGCCGTTCTTCCCCGTCACCGGGGTGGCGGACCTGCCGCCCGGCAGCCGGGTCGGTGTCAGCGCCTTCGGCTTCGGAGGCACCAACGCCCACCTCGTGCTGGCGGCCGGCACGCCCGGCGAGCCGGGCAGGCCCCCGCTGCCGCCGCCGGACTACGACCGCAGACGGTTCTGGCGGCTGCCCCCCGCGGCCGTCCCCGCCGCGGAACCGGTCCGTTCGGCCCGGCTCGACCTGATCCTCACGTAACCCGGCACGTCACCGGCGCGCCCGGGCCGCTTCGGCGCCCCGCCGCGCATCGCCGATCACCAGGAGAGAACACGTGGACCGAAGGTCCGTTCGCTGTGCCCTGCTTTTGAACCGGGACAACCCGATCGTCGACGACCACCGGGTACACGGTGTCCGCACCCTGCCCGGTGTCACCTTCCTCGACATCGTCCACCGGCTGCTCGTCGCGCACGGCATCCCGCTGGAGGGGACCGAGCTGAACGACGTGCTGTTCGTCGAGCCGGTGGTCACCACCGAGTCCTTCGACCGCGAGCTGACCGTCGAGCTCGTGCCCGACGGCGCCGGCTTCCAGGTGACGGCGACCAGCCGCCGCACGCAGGACGGCACGCCGGTCGACGACGCGGTGACCACCCATCTGAGGGCGACGCTGCGCACCGGCCTGCCCCCGCTCACCGGCACGCCCGCCCCCGCGGCACCCGGCGCCGCGGGCGACGTCGGCCAGGTGTACGCGACCGGCCGCTCGGCCGGCATCGAGCACCGGGCCTTCATGCGCTGCGTGGGCACCCTGCACGCCGCAACCGACCGCGTGCGCGCCGAGATCGCGCTCGGCGACGAGGCACGGGCCACGGTGGGGGACTTCCTCCTCCACCCCGCCCTGCTCGACGGCGCGACCATGCAGTCGTACGCGCTCGTGTTCGACGGAGCCGACGCCGACGGGCGCCCGTTCATCCCCCTGCACATCGCCTCCTTCCGCGCGGCCCGCACCCTCGGCGACGCCTGCACGGTCGACCTGCGCCTGAAGCCGACCGCGGCCGGCGACGAGGCGGCCAAGGACATCGTCAAGGCGGACATCGACCTCTACGACGGGTCGGGCGTCCTCGCCGCGCAGTTCACCGGCCTGACCTTCAAGCGCATCCGCTCCACGGCGTCGATCACCCGGCTCACGACGGCCGCGCAGGCCTCCGCGTCGCCCGCTGCCGCGGAGCCCGCTCCGGCCCCCGCCACGCCGGTGGCCCCCGCGGGCACGGACGGCGAACCGGCGGACCTCCGGGCGGAGATCACCGAACTGGTCCGCCGGACCCTCGGCGAACCCGGCCTGGAAGTCGACCCCGACCGCGGTTTCTACGACCTCGGACTGGAGTCCACCCACCTCCTCACCCTGGTCCGCGCCATCGAGGAGCGCTGGGACATCGCGCTCTACCCCACGCTGCTCTTCGAGTACCCGACCGTCGACGCGGTCGCGGCCCACCTCGCCGGGCTGCTGCCCGACGACCCGCGCCCCCGCGCGGCCGCCGCCCCGGCGGAGGAACTCCCCGCGCGGACCGGTGCCCTGACCGGCGTGTGGCAGGAAGCCCCCCGCCCCCAGGCACCGGCCACCGGACCGCTGCTGGTGATCGGCGACCTGGCGGTCAGGGCCGGGCAGATCACCGCCCGGCGCGGTCCGGCCTTCCGCCGCATCGCGCACGACGAGTACGAGCTGCGCACCGGCGAAACCGGTGATCTGAAGCTGCTCCTCGCCGACCTCGCCACCTCGCCCGAGGCCGTCCTGCACGTCGCGCCGCGCGACGCGGCCCACCTCCCCGAGGCCGTGGAGTCGGCCTGCCACGAGGTGCTCGCCCTGGCCAAGGTCCTGGCGGACCGCCCGGTTCCCGTCGTGCACGCGGGTCCCGCACCCGTCGCCGCCGCGGTGTCCGGCCTGGCCCGCACCGTACGCCTGGAGCAGCCGCGCCTGGCGATCACGGCCGTCGAATGCGACGGCCCCGCCGAACCGCGAGCGCTGCTCGCGGAGTTCGGCGACCTCTCCGAGGCGTGGGTACGGCACACGGCCGGGCGCCGGTACGTCCGCCGCTACCGAGAGGCGGCCCTCGGGGTCGCGGCCCCCGTCCGGCGCGGCGGGGTCTACCTGATCACCGGCGGGGCGGGCGGCATCGGCCGGGAGCTCGCCGCCCGGCTGACCGGACGTGGGGCCACGGCCGTCCTGGCCGGGCGCTCCCCGCAGCCGTCGCCGCCGGCCGGCCACTACCTGCGCGCCGACGTCACGGTCCGCTCCGAGGTCGACGCCCTGGTCAAGGACGTCCTGGAGACGTACGGCCGGCTGGACGGCGTCGTCCACGCGGCCGGGGTGCTGCGGGACGGCCTGTTCGCCGGCAAGCCGGCCGACGACCTCTCGGCGGTCCTCGCGCCCAAGGTCCGCGGGACGGTGCTGCTGGACGAGGCGACCCGCCACCTGGACCTCGACTTCTTCGCCGTGTTCTCTTCCGTGACCGGCGTCGCGGGCAACGCGGGCCAGAGCGACTACGCCGCCGCGAACGCCTTCATGGACGCCTACGCCCGCGAGCGCGGCCTGGTCTCCCTCGCCTGGCCCCTGTGGGCCGACGGCGGCATGCGCACGGACGCGGCGGCCGAGGCGCTCTTCCGCCGCCAGGGGCAGGCCGCCCTGCCGACGGCGGACGGACTGGACGTCCTCGACCGGGCGCTCGCGCTGTCCGGCACCGAGGTCGTCGTGCTCCACGGCGACCCCGGCCGGGCCCGCGAGGCGCTGGGCCTGATCGCCGCCGACCCGGCCGCGCCGACCGACCCTGCCGCCGGCCCGGCCAAGTCGGCCGCCGCCGCGGAGCAGCCGGAAGCCCCGGAGCCCGCACGCCGTGCGCCGCGCCCGGCCGCACTCCCGCAGGCGCACGACGCCGACGGGGACATCGCGGTGATCGGCGTCGCCGGCCGCTACCCCATGGCCGAGGACCTCGACCGTTTCTGGACCAACCTGCGCACCGGGCGTGACTGCGTCACCGAGATCCCCGCCGAGCGGTGGGCGCAGACCGGCTTCTACGAGCAGGGCCGCAACCCCGGGCGCTCGTACAGCAAGTGGGGCGGCTTCCTGGAGGGCATCGACGAGTTCGACCCCGCCTTCTTCCGCATCACGCCGCGCGAGGCCGAGGGCATGGACCCGCAGGAGCGGCTGTTCCTGCAGACCTCCTGGCATGCGCTGGAGGACGCCGGCCTGACCCGGGCCGACGTGTCCGGGCGCTCCGTGGGCGTCTTCGCGGGCGTGATGTTCACCCAGTACCAGATGCTCGGCCTGGGCGCCGAGGACCGGCTGCCGGTGCTGCCGACGTCGTTCTCCTCGGCGGTGGCCAACCGCGTCTCCTTCTTCCTCGACCTGCACGGCCCCAGCCTGGCGCTGGACACGATGTGCTCGTCGTCCCTGACCGCCCTGCACCTGGCCTGCGAGAGCCTGCGCTCCGGTGACAGCGAACTGGCGCTCGCCGGCGGCGTGAACCTCATCGTCCACCCGTACAAGTACCTGCACCTGAGCCAGGTCGGCTTCGTCTCCACCGACGGCCGCTGCCGCGCCTTCGGCGCCGGAGGGGACGGCTACGTGCCCGGCGAGGGCGTCGGCGTCGTCGTGCTCAAGCCCCTGGCCCGCGCCCTGGAGGACGGCGACCGCGTCCTCGGCGTGATCAAGGGCAGCGCCGTCAACCACGGCGGGCGGGCCGGCGGCTTCTTCGTGCCCAACCCCACCGCACAGGCCGACGTGGTCCGGCGGGCGCTGCGGAAGGCGGGAGTCGAGGCCGCGTCCGTCGGCTACGTCGAGGCGCACGGCACGGGCACGGCGCTCGGCGACCCCATCGAGATCACCGCGCTGTCCCAGGCGTACGGCGACGCGCAGGGCCGCCTGGGGTCGGTGAAGTCCGGCATCGGCCACCTGGAGCCGGCCGCCGGCATCGCCGGGCTGACGAAGGTGCTGCTCCAGCTGCGTCACCGCACCCTGGTCCCGTCCCTGCACGCCGACCCGGCCAACCCCGGCATCGACTGGGACGCCCTGGGCCTGAAGGTGCAGCGCGAGGCGGAACCGTGGCCCGCCGCCGCGGACGGCACCCCGCGCCGCGCCGCCGTCAGCGCGTTCGGCGCCGGCGGGGCCAACGCCCACGTCATCGTCGAGGAGTACCCGCAGCCGCAGGCCGCCCCCACCGAGGCCGGGCCGCAGGTCGTCCTGCTGTCCGCACGCACTCAGGAGGCCCTGCGCGAACTGGCGCGGCGCTACCTGGAGCCGCCCGCGGGCGACCGGCTCGCCGAAGTGGCCGCGCTCGCCGGCCTGACCGGCGCGGACCCCGAGGCCGAACTCGACGAACTCGGCCTGGACGCCGGCGACCTGCGCAGATTGGCGCGCGCCCTCGCGGAGCGCTTCCCCGGCTCCGCCCCGCACGTCGACGCCCGCTCCACCCTGGCCGCTCTCGCCGCGGGCCTGCCCGCCGGCGCCGGGCCGGACGCCCCGCTGGCCGACATCGCCTACACCACCCAGATCGGCCGCGAACCCATGGCCGAGCGGCTCGCCGTGGTGGCCTCGGACACCGGCGAACTGCGCGCGGTGCTGCGCGCCTTCCTCGACGGCTCGCCGACCGCCGGCCACCGGGGCACCGTCACCGGCGCGGCCGTCGCCGCCGTCCCGGACTCCACGGACCCCCACGTCCTGGCCCGCAGCTGGGCGGCGGGCGCCGCACCGGACTGGCGCGCCCTGCACCGCGGCCGTACGGCGCGGAAGGTGGCGCTGCCGCTCTACCCGTTCGCCCGCGTACGGTGCTGGGTCGACGTCGCGCCCGTCGCGCCCGTCGCCCCCGTCGCGTCCGTCGAGTCCTCCGCGTCCGCCGTGCCCGGCGAGGCCCCGGCCCTGGTTCCGGCCCCCGTGCAGCCGGCCTCGGAGCTCGCGTCGGACGCCCTCCCGGTGGACATCCCCTCCTGGGAGGTGTGCGCCGCCCCCGCCGTGTCCCCGGCTCCCGCCGGGCCCGTCGTGGTGCTGCACGCCCCCGGACGCGAGGGCCTCGCCCGCGAGCTGTCCGCCCGTCACGAGGGCGCTGTCCTCGTCGAGCTGGGCGCACCGGTTCCCGTCACGCCGCGCCTGGTCTACGTCCTCACCGGCAGCACGGACGCCGCCGCCGGGCGCGAGAGCGACCGCGTCGCGGCCGCCGAGGCCACCGGCGTCAAGGCCCTGGCCCGCTACGCCCGCCAGTGGTCCCGCCTCCCCGCGCTGGACTGGGTGGTCGTCACCACCGGCGCCGCCGCCGCACCCGGCCGCGGCGTGAGCGACCCGTACGCGGCCGGTGCCACCGGCTTCGCCCGGGTCCTGGAGAACGAGCACCCCGGCTGGTCGGTCGCCACCGTCGACCTCGACCCCGCCCACGAGTCCGCGCAGCTCGTGACCCCCGCGCCCCGGGGAACCCGGACGGCCTGCACCGGGACCACCCGCCACACCCAGGTCCTGCGCCCGGCACCGGCCACCGGCGCTCCCGTACCGCTGCGCCGCGGCGGCACGTACGTGATCATCGGAGGCGCCCGCGGCATCGGCGCGGCCATCGCAGGCCGGCTCGTCGCGGACTGGGACGCACAGGTCGTCCTGGTCGGCCGCAGCGAACTGCCCCCCGGCACCCGCCCGGGGCAAGGGATCCGCTACGTGCGGGCCGACGCCGCCGACGGCGCGCAGCTCGCGGCCCTCCTCGACCGGGAGGGCCCGGTGCACGGCGTCGTGCACGCCGCCCTGGTCCAGCGCGACCGGCTGGTGCGCAACATGTCCGACGAGGACCTCGCGGAGAGCCTGGCGGCCAAGTCCGGCGTCGCGGCGGCCCTGGCCGACGCGCTGCGCGGACGCCACCTGGACTTCCTGGTGTTCTTCTCCTCCGCGCAGTCCTTCCTCGGCGACCCGGGCCTGGCCAACTACGCGGCCGGTTCCACCTTCCTGGACGCCTACGCCCACGCCCTCGACGCCCGCCTGCCCTACCCGGTGCGCGCGGTCGACTGGGGCTTCTGGGGCACGGTCGGCGCAGTGGCCGGCGACACCCACCGGGACGGCCTGACCGCGGCCGGCTTCCGGTCCATCACGCCCGAGGCGGGATTCGCCGCGCTGCTGGAAGCGCTGCGGCAGCCGGCCCCCCAGGCCGTCGTGGTGCCCGGCACGGCGGCGCTGCGGGAGCGGATGGGAGCAACGAGAACGGAGACGACGGACGTGACCACCACGGACGGTGGACAGCAGGGCACCGCCGGACCGCGCGTCGTGGAGGACTTCCACGCGCTCGACGGGCGCATGGCCGAGATCGCCGACGGCGCCCTGCTGGCCCTGCTCGACGACATGGGCGCCTTCGGCGGCCCCGGCCCGGACGCGGACGCGGACGAGGTGTCCCGCCGGGTCGGCGTCACCCCCCGCTACGAGCGGCTGCTGCACACCCTGCTGGACATGCTCGCGCAGCACGGCCTGCTCGAGACCGCCCACGGACGCTTCCGCCCGGTGCCGGGCGCCCTGTCCGGGGCCCGCGCCGGCGGACACCTGCGACAGCTCGCCGAACTGGCCGACGCCCACCCCGAGTCCGAGGTCTTCGTACGGCTGCTGGCCCTGTGCCTGGAGCGCTTCCCCGAGCTGCTGCGCGGCGAACTCCTCGCCACCGAGCTGCTCTTCCCCAAATCGGGCACCTCCCTCATGGAGCGCGTCTACCGGGGCAACCCCATCAGCGACCTCTACAACGACCTGCTCACCGATCACCTCGTCGGGCACGTCCGGCGGCGCCTGGAAGAGCTCCCGGCGGACGCCAAGGTGCGCATCCTGGAGGTCGGCTCCGGCACCGGCGGCACGTCCGCGGGCCTGCTGCGCGCCCTGAGCCCCTTCGGCGAGCGGGTGGAGTACTGGTACACCGACCTGTCGGTCACCTTCCTCGCCCACGGCCGCCGCGAGTTCGGCGAGCGGTATCCGTTCCTGCGGTTCAAGCGCCTCAACCTGGACAGCGACCCCGTCGCCCAGGGCTTCCCGGCCGACGGCTTCGACATCGCGGTCGCGGCCAACGTCCTGCACGCCACGTCGGACGTCGGCCGCGCCGTGCGCCACCTGCGCGGCGTGCTGCGCACCGGCGGCGAGCTGGTGTTCAACGAGCTGACCACCGTCACCCTGCCCGCGACGGTCACCTACGGCCTGTTCGACGGCTGGTGGGCCCACGACGACACCGCCCTGCGCCTGCCCGGCTCGCCGCTGCTGGACGTGCCCGGCTGGACCCGGCTGCTCGCCGGCGCCGGCTACGAGGTGGCGGCCGCGATGCCGGACTCCGGCGCGACCGGCCGCAACTTCCAGCACGTCGTCGTGGCCCGGGCCGTCGATCCCGCCGCCCCCGGCGGCGACGCCGCGCCCGCGAGCGGCGACGCCGCGTCTCTTTCGTCCTCTTCGTCCTCCTTCACCGACGCGCTCCTGGCCCTCACCGCGGACGCCTCGGGCATCCCCGTCGGCGACCTCGACCTCGACCGGGCGATCGGCGACTACGGGTTCGACTCGGTCAGCTACAGCCTCCTCGCGAGCCGGCTGAACGAGGAGCTCGGCCTGGACGTGACGCCCGCGCTCTTCTACGAGACGCCCACCCTGCGCGCGCTGGCCGACCGCCTCGTACGCGACCACGCCGAACTGCTGCAGGCCCCGCAGGCCGCCGTGCCCGCACCCGCTCCCGTGGCCCCCGCACCCGCTCCCGTGGCGTCCGCCTCCACCGCGCCGGCGGCCGCGCCGGCCGAGCCCGAGGCGATCGCGATCATCGGCATGGCCGGACGGATGCCCGGCAGCCGCGACCTGGACGAGTTCTGGCAGCACCTGGTGGCGGGCGACGACCTGATCACCGACGTGCCCGCCGACCGGTGGGACCAGGGCTCCCTCCCCGAGGGCGTGCACGCCGCCCGCGGCGGCTTCGTCCACGACGTCGACGTCTTCGACCCCCTGTTCTTCGGCATCTCCCCGCACGAGGCCGCCGGCATGGACCCGCAGCAGCGGCTCGTCCTGCAGGGCGTGTGGACGGCGCTGGAGGACGCCGGCCTGGCGCCGGGCGCCCTCGCGGGCTCGGACACCGGCCTGTTCATCGGCGCGGGATCGAGCGACTACGAGGAGGTCAGGAAGGCCGCGGGCGTGCCCGTCGACGCCCACGCGGCCACCGCCACCACGCACTCCATCCTGGTCAACCGCGTCTCCTACCTGCTCGACCTGCACGGGCCGAGCGAGCCGGTCAACACGGGCTGCTCCAGCTCCCTCGTCGCCATCCACCGGGCCGCGGAGTCCATCCGGTCGGGGGAGTGCGACGTCGCGGTCGCGGGCGGCATCAACCTCATCCTGTCGCCCCACAACCACGTCCTGCTCAGCCGCACCGGCATGCTCAGCCCGACGGGCCGCTGCCAGGCCTTCGACGCCCGCGCCGACGGGTTCGTCCGCAGCGAGGGCTTCGGCTTCGTCGTCCTGACCCGGGAGGGGCTGTCCCGCGGCCACCGCGTGCGCGCCTGGCTGCGCGGCACCGCCGTCAACCACGGGGGCCGGTCCCGGTCCCTGACCGCGCCCAACCCGGCCGCCCAGGCGGCGATGATCGTACGGGCGCACGAGCGCGCCGGAACCGACCCCGCCACGGTCGGCTACCTGGAGACGCACGGCACGGGCACCGAGCTCGGCGACCCGGTCGAGATCAACGGCCTGCGCATGGCCTTCGACGAGCTCTTCCGCCGCCGCGGCGCCCGGCCGCCGGCCGAGCCCCACTGCGGCCTCGGAGCGGTCAAGGCCAACATCGGTCACCTGGAGTCCGCCGCGGGCGCCGCGGGAGTCGTCAAGGTGCTGCTGGCGATGGAGCACGCCGTGCTGCCGCCCGTCGCCGGCCTCGGCGAGCAGAACCCGCACCTGCGCCTCGACGGCAGCCCCTTCCGCCTGGTCCGCTCGGCGCAGCACTGGCCGAGCCCGGGCGGCGCCCCGCGGCGCGCGGGCGTCAGCTCCTTCGGCTACGGCGGCGTCAACGCACACGTCGTCCTGGAGGAGGCCGGACCCGCGCGGGAGCCGCAACGGTCCTACGGGCCCTGGGTGTTCCCGCTGTCCGCCCGCACCCCGGAGGCCCTGCGCCGGTACGCGACGGCGCTGCTGGAGGCCCTGGACCGGACCCCGGACCTGGCCGACACGGCACACACGCTGCAGCACGGCCGGGACGCCATGGAGGTGCGCCTGGCGGTGACCGCCGGCGACCGGCACACGCTCGCCGCCGCGCTCGCGGCCGCCGCCCAGGGCGCGGACCACCCCGCGCTGGCCCGGCCCGGAGGCACCACGACCGCCGACCGCTGGGTGGCGGGGGAGCGCGTCGAGTGGCCGCAGGGCGGCGTCCTCGTCCCGCTGCCCACCTACCCGTTCGAGCGCCGCCGCTGCTGGGCGGGCGTCGACGACCCGTCCACCGGGACGGCCCAGGAGCCGTCCGGCGAGAGCGCCGCCGCGGTTCCCGTGGTCCCCGCCGGCCGGTACGCGCCGCGCTGGCAGCCCGTCGCCGCTCCGGTCGCCGCCTTCCCGGCCGCCGGTCCGGTCTGGGTCCTCGGCTGCGACGAGCACCCGGCGGCCGACGTCCACCGCATCGGTGACGCGCCGCTGGAGTCGCTGCCGACGCCCGCCGCGGTCCACGCCGTGGTCACCGGCGAGGCCGGCGTCCTCGACCTGTTCCGCATCGTCAAGCACCTGCAGGAGCGCCCCGCCGCGGCGGGCGAGCTCTCGCTGACCGTCGTCACGCGCCTCGCCGCGGCGGTGGACTCCGCCCCCGCCGACCCGTCGGCCGCGGCCGCGCTGGGCCTGGCCCGGTCGGTGCGCCACGAGTGCGAGCGCTGGCGGGTCGGCACCGTCGACGTCGGAGCGGCCGATCCGGCCACGGTCTCCGTCGCCGTCCCCGGCGACTACGCGCTGCGCGCCGGACAGTGGTTCCAGGAGGTCCTCCACCCCGTCGAGGACGCGGCGCCGCCCGCACCGGTGCTGCGCGAGGGCGGTACGTACGTGATCACCGGTGGCACCGGTGACCTGGGGCTGGACATCGCCGAACAGCTCGTGCGGCGCCACCGGGCCAAGGTCGTCCTCGTCGCGCGCTCCGCGCCGGACGCGGCCAAGGCGGCCCGCATCCGGGCGATCGACCCGTCCGGGACGTCGGTGGAGGTCCACCGGGCGGACGCCGCCGATCCGGACCAGCTGCGGGGCGTGTTCGAGCGCGTGGGCGCCGTGCACGGGGTCCTGCACTCGGTGACCGTCCCCGGTGACCGGTCGCTGGCGGCCATGGACGAGGCGTGGTTCACGCGCGCGCTGACGGCGAAGAGCCGTACGACCGCCGCGCTCGCCGTGGCGCTGGGCGACCGCAGGCCCGACTTCCTCGCGGTGTTCTCGTCCGTCCAGTCCTTCCTCGGGAACCCCGGTCAGGCCGCCTACGCGGCGGGCTGCACCGCCCAGGACGCCATCGGGCACGCGCTCGCCGCGCACCTGCCCTACCCCGTCCGGGTCCTGAACTGGGGCGCCTGGGCAGGCTCCGCGCTCACCGAGCGCCACCGCGACCGGCTGGTCGCCGCGGGTGTCCACCCGCTCTCACCACAGGCGGGATTCGAGGCGCTGAGCCAGGTGCTCGGCGGACAGGAGGTTCAGGTGGCAGTGGTCTCCGGTACGGACGACTTCCTCGCCCGCATCGGCGTCCCGGTGGCGGCCGCGGCCGGGCAGCCGCCCGCGGCCCCCGAGCCGGTCGTCGCCCCCGTGGCCGCTCCGCCAGCGGCTCCCGAGGTCGCCCCCGCGGCCGCCCCGGCCGCCGAAGGATGGCGCGAGGCCGCAGCCGGTGAGCTGCTGGGCCTCCTGTGCGAGGTGGCGGGGATCCGGCCGGGCGAGCTCGCCGCGGACGACCTGCTCAGCCGCTTCGGCTTCGACTCGATCATGTACACGCGCCTGAGCCACCTGGCGAACGCGCGCTGGGACCTGGACCTGACGCCGGCCGCGTTCTTCGGCGTGGCCACCGCGAGCGACCTCGTCGACAAGGTGTTCCGGGACCACGGCCCGGCCCTGGCGGCCGCGTTCCGCCCGGCGGCCCCCGCCCCGGAGCAGCCCGTTCCCGCCCCGGAGCCCGTCCGTGCCGCGGAGCCGGCCCCCGCTTCCGCGGCGGCCGCGCCCGCACCGGTGCGCACCGCGCCCGAGGCCGCCCCGGCGGCCTTCACCGGCGAGCCCGTCGCCGTGGCGATCGTCGGCATGGCGGGCCTGCTGCCCGACTCCGACGACGTGGACGAGTTCTGGCAGCACCTGACGGCCGGTGACGACCTGGTCCGCGAGATCCCGGCCGACCGCTGGGACTGGCGCCGCCTGCACGGCGAGCCGGAGCCCGGACGGTTCCGCACGACGGCGAAGTGGGGCGGGTTCCTGCGCCGCGTCGACCTGTTCGACCCGCAGTTCTTCGGGATCTCGCCGCACGAGGCCGTCGCCATGGACCCGCAGCACCGGCTCGTGCTGGAGGCCGCCTGGACCGCGATCGAGAACGCCGGCATCAGGCCGTCCTCCCTCTCGGGCACGGACACCGGCGTCTTCATCGGCAGCGGCACCTACGACTACTTCGAGCTGCAGCACGCCCTCGGCGTCCCGCTCGACGGCTACAACACGGTGGGCCGGGCGCACGCCATCATGTCCAACCGGGTGTCCTACCTGCTGAACCTGCGCGGCCCCAGCGAGACGGTGGACACGGCCTGCTCGTCGTCGCTCGTCGCCGTCCACCGGGCGGCCGAGGCCATCCGGCACGGCGACTGCGAGGTCGCGCTGGCGGGCGGCGTGAACGTCATCGCCTCGCCGACGCTGTTCGTCGACATGAGCCAGGCCGACATGCTGAGCCCCGACGGCCGCTGCCGCACCTTCGACGCGAGCGCCAACGGCATCGTGCGCGCCGAGGGCGCCGGCGTGGTGGTGCTGAAGCGCCTCGACGCGGCGATCGCGGACGGCGACGTCATCCACGCCGTCCTGCGCGGCAGCGCGATCAACCACGGCGGCCGCACCAACTCGCTGACCGCCCCCAACCCGGACGCGCAGGCCGCCTGCATCGTCAAGGCGCACCGCCGGGCCGGGGTGGACCCGCGGACCGTCACGTACGTCGAGACGCACGGCACCGGCACCGAACTCGGCGACCCGGTCGAGGTCGAGGGGCTCAGGACGGCGTTCGCGGAGCTGTACGCCGACCACGGCGCCGAGTGCGCGGAAGCGCACGTGACGCTGGGCGCGGTGAAGACCAACACCGGCCACCTGGAGGCGGCCGCGGGCGTCACCGGCCTGATCAAGGTCCTGCTCGCGATGCGGCACCGGGAGATCCCCGCGAACCTGCACCTGGACAGCCTCAACCCGCACCTGCGCCTGGGCGGCAGCCCGCTGCGGCTGCCGGACGGGCGCGAGCCCTGGCGCCGGGTCCGCACGCCCGACGGGGCCGAGGCCCCGCTGCGGGCCGGCGTGAGCTCCTTCGGCCTGGGCGGCGTCAACGCCCACCTGGTCGTGGAGGAGTACGGCGAGGAGACGGCCGTCGCGCCGTCCGGCTCCCAGGTGTTCGTCCTGTCGGCCAGGGACCCGGAGCGGCTGCGCGCCTACGCGCGGCGCCTGGCCCGCTGGGCCGCGGACAACGAGGACGTCGCCCCGGCCGCCCTCGCCCACACGCTGCAGACCGGCCGCGAGACGTTCTCCGAGCGCCTGGCGATCGTCGCGGGCTCGCTGCGCGCGCTGGTGGCGGGCCTGGAGGCCTGGCTGTCCGGCGACAGCGCCGCCGACGTGTTCACCGGGGACGGGTCGGACGCCACCACGGCACTGCTGCTGGAGGGCGCCGAAGGCCGCCGCTACCTGCGGTCCGTGGTCGACGCCGGCCGGCTCGACAAGGTCGCCCGGCTGTGGGTCGGCGGCGCGCCGATCGACTGGACGGAGCTGTGGCAGGGCGCGGCCCCGCGCCGCGTGCCCGCACCGACCTACCCGTTCGCACGCGAGAGCTACTGGCTGACCCCCGGCCCCCGGTTCGACGCCGTCCAGGCCACCGAGGCCGGTCTGGTCGCGGATGGTGCGGAGGACCGCGACGCGTCCGCCGCACCCACTGAGCCCACCGAGCCCGTCCAGCAGGCCGAGCCCGTCCAGCAGGTCGAGCAGGTCGAGCAGGTCGAGCAGGCCGAGCAGGTCGAGCACGCCAGGCCCGCGGAGTCCGCCGAGCCCGTACGGCCCGCCGCGCCCGTGGCCGCCGCGCCGCCCGCCGGCGGCGATCCGGAGGCCGCCGTCCGCGAGCACGTGCGAGGGCTCCTGGCCGCGCACCTGGGCATGCGGCCCGACCGGCTGCCCGTGGACCGGGTGCTGTCGGACGCCGGAGTGGACTCGCTGGGGCTGCGCCGGCTGAGCCGCCGCCTCGGCGCCGACTACGGGGTCCAGATACCCGCGCGCATGTTCGGCGTGGCCCAGACGGCCCGCGCCGTGGCCCGCGCCGTGTTCGAGGCGTACGGGCCCCTGCCGGGGCGCGAGGAGGCCCCACCGGCCCCCGCACCCGCACAGGACGCCGCGAAGGCCCCGGAGCAGACCGGGGACAGGATCGCGGCCCTGCTGACCGGCCTGCGCGACGGATCCGTGCGCGTGGACGACGCGCTGGCCGCACTGAAGGGAGGGACGGGCCGATGAGCACCGAACTGCGCGAACTGCTGGCGGCGATCGCCGCCGGTGAGATGTCCGACGACGTGGCGGAGCTCGTGCTGCGGCGGCTCGCCGAGCCGGCGCCCGCACAGGAGCCGGCCCGGGCGGCCGGGTTGGAGCCGGAGCCCCAGCCCCAGCCCGAGCCCGACCCGGGCCCGTACCCGCTCAGCCGCGGACAGGCGGCGCTGTGGGCGATCCACGCGGCCAACCCGCAGGCGTCCTCGTACAACCTCCCGCTGGGCCTCTGGCTCGGCGACGGCGTCGACCCCGACCGGCTGGCCGAAGCGCTCGCCGCCGTCGTGCGCCGGCACCCCGGGCTGTGCATCGCCGTACGGCTCGGCGCCGACGGACCCGTGCAGCAGGTCACCGACCGCTCCGCGGAGGTGACCCGGCTGGACCTCCGTCACGTCACCGACGGCGAGTTCGCCACCCGCGTGCGGAACCTGGTGCGCCGCCCGTTCGACCTGGAACACGACGCGCTGTACCGCATGTGGCTCCTCGCGGCCCCCGGCGGCGGCACCCTCCTGCTCCTGGTCTTCCACCACCTGATCACCGACGGCGTCTCCAGCCACCTCCTGCTGCGCGACATCGTCGCCTGCCACGAGGCGCTCGCCGGGGGACGGCAGCTGCCGCCCGCCGAACCCGCCACCTCGTACGCCGAGTTCGTGCGCTGGCAGCGGGAGATGCTCTCCGGACCGGAGGCCGAAGGGCACCGCACGTGGTGGCTGGACCGGCTGACCGGCGCCTCGACGGCGCCGGTGCTGGAAGCCGTCGCCGACCGCCCCCGTCGCGGCCCCGCCGCGCACGAAGAGGGCGCGATGGTGCAGCTGCGGCTCTCCGAGGCCACCTGGAGCGCGGTCCGCGACACCGCCCGCGCGGCCCGGCTGACCCCCTTCAGCGTCGTCCTCGGCGCGTTCGCCGCCCTGCTGCAGCGCCACTCCGGGCTCCGCGACATCAGCGTCATGGTGCCGACCGACGGCCGCCCCTCGCAACGCTTCGACCGCACCGTCGGCTACCTGATCAACCCGGTCGTGCTGCGCCTGGACTGCGACCCCGGCCGGAGCTTCACCGAGCTCATGGACGCCGTCCATGCGCGGATGGCGGAGGCCGAGGAGCACTCCGCCTACCCGTTCGCGTCCGTCGTCGACGACCTGCGCCGCACCTCCGACGCCGAAGCCGGCTTCGACATCGGCTTCTACATGCAGCAGGGCGTCGGCGGCGACCAGGACATGGCGGCCGGGCAGACCGTCTTCCGGGACGCGCTCGACCTCACCCAGGAGGGCGAGAACGACCTCGTCGTCGAGGTCGTCGTGCGCGGCCCCGGTGCGCTCGTGTACGTCAAGTACGACCCGGAGCGCTTCGACCGCTCCACCGCCGAGCGGCTGGCCGAGCACTACCGGCTGCTGCTGGAGGCCGTGACCGCCGACCCGTCCCGGCGCGTCGGCGACGTCGAACTCGCCACCGACGCCGAGCGCGGCGCGGTCGAGCGGGCCAACGCCACCCGCCGCGAACGGCCGCGCGACGTCACCGCCGCCGGCCTCGTCCTCCGGCAGGCGGAGCACGCCCCGGAGCGCACCGCGGTGGCCGACGCCGAGGAGTCGCTGACCTACGCGGAGCTCGCCGGGCGCACCCACGCCCTCACCCGGGTCCTCACCGCCCGCGGCGTACGGCCCGGCGACGTCGTCGGCGTCCTCGTGGACCGCCGGGCCGCGCTGGTCGTGACCCTGCTCGCGATCCAGGCCGCCGGGGCCGCGTACGTCCCGCTCGACCCGGACTTCCCCGCGGCGCGCCTCGCCCACATCGCCACCGACGCCGGCCTCGCGGCCGTGGTCCTCGGCCCGGACCTGGCCGACCGGCTGCCCGAGGGCACGCCCGGCGTCCGCATCCCGCTGACCGGTCCGGAGACGGCCGCTCCCGTCGCCCCCGTCGCCCGCCGCGACGGTGACCTCGCGTACGTGCTCTACACCTCCGGGTCGACCGGCGAGCCCAAGGGCGTCGAGGTCTGCCACGGCAACCTCGTCAACCTGCTCGACTCGACGGGCGACCGCCCCGGCTGCTCCGCGGACGACACGCTGCTGGCCGTGACCACCGCGGGCTTCGACATCTCGGGCCTGGAGCTGCTGCTCCCGCTGACCCGTGGCGCCACCGTCCGCATCGCGCCCTCGGAGGCGCTGCGGGACGGCTTCGCGCTGGCCGACCTGATCGGCGAGTCGGGCGCCACGATCGTCCAGGCCACCCCCGCCACCTGGGAGATGCTGCTGCACGCCGGCTGGACGGGACGGGTGCGCCGGATCCTGTGCGGCGGCGAGGCGCTGACCCCCGAGCTCGCGGACCGCCTGCTGGACCGGTGCGACGAGCTGTGGAACATGTACGGCCCGACGGAGACGACCATCTGGTCCTCCGCGCAGCGCGTGCGCCGCAACGCGCCCGTGACCGTGGGCACCCCGATCGCCAACACCACCTTCCGCACCGCCGGCCCCGACGGCGCTCCCGTGCCCTTCGGCGCCGTCGGCGAGCTGCTGATCGGCGGCGACGGCGTGGCCCTGGGCTACCGCGGCCGCCCGGAGCTGACGGCCGAGCGCTTCGTCGCCGACCCGGCGACCGGTGAACGGCTCTACCGCACCGGGGACCTGGCCCGCTGGTCGCCCACCGGCGAGATGGTGGTGCTCGGGCGCGCCGACCGGCAGGTCAAGCTGCGCGGACACCGCATCGAGCTCGGCGAGGTCGAGGCCGCCGTCCGGCGCACCGGCGAGGTCGGCGACGTCCGCGTGGTCGTGCGCGAGGACCTGGCCGGGCAGCCGCAGCTGGTGGCGTTCGTGACGGCGGGCCCGGACGCGGCGGCGAGCGCCGTCCGGCGGATCGCGGACCGGCTTCCGGACTACATGGTCCCCTCCCGCACCGTGGCCCTGGCACGGTTCCCGCTGACCCCCAACGCGAAGGTCGACACCGGCCCGCTGACGGCACTGTCCCTCGACGAACTGGTGCGCCGCTTCGGCCACGCCGGCGGCCCGGCCGCCGGACTGGTGGCCGCCCCGTCCGCAGCGGCGCCCGCGCGGCCCGCAGCGGCCGGCGGCGACCTCGTGGCGTGGCTGCGCGAGACGACGGCGACGGTCGCCGGGGTGCCGGCGCAGGAGATTCCCGTGGACCGGCCGCTCGGCGAGGCGGGCTTCGACTCGATCGGCTTCACCCGGCTGGCGGTGGCACTGCGGGAACGTTTCGGCGTCCCGGTGCGGCCGACGGTCTTCTACGCCCACCCCGACCTCACCTCGCTCGCGGCCTTCCTCGGCGAGGCGCACCCCGGGGCGTTCACCCCGGCCGCCCCGTCCGCACCCGCGGCCGCGGTCTCCACGGCACCGGCGCTCGCGCCGGGGACGTCCGCCGCGGCGGACGGCTACCCGCCGGTGGCGATCGTCGGCATCGGCGGCCGCCTGCCGTCCTCCGCCACCCTGGAGGAGTTCTGGGGGCACCTCGCCGCCGGACGCGACCTGACCCGCCCGTA
Organism: Streptomyces telluris; assembly: GCF_024519335.1. NCBI lineage: Bacteria > Bacillati > Actinomycetota > Actinomycetes > Kitasatosporales > Streptomycetaceae > Streptomyces > Streptomyces telluris. The sequence continues at coordinate 256,107 of NZ_JANIID010000005.1, forward strand.
CCCGCTGGAGCGCGGCTTCTCCGACCGGGTGTTCCCCGAGCGCTTCCGCGGCTCGTACGTCGACGACGTGGACGCCTTCGACGCCCAGCTGTTCCGCATCTCGCCCCGCGAGGCGGCACAGATGGACCCGCAGCAGCGGCTGCTGCTGCACGCGGCCCACGAGGCCGTCCTGGACTCGGGGCAGGTCCCCGCGGCGCTGGCGGGCAGCCGCACCGGCGTCTTCGTCGGTCTCAGCGGCGCGGACTACCTGAGCCTGCTCGGCCCCGGCTCCCCGGAGATGGGCGATCACTTCCTGATCGGCAACGTCGCCTCGATCGCGGCCAACCGCATCTCGTACGTCTTCGACCTGCACGGCCCCAGCGCCGTCTTCGACACGGCCTGCTCCAGCTCGCTCGTCGCCGTCCACCGCGCGGCCCGCGCGCTCCAGCACGGGGACTGCGAGCTGGCCCTGGCCGGCGGAGCGAACCTGCTGCTCTCCCCGCACGGGTTCACCGGGCTGCGCCGCGCCGGGATGCTCAGCCCCGACGGCCGCTGCAAGACGTTCGACGAGCGCGCCGACGGCTACGGCCGCGGCGAGGGCGTGGTCCTCCTGGCACTGAAGCTGCTGGACCGCGCCCTGGCCGACGGCGATCCGGTGCACGGCGTGCTGATCGGTTCCGCGGAGAACCACGGCGGGCACACCCACTCGCTCACCGTGCCCAACCCGCAGGCCCAGCGCGAGGTCGTGCTCGCCGCGCACCGGGCCGCCGCGGTGGCGCCCGACACGATCGGCTACATCGAGGCCCACGGCACCGGGACGCCGCTCGGCGACCCGATCGAGATCGACGCCCTCAAGGAGGCGTTCGGCCGGCTGTACGGGGACTGGGGCATCCCGGTCCCGCCCGGGCGGACCGGTGTCGGGTCGGTCAAGACGAACATCGGCCACCTGGAGGCCGCAGCCGGGGTCGCCGGCATCGTGAAGGTCCTGCTGGCGATGCGTCACCGCACGCTCCCCGGCCTGGTGGACCTGCGCGCGACCAACCCTGAGATCGACCTCTCGGGCAGCCCGTTCCGGATCCAGTCCGGACGACAGGCATGGGACACACCCGACGGCGAGCCGGCCCGGGCCGGCATCAGCTCGTTCGGCATGGGAGGCAGCAACGTGCACGTGGTAGTGGAAGAGGCGGGAAAGCGCTGATGAGCCGCAACACCGAGGACAGGACCGCCCGACTGGTCGTGCTGTCGGCCGAGGGCCGGGAAGAGCTCGACCGGTACCGGGCGGAACTGTCGGACTGGCTGGACGCCCACCCGGCGGCTTCCCTCGACAGCATCGCGCACACGCTGCAGACCGGCCGCGAGGCGCTCCGGGAGCGGCTCGCCGTGGTCGTGACGGACGTCGCGGAGCTGGCCGCGCGCCTGCGCGACGGCGACGGCGTCGTGACCGGCACGGCGGACGCGTCCGCGCCCGCCGGCGGCCCGGCCCGCACGGACGACCCGGCCGAGGCCGCCCGTCTGTGGGTCGCGGGACAGGACGTCCTCTGGCCGGAGCTGCCCGGCGGCCGCCCCGCCCGGCTCTCCCTTCCCCTCCCGCCCCGGCCCTCCCGCCGCTACTGGATCAGCCCGCCCGCCGCGCTGGCCGACGGCCCGGCCGAACGGCTGCTGACGGGCAACGAGTTCTACCTGCGCGACCACGCCCTGGGCCGCGTCCGGATCCTGCCCGCCGTCGCCGCCCTGGAGTTCGCGGTGGCCGCCGCGGCCCGCCTCGGGCACGGCCGCGCGACCGGCATCGTCAACGTCCTGTGGGCCCGCCCCGTGCTCGTCGAGGACGAGCCCGTGCGCGTGCGCCTGGACCTCCGGCAGGCCGCCGACGGCGTGTCCTACGAGGTCCGGCGGGTGGACGGGAGCGCCGACGGCGCACTGTGCTCCACCGGCACCCTCCGCTTCGACGCCGGGCAGGAGGCGCCGCTCCTCGACCTGGAGGCCCTGCGGGCCCGGCTGCCCCGCACGTCGACGGCCGACGAGTGCTACGCGGTCTTCGGCGCGCTCGGCGGCGGCTACGGTCCGAGCCTGCAGGGCCTGCGGTCGGTGCGGTCCACGCCGGGCGAGGCCCTGGCGCACGTCGCGGTGCCGGAGGCCGCGGACGCCCCGTTCGCCGACTTCACCCTGCACCCGTCCCTGCTGGACGCGATGCTCCAGGCCTGCCTGTGGACCGACGAGGACCCGGCGGCCCCGCGCGCCCGGCAACTGCCCTTCTCCCTGGGCGCCGTCGACATCTTCGGCCCGCTGCCCGAGCAGGGTTACGTGCACGCCGTCGCGACCCCGGCCGGCCACGACGTGTCCCTCGCCGACGAGCAGGGCCACGTGTGCGTGCGCCTGCGCGCCGTCGTCACCCGCGCCGTGGACGGTGCCGCCGGGCTCGACGCCACCGTCGCCGCGAACCTCCTCGTCCAGCGCTGGCAGGACGCGCCGGCGCCGGCCGCCGACTCCCACCCCGCCCGCACGGTGCTGCTCGGTGACGCGGCCCTCCCCGGCACCGAGCGGACCACGGAGGACGCACTCTTCCCGTGCGACGAGGAACTCCTGGTCGTCCGCGCCGTGGACGGCGATCCGCTGCCCGGCCTGCTGAAGCTGTTCCGCGCCTGGTCGGCGCAGCCGGCTCCGAGGCCGGTGCGGGTGCTGCACCTGTTCCGCCCGGCCGGTGAGGCCGAGGACGCGCGGGTGTACGCCCTGGACGGCTTCGGGCGCGCCCTCGCCAACGAGCACCCCGACTTCCGCGTCGCCGTGGTCGACACCGGTGACGCCGACCCGGCGACCGCCTTCGCCGCCGAGGCGCGCGGCGCCCACGAGTTCCGGGTCCGGTACACCGGCGACGGCCGCCGGCAGGTGCTCCGGTGGGAGAGCGTCGAGCCGGCCCCGGCGCCGCTCGCCCCGCGCGGCACCGTGCTCGTCACCGGCGGCGCCGGAGCCCTGGGCCGTCACCTGGTCACCCACCTGGGCGGCGACGCCCGCTACGTCCTGACAGGGCGTTCGGCCCACGCCGACCTCGCGGACCTGCGCGCCACCGGCCTCGACGTGCACTACCTCCCGGCGGACCTCGGCGCTCCCGGCGCCGCGGCCGACCTCGTCGAACGCGTCCACGCCGCGTTCGGGCCGCTCCACGGCGTGCTGCACCTCGCCGGGACGACCCGCGACGCGCTGCTGATCCGCAAGACCGACGAGGAGACCGCGGCCGTCCTCGGGCCCAAGGTGCGCGGCACCCTGGAACTCGACCGGGCCACGGCCGGCGATCCGCTCGACTTCTTCGTCGCCTTCTCCTCCATGTCCGGCGCCGCCGGCAGCCCCGGCCAGACCGACTACGCCTACGCCAACCGCTTCCTCGACGCCTTCGCCGAGTGGCGGCGCGCGAGCGACCGGCCCGGCCGCAGCCTGTCCGTGCTCTGGTCGCTGTGGGCCGACGGCGGCATCCGCGTCGAGGCCGACGAGGCCACCGCCGCCCGGATGGCCCGTCAGGTGGGCCTGGTGGCCATGCCGACGGACGCGGCGCTGGACGCCTTCGACCGGGCGCTCGGCCACGACGGCGACCACGTCCTGGTCGCGCACGGCAACCTCGCGCGCCTGCGCCAGGTGCTCGACGCGCCGGCGCCGAAGCCGTCCGCGCCGGCGGCTCGGACCGAGTCGGCGGCCCGGACCGCCGGGACCGCTCCCTCCGCGCCGGCGGGCGCGGACCGGCCGGTCGCGGCCATGGCCGAGGACTTCCTGCGCGGAGTGCTCGCCACCGTCTTCGAGTTCGCTCCGGAGGAGATCGAACCCGGCATCGCCTTCGAGCAGTTCGGCATCGACTCTCTCCTGATCATGGACTTGACCCGGCGCCTGGAGGACGACTTCGGCTCACTGCCGAAGACGCTGTTCTTCGAGTACCGGAACCTGCGCGAGCTCGCTGCCTGGTTCACCGAGCACCACGGCGCCCGGATCACGGAACTCGCGGCACCGTCCGCCCCGCTCGCACCGGCGGCCGTCACCGAGCCCGTGACCGCATCCGCATCCGTGTCCGCCGCCGCCGCTCCCGCTCCGGCCCCGGCTCCCCCCGCCGCCCCGGCCCCATCCGGCCCCGTGCCCATCGCCATCGTCGGCGTCGCCGCGCGGTTCGCCGGCTCGGACACCCTGGCGGAGTTCTGGGCCAACCTGCGGGCCGGCCGCGACCTGGTCACCGAGATCCCCGCCGACCGCTGGAACTGGCGCGACTACGACCGGGCGACCCCCGCGGACCAGGCCGCCCCGTACAGCCGGTGGGGCAGCTTCCTGCACGGCATCGACAAGTTCGACCCGCTCTTCTTCGGCGTGTCGCCCCGCGAGGCGGAGATCATCGACCCGCAGGAGCGGCTGTTCCTGCAGACGGCCTGGCACGCCATGGAGAACGCCGGACGCACCCGCGCGGACCTGCGCCCGCGCCGCGTCGGCGTGTACGTGGGCGCGATGTACGGGCTCTACCAGCTGCACGAGGCCGAGGACGGCCGGATCGGCGCCTCGTCCCACGCCTCCATCGCCAACCGCGTCTCCTACACCCTCGGCCTGACCGGCCCCAGCCTGGGCGTGGACACCATGTGCTCGTCCTCGCTGACCGCGATCCACCTGGCCGTGCGCGACCTGCGCTCCGGCGACACCGACATGGCCCTCGCGGGCGGCGTCAACCTGCACGTCCACCCGTACAAGTACCGCTTCCTGGGCCAGGGCGGCTTCACCTCCAGCGACGGGCTGTGCCGCAGCTTCGGCGCGGACGGCGACGGCTACGTCCCCGGCGAGGGCGTCGGCGCGGTGCTGCTGCGGCCGCTGGCCGACGCCCTGCGGGACGGCGACCACATCCACGGCGTCATCCTCGGCTCCAGCGTCAACCACGGCGGCCGCACCAACGGCTTCACCGTGCCGAACCCCGTCGCCCAGGGCGAGCTGGTCGAGCAGGCGCTGCGCGAGGCGGGCGCCGACCCGGCGTCGCTCGGCTACCTGGAGGCCCACGGCACCGGCACCGCCCTCGGCGACCCGGTGGAGATCCGCGGCCTGGCCCGCGCCCTGGGCGCCTCCGGCCTGGCGCCGCGCAGCCTGCCCATCGGCTCGGTCAAGTCCAACGTCGGTCACCTGGAATCGGCCTCCGGCATGGCGGGCCTGTGCAAGGTGCTGCTGCAGATGCAGCACGGCGAGCTCGTGCCGTCCCTGCACGCCGACCCGCTCAACCCGAACATCGACTTCGACTCGACCCCGCTGCGCGTGCAGCGCGAGCTCGCCCCCTGGCCGCGGTCGGGCAACGCCCCCCGCCGGGCCGGCCTGAGCTCCTTCGGCGCCGGCGGGGCCAACGCCCACCTCGTCATCGAGGAACACCTGGAGGACCGCGCGGTGCACCCCACCGGGCAGCAGCCGCCGTCCGGCGACGAGACGGGCCCCTGGATCTTCCCGCTGTCCGCCCGGGCGCCCGAGCGCCTGCCCGTCCTGGCCGCCCAGCTGGCGGACGCCCTGGAGAACGAGCCGCGGACCCGCCTCGCCGACGTGGCGTTCACCCTCCAGCAGGGCCGGGAGGAGTGGGCCGACCGCATGGTCGTCGTGGCCTCCACCGTCACCGAGCTGGTGGCCGGGCTGCGCGGCGCCGGCACCGAGGGCGTCTGGACCGGCAGCGCCCGCGGCCGGGCCGCCGCCCGCGCCGCGGCGCCGGCGAGCGACGCCCCGGCCGACATCGCCGCGGCCTGGGCCGCCGGCGCGAGCGTCGACTGGCCGCGCAACGACGGCCGGCGCGTGCCGCTGCCCGGCTACCCCTTCGAGGAACTGCGCTGCTGGCTCACCGACACCATCTGGTCGCCGCCCGCGCGCACCGCGGCCGGCCCGGCCCACCCGCTGCTGGACGGGGTCGACCCGGCCGGCAGCCTCGACGGCCTCACCTACCGGACGGCCTTCGGGCCGGAGCACCCCTACATCGACGGGCACCGCGTCGGCGAGACCCGTCTGCTGCCCGCCGCGGCCGTCCTGGAGATGGCCCGCGCGGCCGCCGAGGCTGCGGGCGCGGGGCAGCGGCTCCGCCTCGCCGGCGTGCGCTGGCTGCGGCCCTTCGTGGTGGACGGCACCGAGCGCTCGGCCAGGACGCGACTGCGCCGCGGCGACACCGGGCTGACGTTCGACCTGCGCGACGACGCCGGCGAGCTGCTCGCCCAGGGCCGGATCGACACCCTGGCCGCACCGGCCGCGGAGACCATCCCGCTGGAGGCCCTCCAGGCCCGCCTGAACCGCCGCCACGAGGGCACAGCCCTCTACGCGGACCTCACCGCGGCCGGGCTGTTCTACGGACCCGCCCTCAGGGCCGTCGAGTGGATCGCCGCGGGTGACGGCGAGGCGCTGGTGCGGCTGCGGATCCCCGCCGAGGCCGCCCCCTTCGCCGGCTGCGCCCTGCACCCCTCGGTGATCGACGGCGCCCTGCACGCGTTCGCGGTGCTGCGGGACCGCAGCGCCGGGCCCGCCATGGTGCCCTACGCCCTCACCGCCGCCGAGGTGTTCGCCCCGGTGACCGACCTGGCGTACGCACACGTGACGACGGCCGGCACCGACCGCTACGACCTCACCTTCACCGACTCCTGCGGGGACGTCGTCGCACGCCTGCGTGACCTGTCCCTGCGGCCCGCTCCCGGCACAACCCCGCAGCAGGCCGTGGCGGCAGCCCCCGCCCCGGCCCCGGCCCCCGCCCCGGCCCCGGCCCCCGCCCCGGCCGCGCCCGCGGCCGTCGGCGCGCCGGCCGACGACCTGATGTTCGTCCCGAGCTGGACCGCCCTGCCCGAGCGGGCCGCGGCCCCGGCCGGCGGCACCACCTGGCTCGTGCGCGGCCCGGAGTCCGCCGCCCTCGCAGCCGCTCTGACGGAGCGTCCGGGCGGCACCGTCGTCGAGGTGGGCCTGGACCGGATCGCGAGCGCCACCGGCCGCCCTGATCACGTCGTGCTGCTCGCCCCGCGCGCCGGCGCCCGCACCGACGACATGAACGCCCTCGACGCGGCGCAGGAGCAGGGCGTGCTCGCCCTGTTCCGCCTCGCCAAGGTCCTGCAGCGGCTCGGCTCCTCGGTCCGGCTCACCGTCGTCACCGAGGACGCGATCAGCACGGCCGGCGAGCCCGTCCGCAACCCGTTCGCGGCGGCCCTGCACGGCCTCGCCCTCTCGCTGGCCCAGGAACACCCCCGCTGGCGGGTGGCCGTCGTCGACCGTTCGTCCGCCGACCAGCCCTCCGCGGACGTGCTCGACGTCCCCGCGGGCGGCCCGTACGCGCTGCGCCGCGGCGTGCTCCACCACCGCCGGCTCGTCCCGGCCACGCCCGCGCGGCCCGCGGGGCGCATCCGCCTCGACGGCACCTACCTGATCCTCGGCGGCGCCGGCGGCATCGGCCTGGAGCTGACCGCGTGGCTCGTGCGCACCTACCGCGCCAAGGTCGTCCTGCTCGGCCGCAGCGAACTGGACGCCGCGCGCCGCGAGCGCCTGCGCGCCATCGACCCGAGCGGAACGCTGGTCTCCTACCGGCGCGCCGACGCCACCGACCCCGCGGCGCTGCGCGACGCCGTCGCGTGGACGCGCACCACCCACGGCGCGCTGCACGGCGTCTTCCACGCCACCATCGTCCTGCGGGACCAGACCGTCGCCACCATGGCCGAGGAGACCTTCCGCTCGGTCCTGGAGGCCAAGACCCGTACCTCGGTGGCCCTGCACGCCGCGCTCGGCGGCTCGGCCGGTCTCGACTTCGTCCTGTTCTTCTCGTCCGCGGTGGCCCTCGCCGGCAGCGCCGGCCAGAGCAACTACGCGGCCGGGTCGACCTTCGAGGACGCCTTCGCCCACCACCTCGACGACGTGCTGGGCGCCCGGGTCGCCGTGATCAACTGGGGCTACTGGGGGACCGTCGGCATCGTCGCCGACGAGCGCAACCGCAGCCGGCTCGCGGCCGCCGGAATCCACTCGATCACCCCGGAGGAGGGGATGACGGCCGTGCACGCCGTACTGGGACGCCAGGACCGTCAGGTCGTCGTGGTCAAGGCCGACGCCTCCGCCCTCGCCGCCGTCGGCGCGCAGCAGCGCACGGACGGCCCGGCGGACGGCGGGGCACCGGCCGACGACACCTCGCTGGTGCCGTCGCTGGCGGCGCTCCCGCCCGTCGCCCGTCTGCTCACCGAGGCCGACGACGCCCGCCTGACCGAGGTCATGTGCGGCTGGCTGTGGACGCTCTTCCGGCAGGAAGGCGTGTTCCTGACCGCGACCGAGCAGTGGACCTCCGCGGCCCTCGCCGAGCGCCTGCGCGTCGTCCCCGCGCACGGCAGGCTCTTCGCCGAGCTCCTGCGGCAGCTGACCCTGTCGGGCTACCTGAACGAGCGCGACGGGCAGTTCACCCCCGCCGGGCGCCCGGTCGCCGAGGACCCCGAGGGCGACCTCGTCGTGCTGTGCGAGCAGAAGCCGGCCCTCAACCGCTTCGACCGGCTGCTGCGCCCGTGCATGCAGAGCCTGTTCGGCGTCATGCGCGGCACCGTCCGCGCCACCGACGTGATGTTCCCCGGCGGTTCGACCGCCCTCGTGGAAGGCGCCTACCGGGGCAGCCCGGTGGTCGACCGCGCCAACGAGCTCGTCGTCGGCGGCGTCCTGGACCACCTGACCGGTCACGACGGCCCGCTGACCGTGGTCGAGATCGGCGCGGGCACCGGAGGCACCACCGCGAGCGTGCTGCCCGCCCTCGCCGCCTCCGGCGCGGACGTCACGTACGTCTACACCGACATCTCCCGCGCCTTCCTGCAGCACGGACGCAAGCGGTTCGCCGACGAGTACCCCTTCGTCCGCTTCCAGCAGCTCGACGTCTCGGGCGACCCGGCGGCGCAGGGCTTCGAGCCCGGCAGTGCCGACCTGGTCGTGGCCGCCAACGTCCTGCACGCGACCGCCGACCTGCTCGGCACCCTGCGCGCGGTGGCGTGGCTGCTCAAGCCCGGCGGACGGCTCGTGCTCAACGAGGCCAGCAGCAATGTCCTGACGGCCACCCTCACCTTCGGCCTGCTCGACGGCTGGTGGCTGCACCGGGACGCCGAACTGCGCCTGCCCGGCTCGCCGCTGCTCTCCGCGCCCGGCTGGCGCAAGGCCCTGGCGCTCGCAGGGTTCGCCCGCAGCCGCGCCCTGCCCGCCGACGAGGGACTGACCCAGCACGTGGTGGTCGCGCACACGGCGGCGGAGGCCGCGCCCGCGGCTGCCGTGCCCCCGGCCGCCACCACGGCGGCCGCGGCGCCGGTGCGCGCCCAGGAGCCGGTGCGCGGCGGCGAGCCCGCTCGTTCCACCGAGCCGTCGGCGCCCTCCGGCGGGGACGCCGAGGCGCTGGCCGCGGCCGCCCAGGAGTACGTGAAGGACGCCTTCGAGCGGATCCTCCAGGTGCCGCGCGACCGGCTCTGGCTCGACGAGACGTACGAGAACTTCGGCGTCGACTCGCTGACCGTGCCCCAGATCGTGGACGTGCTGTCCGAGCGCATGGGGGAGCTTCCGGCGACCCTGCTGTTCGAGTACCCGACGATCCGCGAGATCGCCGACCACCTGGCCGACCGGCACGCCGACCGCGTGCGCGCCCTGCTGCCCGAGGCGCCCGCGCCCGTGGCGGCCCCGGCCGTGCGCGCCGCCGAGCGGGCTCCGGAGGAGTCCCGCCCCGCGGCCGACCAGCGCATCGCCGTCGTCGGCATCGCGGGCCGCTACCCCCTGGCCGACGACCCGGACGCGTTCTGGGCGAACCTGCGCGCCGGCCGTGACTGCGTGCGCGAGGTGCCGGCCGACCGGTGGGACCACCGGGCCATGGCCGACGTGGACGGGCACGAGCCCGGCCGCTGGGGCGGCTTCCTCGACGGCATCGACGAGTTCGACCCCCGCTTCTTCCAGATGTCCCTGCGCGAGGCCGAGCTCACCGACCCGCAGGAACGCCTCTTCCTGCAGACCTCCTGGCACGCCCTGGAGGACGCCGGTTACACCCGGGCGCGCCTGCGCGGCAGCCGCGTCGGCGTGTACGTGGGCGTCATGTACGGGCACTACCAGCTGTTCGAGGACGAGCGGGGCCTCGCGGGCGGCATGGGGTACGCCTCCATCGCCAACCGGGTCTCGTACTTCTTCGACTTCCACGGGCCGAGCCTGGCGATCGACACCATGTGCTCGTCGTCGCTGACGGCCATCCACCTCGCCTGCGAGGCCCTGGCGGCCGGGCACGCGGACTACGCGCTCGCCGGCGGCGTCAACCTCGCCCCGCACCCGCGCAAGTACCGCCAGCTCGCGGCCGGCGGCTTCACCGGCGAGAGCGGCCGTTGCCGCAGCTTCGCGGCCGACGGCGACGGCATGGTGCCCGGCGAGGGCGTCGGCGCCGTCCTGCTCAAGCCGCTGGCCGCCGCCGAGCGCGACGGCGACCGGATCCTCGGCGTGATCCTCGGCAGCGCCGTCAACCACGGCGGCAAGACGGGCGGTTTCGCCGTGCCGAGCCCGTCCGCCCAGGGCGAGGTCATCGCCGAGGCCCTGCAGCGGGCCGGCGCCGAGCCGGCGAGCGTGTCGTACGTCGAGGCGCACGGCACGGGCACCGCGCTGGGCGACCCGGCCGAAGTGGCGGGGCTGTCCCGGGCGTTCGGCGACCTGCCGGCCGGCTCGGTCGCGCTCGGCTCGGTGAAGTCGTCCGTCGGCCACCTGGAGTCGGCCGCGGGCGTCGCCGCCCTCACCAAGGTGCTGCTGCAGATGAAGGCCCGCGAACTGGCGCCGTCGCTGCACGCGGAGACCCTCAACCCGGCCGTCGACTGGAACTCCGTGCCGTTCCGCGTCCAGCGCGACCTCGCCCCCTGGCGGGGCGCCGGACCGCTGCGCGCCGGCATCAGCGCCTTCGGCGCAGGCGGCTCCAACGCCCACCTCGTGGTGGAGGAGTACCGCGAGGACGCCCGCAGCGGCGCCACCACCGGCCCGGCCGTCTTCCCGTTTTCCGCACGCGACGCGGAGGGACTGCGCGGCGTGGTCGAGCGGACGCTCTCCTGGCTGCGCACGTCGGCCCCCGGCGTCGCCCCCGAGGACATCGCCGCCGCTGCGGGCGTGCCCGTCACGGCGGTGGACGAACCGCTCGACGAGCTGGGGCTCGACCCGGCCACGATCGTGCGGCTGATCGGCCTCGGCGACGCCGTGCGGCCGGGAACCGTGCACAGCGGCACGACCCTGCGCGAACTGGCCCGCCGTGCGGGCGGCACCGGTGACGCGGACCTCCTCCGCCTCGCCTACACCCTGCAGACCGGCCGGGAGGCCATGGCCCACCGGTTCGCCGTCGTCGCGAACTCGGCCCGCGAACTCACCGACGCCCTCGACGCCTTCCTCGCCGGCCGGCCCACCGGGCACACCAATGTCGTCACGGCGGAGCCCGGCGCGGCCGGCGTGCCCTCCCCGGCCGACCCGGACGGCGTCGCGCGCCGCTGGGCCGGCGGCGAGGTCCTGGACTGGGCCGCCGCCTACGACGGTCCGGTGCGCCCGCTGTCCCTGCCCGGCTACCCGTTCGCCCGCACCCGTTGCTGGATCGACGCCGTCACCCCGGCGGCGCTCCCGGCGGGCGAGGCGGCCCGGGCCGCCCTGCCGGCCCCTGCGCGGGACGGCCTGACGCTCGATGCGGTGCTGCGGCTGCTGGGCACGGTCAGCGGCTACCCGGTCGGCGACCTCGACCCGGCGGGCTCCTTCCACGAGCACGGCCTGGACTCGCTGAGCCTGATCCGCCTCGCCGACGAGGTCTCGAACGCCTTCGGCGTGTCCGTCGGCCCCGACCAGCTGCTCGCCACGCCCTCCCCGGCCTCGCTCGCCGCGTGGCTGGAAGCCGAACACCCCGCCGCCGCGGCCGCCGCGGCGCCGCCGGCCGGGCCCGCTCCGGCCGCCCCGGCTCCCGCCGGGCCCGCCCCGGCCGCCGACGACCCGGTCGTGATCGTCGGCATGGCCGGAACCCTGCCCGGCGCGCAGGACCTGGACGCGTTCTGGGCCGCCCTGCAGCGCGGCGGCGACCTCTTCAGCGAGGTGCCCGCCGACCGCTGGGACAGCCGTGCGCACTACGGCGACCCGGCGCGGCACCCCGACCGCACCCGCGTCACCCGGGCCGGCTTCATGCCGGACATCGACCGCTTCGACCCGCTGTTCTTCGGGATCTCGCCGCGCGAGGCCCGCTGGATGGACCCGCGGCAGCGGATGCTGCTGCGCACGGTGTGGGCGGCGCTGGAGGACGCGGGCATCGACCCGGCCCGCCTCGCCGGAACCGACACCGGACTCTTCGTCGGCGTCGGCTCCTCCGAGTACGCCGAGCTGGTGCAGCGCTCCGGCACGGCCACCGACGCGTACTCCTCGACCGGGCTGACCCCGTCGATGCTGGCCAACCGCATCTCCTACCACCTGGACCTGCGCGGCCCCAGCGAACCGGTCGACACGGCCTGCTCCAGCTCGCTCGTGGCGCTGCACCGCGCCGCCGAGGCGCTGCGGCTCGGCCACTGCGACACGGTCGTCGCGGGCGGCGTCAGCCTCATGCTGTCGCCCGTCACCTTCGCCTCCCTCGAACGGGCCGGGATGCTCAGCCCGGACGGCGTGGGCCGGGCCTTCGACAAGGACGCCGCGGGGTACGTGCGCGGCGAGGGCGTCGGCGCCGTGGTCCTCAAGCGGCTCAGCCGCGCCCTGGCCGACGGCAACCCGGTCCTCGCCGTGCTGCGCGGCACCGCCGTCAACCACGGCGGCCGCTCCAACTCGCTGACGGCCCCCAACCCGCGGGCCCAGGCCGAGGTCATCGTGCGGGCCCACCGCGAGGCGGGCGTCGACCCCGCCACGATCGGCTACATCGAGACGCACGGCACCGGCACGGTCATCGGCGACCCCGCCGAGACCAACGGCCTGCGCCAGGCGTTCACCGAGCTCTACCGCGACTGGGGCCACCGGGCGCCGGCCGCTCCGCACTGCGCCCTGGGCGCGCTGAAGAACACCATCGGCCACCTGGAGCCGGCGGCGGGCATCGCCGCCGTGCTGCGCGTCCTGCTGTCCATGCGGCACGGGCGGATCACCGGCGACCCGCACGGCCCGGAGCTCAACCCCCACCTGGCCCTGGACGGCACGCCGTTCGAGGTCGCGGTCGGCGGCCGCGCCTGGGCGCCCGCCGCGCCCGGCGTGCCGCGCCGCGCCGGAGTGAGCTCGTTCGGCTACGGCGGCGTCAACGCCCACGTCGTGCTGGAGGAGTACCCGGCCGACGGGCCCGCCCCGGCAGGCGGCCCGGCCGTCGTCGCTCTCTCCGCCCGCACCCCCGAGCGACTGCGTGCCTTCGCGCAGGCGTTCGTCGACGCCCGGGACACCTGGGCGCACGACCTCGCCGGCACCGCGCACACGCTCCAGGCCGGCCGCACGGAACACGCCGAACGCCTGGCGTTCGTCGCGGACTCCGGCGACCACGCGGTGGCCACGCTGCGCCGGTTCCTCGCCGGAGACCTCTCCGGCATCCACACCGGCCACGTCGACCGGCACGCCGACCGCGCGCCGTTCGACGGCCACGGCGACGAGGAGACCGCCGCGGCCTGGGCGCGCGGCGCGACCGTAGACTGGTCCGCCCGCACGACGGGGACGCCGAAGCTGCGCTCCCTGCCGCCGTACCCCTTCGCCGCCGAGCGCCACTGGTTCACCGACGGCGCCTCTGCCGCGCCCGCCGGCTCCGGGGACGCGTCCCAGCCCGCCGCTGCGGCCACCGCGGCGCCCGTCAGCCTCTTCACCGCCGAGTGGGTGGCCGAGCCCGTGCCGGCCGCCGCGCCGCACGCGGGGCGGGTGCTGGTCTTCGGCGACCTGCCGGTGCCCGGCGCCGTCCACGTGCGGGCCGGTTCCGCCTACGCGGACGACGGCTCCACGATCACGATCCGCCCCGGCGAGCCCGAGGACTACGTCCGGCTGCTCGCCACGCCGGCCGACCGCATCGTGCACCAGTGGCCGCTGCTGACGCCGGAGCGCCAGGACCTCGGCTTCGAGTCGGTGTTCCTGCTCGTACGGGCCATGACGGCCGCGCCGTCCCGCGCCGCGGCGCGGATCCAGGTCCTGGTGCCCGAGGGCGCCGTGGCGGAGGCGTGGGGCGGGTTCGACGCGTCGCTGCGCGCCGCCCTTCCCGGTACGGCCTTCGGCGTCGTGCACGTCGCCGGCCGCATCGAACCGGCCGCCCTGATCGCCGAGGTGACGGCCGCACGGCTCTCCGGGGCCGCCATCCGCCTCTCGGCCGCGGGCCGCGCCGTGCGCGTGCTCGCGGAGACCCCCGCGCGCCCCGTCACGGACTCGCCGCTGCGCCCGGGCGGCGTCCACCTGGTGACCGGCGGGGCCGGCGGGCTCGGCCTGCTGCTCGCCCGCACGCTGCTGGCGCGCGGCGCGCGCGTGGCCCTCACCGGCCGGTCCTCCGCCGAGGACCGCGCCGGGGAGCTGGCCGCCCTGCGCGAGCTCGGTGACGTCCGGTACTTCCAGGCGTCCGTGGACGACCCCGCCGCCATGGCCCGCGTCGTGGCGGCCGTCAAGGACGAGTGGGGCGCCCTGCACGGCGTCTTCCACCTCGCCGCGACCGCCTCGCGCACCCCTCTGCCGGACAAGGACGTCGCGGAGTTCCGCACCCACCTGCGGGCGCGCTTCGAGGGCACGCGCGTGCTCGACGAGGTGACCCGCGACGAACCGCTCGACGCGTTCGTCCTGTACTCGTCCCTGGCCGGACTGCTCGGTGACTACGGCCTCGTCGACTACTCGGTCGGCGCCCGCTTCCTCGACGGATTCGCCGAGGAGCGCGAGGCGCTGCGCCGGGCCGGCCGCCGCAACGGCCGCACGGTCTCGGTCGACTGGCCCATGTGGCGCGCCGGTGGCATGCACGTGGACGCCGAGGACGAGGCCCGCTACCTCGCCGACACCGGCTTCCGCTACCTGGAGGCCGACGAGGGCGAGCGGCTCCTCGACCTCGTGCTGCGGCTGGACCGGCCCCAGGTCGCCGTCCTGCCCGGCGAGCCCGGGCGGATGCGCGAGCGCGTCGAGGCGATGCGGATCCGGGAGAGCGAGCCCGCGGTCCGCGCGCCGCAGCCCGTAACCCCGCAGCCCGTTGCCTCGCAGACCGGCGTGGTGCCGGCGTCGGCACCGGCCGACCTGACCGGCCTGCTGCGGACGATGGTCGCCGGACTCGTCGGCCTGGCACCGCGGGACCTCGACCCCGAGGCCGGTTTCGGCGAGTACGGTCTGGACTCCTTCGGGCTCCAGTCCCTGTCCGTGGCGCTGGAGGAGCGCTACGGCGTCTCGGTGCCCACGACGACGCTGTTCGGCGCCAACACGATCGAGAAGCTGGCCCGTCACCTGTTGTCGGAGCACCCCGGCCTGCTGGAGCGCGACGCGCACCCGGCAGCCGTGCCCCCGGCCGCGGAACCGGCGGTCGCCGCACCTGCCGTCGCCTCCGCCGCACCTGCCGCACCTGCCGCACCCGCCGTCACGCCCGCCGACGGCGACGCCGTCGCCATCATCGGCATGTCCGGTCGCTTCCCCGGCTCTCCCGGCCTGGAGGCCTTCTGGCGGAACCTCGCCGAGGGGCGTGACCTGATCACCGAGACGCCCGCCGACCGGTGGGACTGGCAGGAGATCTCCCGGCGCTTCGGCGGCACCGCCCGCTGGGGCGGCTTCCTGAGCGACGTCGACCGCTTCGACCCGCGGTTCTTCAAGCTCTCGCCCGCCGAGGCCGAGGTCATGGACCCGCAGCACCGGCTGTTCCTCGAACAGACGTGGGCGGCGCTGGAGGACGCCGGCTGCCGGCCCGACCGGCTCGCCGGCCGCCGGGTCAGCGTCTTCGCGGGTGTGCAGTTCAACGACTACGAGACGATGGTCCTGCAGGGCGAGCAGGTGAACCCCCACGCCGGCACCGGGCTGGCGCGCACCATGCTGGCCAACCGCATCTCGTACCTGCTGGACCTCAAGGGCGCCAGCGAGAGCGTCGACACCGCCTGCTCCAGCTCCCTGGTGGCGCTGCACCGCGCCGTGCGCGCCCTGCGCGGCGGGGAGAGCGAGATGGCGATCGCCGGCGGCGTGAGCCTGGTGCTGACGCCGCAGACCGTCGTCGCCGGCAACCAGCTCGGCGTGCTCGCCCCCGACGGCCGCTGCAAGGCGCTGGACGAGCGGGCCGACGGCTACGTCAAGGGCGAGGGCGTCGGCGTGGTCGTCCTCAAGCCGCTCGCGCGCGCCCTCGCCGACGGCGACCGGGTGCACGCGGTGATCCGCGGCAGCGCGGTCAACCACGGCGGGCACGCCTCCTCGCTGACCGCCCCCAACCCCCTGGCGCAGGCCGATCTGCTGGTCGACGCCTACCGGGACGCCGGGGTGCCGGCCGAGACGCTGTCCTACGTCGAACTCCACGGCACCGGCACCGCGCTCGGCGACCCGGTCGAGATCGACGGCCTGACCCGCGCCCACCGCACCCTGGCGGCCGGACCGGCCACCCCGTGCGGCATCGGCACCGTCAAGAGCAACATCGGCCACCTGGAACCCGCCGCGGGCATCGCCGGCGTCATCAAGGTCGTGCTGGCCATGCGCCACCGGACGCTCCCGCCGACGCTGCACCTGCAGCAGCTCAACCCGCTGATCGACCTCACCGGCACGCCGTTCCGGCCCGTGCTGGAGACCACCCCGTGGGAGCCCGCGGACGCCGACGGCACACCCCTGCCGCTGCGCGCCGGGGTCAGCTCCTTCGGCTTCGGCGGGGTCAACGCCCACGTCGTCCTGGAGGAGGCGCCCGCCACGCCGGCCCCCGTCGCCACGGACCGCGAGGCGGAGGAGGTGTTCCTGCTCTCCGCCCGCGACGAGGACGCCCTGCGCCGGTACGCGGCGGCGACGGTGGAGTTCCTCGACGGCGCGGACGTCCCGCCGCTGGCCTCCCTCGCCCGCACCTCCCAGAGCGGACGCATCCCCATGGCCGTGCGCCTCGCGGTCGTCGCCCGCTCGACGGGCGACCTGCGTGCGCAGCTGGCCGCCTTCCTCGACGACGGCCGTGCCCACGGCGGCTCCGGCGGCGACCACGGGTGGCTGTCCGAGCCGGAGGGCGCGAGCTACCTGGAGCGCCTGGTCCGCGAGGGACGGCTCGGCCGTCTCGCGCAGCTCTGGCAGGAAGGCGCCGACATCGACTGGAGCGCACTGCGCACCGGCCGGCCGCCGCTGACCTCCATGCCCACCTACCCGTTCGCCCGCGAGCGGCACTGGCTCCCGGCCGCCGCCCCCGCGGACGCACGGCAGGACCGGCGGGCGGAGTCCCCGGACTCCTCCCTGCTGCTGGTCAAGGACTGGGAGGCCGCGCCGCTGCCGCAGGCCGGACTGCCGGGCAGGCTCATGGTCCTCGTCGGCCCAGGGACCGATCCCGTCGCCGCCGCGGCCTTCGGGCCCGGTGCCGTCGTGGTCCGGCTCGACGAAGCCGGCGACGGCGACGACGCCGCCCGCGCGCGGATCGTGGAGTCGGCCGGCCGGGTGGACGCCGTGATCGACATGGCCGACGCCTCGGCCGTGCCGGTCGCCACCGCGACCGCCGACCCCTTCCGGATCGCGCTGCTGCGCGACCTCGTCGGCGCGCACCGCACCCGCGGCCTCGCCTACCTGCACCTGACCCATGGCCTCACGACGTTCCGCACCGAGCAGCCGACGCTGCGCGGCGCCGCGTTCGCGGGCCTGGTCAGGATGCTCACGGCCGAGTACCGCGGCCTCTTCGCCCGCACCCTCGACCTCGACACCCTCTCGCCCGCCGCCGTGCGGTCGGCGGTCGCCGCCGAGCTCGCGGCGACCGACCCGGTGACCGAGGCCTGCGTCCGGGCGGGCGAGCGGCACCGTCCGGTGCTGCGCCCGGCCGCCCCGGCCCCGGCGTCCGCCGACTGGTCGGCGGACCTGGCAGGCCGGACCGTCGTCATCACCGGCGGCACGGGCGCGCTCGGCCGGCTGGTCGCCGCGCGGCTCGTCGAGCGGGGAGCCGACCGGCTCGTCCTGCTCGGCCGCTCGCCCATGCCCGCCCGCGACGAGTGGCCCGCGCTCCTCGCCGACCCCGGCACCGACGCGTCCCTCGCGGCGCGCCTGCGCGACCTCGTGGCGCTCGAACGCCCCGGCGTGCAGGTGACGATCGAGGCCGCCGCGCCGGACCGGATCGCCGAGGTGCTCGGCCGGGTCCGGCAGCAGCTGGGCCCGATCGCCGGCATCGTGCACTGCGCCGGGCTCGGCGTGATGCGCGACCCCGCCTTCGTCGGCAAGCGGATCGAGGACGTCCAGCAGGTGCTCGAACCGAAGACGACCGGGCTCCAGGCCGTCCTGGACGTGTGCGAGAAGGACCCGCTGCGCTTCGTCGTGCTGTACTCGTCCATCGCCGGGCAGGTGCCCGCGCTGGCCGTGGGCATGAGCGACTACGCGCTGGCCAACTCCGCGCTCGACCGCGTCGCCGAGTACCGGGCCGCCACCGGAGGACCCGTCGTCAGGTCGCTGCAGTGGCCCAGCTGGCAGTCGGCCGGCATGCCCGAGGTCGACACCCCGGCCTACCGGGACCTGGCCCTGCGGACCCTCGACCCGCAGACGGGACTCGCCCTCCTGGACCGCGCCATGAGCGGGAACGACCCGGTCGTCCTGCCGTGCGTCGTGGACGCCGCGCGCTTCGACGCCGCCGCGCTCCTCGCGGTGCCGGCGCCCGGCCGCAAGGCCGGTGCCCCTGCCCCTGACCCTGCCGCAGCCGCCCCCGCGGCCGCTGCGGCCGCCGCCCCGGCCGGGACCGGTCTGGTCCGGAAGGTGACCGAGGTGCTCGCCTCGACCCTCCGCATGGACGCGGCGAAGATCGGGCCGGACGAGGACTTCGCCGACCTCGGCGTGGACTCGATCATGGTCGCCCAGATCCTCGCCGCCCTGGAGCGCGAACTCGGCGTCGTCGCGGAGCCGTCGGCCGTTCTGGAGAACCCGACCGTGACGCTCCTCGCGGCGGCCCTGCAGGACGAGGTCCCGGACACCGCGTTCGCGGAGCCGGCCCCGGAGCCGGCCCCGGAACCGGGCGCGGAGCCGGTCGTCGCGACGGCCGCCGTGGCCCCCGCGGCTTCTTCGGCCTCGCCGAACCTTGCTCGTGACGAGGACGGCGCCATCGCCGTCGTCGGCATCGCCGCGCACTTCCCCGGCGCGCCCGACCACCGGGCGTTCTGGCGGAACCTCGTGTCCGGGACGGACTCCGTGACCGAGGTGCCCGCCTCCCGCTGGGACGCGGACCGCCTGTGGCGGCCGGAGCCGGAGCCCGGCACCACCGTCAGCAAGTGGGGCGGCTTCCTCGACGGCATCGAGGACTTCGACCCCGAGTACTTCCGCCTCGACCCGGCCGCGGGACCGCACGTCGACCCCCTGGTGCGGCAGGTCCTGGAGACCGGTGCGGAGTGCCTGGCCGACGCCGGGCTCACGCCCGCGGAGGTCGCGGGCCGGCGCGTCGGCGTCTTCGCGGGCGCCCGCAGCGCGAACTTCGGTGCCCACCACGGCGCCGCCGGGCCGCACTCGATCAGCGGGATGGCGCAGAACTTCATCGCCGCACAGCTGTCGCACTACCTCGACCTGCGCGGCCCGGCCGTCGTCGTCGACTCGGCCTGCTCCAGCGCGCTCGTCGCGGTGCACATGGCCGCGCGCAGCCTGCGGACGGGGGAGTCCGACCTCGCGTTCGCGAGCGGCGTCGACATCCTCCTCGACGAGGTGCCGTTCGTCGGCATGAGCGGTGCGGGTGCGCTCTCGCCGACCGGCCGCTGCCGTACGTTCGACGAGCGGGCCGACGGCATCGTCCTGGGCGAGGGCGCCGGCACGATGCTGCTCAAGCGCCTGGCCGACGCGGTGCGCGACGGCGACCGGATCTACGCGGTCATCGAGGGCAGCGCCGTGAACAACGACGGCCGCACCATGGGCATCACCACCCCCAACCCGCGGGCGCAGCGGGACGTCATCGAGGCGGCCTGGGCCGACGCCGGGATCGTCCCGGCACAGATCGGCTACGTGGAGGCGCACGGCACCGGCACCATGATCGGTGACCCGATGGAGCTGAAGGCGCTCACCGAGGCGTTCCGCGGCTCCACCGACGAGACCGGGTTCTGCGGCGTCGGCAGCGTGAAGACCAACATCGGGCACACCCTCAGCGCCGCGGGCATGGCCGGGCTGATGAAGGTCGTGCTGTCGGTCCACCACGCGCAGCTGGCACCGACGCTGCACTGCGAGACCCTCAACCGCCGCTTCCGGTTCGACGAGTCGCCGCTGTTCCCCGTACGGGAAGCGCGCGCGTTCACCGGTCGTGACGGGACGCGCCGCGCGGCCGTCAGCTCCTTCGGGTTCGGCGGCACCAACGCGCACATGGTGGTGCGTCAGGCGCCGGACGAGCACGTGGCGACGCGCTCGCCGCTGGACCCGCCCCGCTACCGGCGGCGCCGGTTCTGGTTCGACGTCCCCGCGGAAGCACCCGCCCGCACGCCCGCCGACGCGCCCGCCGACGCGCCCGTCGATGCGCTCGCCGACGCGCCCGCACAAGCGCCCGTGGAAACCGTCCGCCCCGCCGCGGCGGCGGAACCGCCCGCGCCGTTCTTCGAGCTCGAGTTCTGAAGCATGCCGGAAGGAAAGAAATGAAAGCGTTGGATGGCCTGACCTGCACCGTGGTGGTGCGCGGGACCGACCCGGTGCTGCGCGACCACCGGGTGCACGGCACGCGCATCCTGCCCGGCGTGTCGTTCCTCGACATGATCTACCGGATCCTGCGTGCCCGCGGCGTCGACACGGACCGGGCCGAGCTGCGCCGCGTGCTGTTCCGCAACCCCGTCGCCGCCGGACCGGAGTTCGACACCGAGCTGCGGATCGTGTTCACGGCGGACGGCGACGGCCACCGGGTGTCGGTCACCGGCACCCGCCGCCCGTCGGGCGAGGCCGAGCCGGTGCTGGACTGCCGGCTGCACCTCGACGTGCCCTTCCCGGAGGAGTCCGTCGACCTGGCCGCCCTGCGCCGGGCGCCGCACACCGCGGACATGGCGGACCTGTACGCACTCGTGCGCGGGACCGGCATCGAGCATGGCGACTTCATGATGGCCCGGGGCACCCTGCACGTCGGCGACGGCGAGCTGCTGGCCGACCTGTCCCTGAGCCCGCAGGCCGCGGCCTACGCCGGCTACTTCCACCTGCACCCGGCCGCGCTGGACTCCTCGACGCTGCTGCCCACGCAGTTCGCCGTGGGCGAGGCCGGCGCGGCCGCGCGGCCGTACATCCCCATGCTCATCGAGTCGTTCCGGGCCCGGGGCCCGGTCGGCGCCGGCACCCTGGTGCACGCCGTCCCGCCCCGCCCGGCCGGCCCGGACGGCGACCTGACCACGTGCGACCTGCGCTTCCTCGACACGGACGGCGGCGTCCTGCTGTGGTTCCGCGGGCTCACCTCGAAGCGGGTGCGCGACGAGGCCGCCATCACCCGGCTGGACGGCGCGCCCGCGGCGGCGCAGCGGCAAACGGCCGAGACCGTGGTGCGCGCACTGCTCGCCGAGCGCCTCGACCACGCGGACTTCGACGAGGAGGCCGGGTTCTACGAGCTGGGCCTGGACTCCACCGCGCTGCTGGGCATCTCCGCGGACCTGGAACAGGCCTACGGCACCGACTTCTCGCCCACGCTGCTCTTCGAGCACAACACCTTCGCCGGTCTGGTCGACCACCTCCGGGACCTCCCGCTGCCCGCGGCCACGGCAGCCCGCCCGGTCGCCGCCGCGCCCGCGCGGCCCGTCGCCGAGGCGGCCCCGCCGCAGGAACCCCCCTCCGAGGTCGTCTGGTTCGAGCCCCGCCGGCGGCCCGCACCGCTGCCGCCCGTACGGACTGCGGCCCCGGCCTCCGTCCTGACCGTCGACGCGACGACCCCGCGCGACTGGGCCGCCCTGCTCGCGGCGAGCGACGCGTCGGACGTGCTCTGGACGCCGGCCGACCCGCAGGACGTCGAGCGCGAGGCGGTCGACCTGACCGGGTTCGCGGCAGCCCTGCTGCGCACCCGGAAGAGGCAGGTACGGATCGTCTGTCACCTGCCGGCCGACGCACCGGCCGCCACGGCCGCCGCGCTCACCGGCCTGTTCCGCACCCTCCGCATCGAACAGCCGGGCGTGCACGCGGCCGTGGTGCGCTCGCCGCACGCGGCCGACGCCCTGGCCGAGCTCGCCGCGGGCGCGCCCGACGCGGACGTCCGCTACGAAGCGGGCGAGCGCCACGTACACGACATCCGGCCGGTGCCCGCTCCGGACGCCCCGGCGAGCCTGCGCGAGCGAGGCGTGTACCTGATCACCGGCGGGCTCGGCGGAGTGGGCCTCGCCCTCGCCCGCCACCTGGCGCGGACGGTACGGGCGCGGCTCGTGCTGTGCGGGCGGACGGCGGCCGAGTCGTCCGTGACCGCTGAACTGACCGCCCTCGGGGCAGAGGTCGCCGTCCTCGCGGCCGACGTCTCCCGCCCCGAGGACGTGCGTGCCGCGATCGACCACGCCCTGTCCCGGTTCGGGACGCTGCACGGCGTGGTGCACGCCGCCGGTGTGCTGCGCGACGGGCTGATCGCGGGCAAGAGCGCGGACGACGTGCGCACGGTGCTGGCGCCCAAGGCCGCCGGGGCCCGTCACCTCTACGAGGCGACCCGCCGGCTGGACCTGGACTTCCTCGTGCTCTGCTCCTCCACGGCCGCCGCGTGGGGCAACCGGGGTCAGGCCGACTACGCCTGCGCCAACGGCTTCCTCGACGGCTTCGCGCAGGACCGGCCCGGGGTCGTGTCGATCGGCTGGCCCGGCTGGGCGGACGGCGGCATGCAGCTCGACGCCGGTGCCCTGCGGAGCATGGGCCTGACGGCCATGGACACGCCGACCGCGGTGGACATCATGCTGCGGGCGGTGGGCAGCGGCCGGCCGCACGTGGTCGCCCTCGTGGGCGACGCGGCCAGGATCAGCGAGCAGTTCACCCCGGAAGAGCCCGAGCCCGTAGCCGAGCCCGAGCCCGTAGCCCCTGTGCTCGTCGCCGCCGAAGCGGCGCCCGCGCCCGTGCTCCCCGCAGGGGACCCCGACGACGACGCCATCGCCATCGTCGGGATCAGCGGGCGCTACCCGCAGGCCCGCACCCTCGACGAGTTCTGGGCGAACCTCCGCGACGGCCGTGACAGCATCACCGAAGTGCCCGCCGGCCGCTGGGACCACGGAGCGATCCACACCGACGCCAAGGGCGTCCCCGGCCGCTCGTATGGCAAGTGGGGCGGATTTATCGACGGCGTCGACGAGTTCGACGCCGCCTTCTTCCACATCTCGCCCAACGAGGCCGCCGTGCTGGACCCCCAGGAGCGGCTGTTCCTCCAGGAGGCGTGGCACGCCTTCGAGGAAGCGGGACACGCGCCGTCGTCCTGGCGCGGGCGCGCCGTCGGCGTGTTCGCGGGCGTGATGTACAACCAGTACCAGCTGCACGGCGTACGCGCCGAACCGGGCCTGGTGCCCTCGTCGTTCAGCGCGTCCATCGCCAACCGGGTGTCGTTCTTCCTCGACCTCAAGGGGCCGAGCATCGCCCTCGACACGATGTGCTCCTCGTCCCTGACGGCGATCCACCTCGCCGTCGAGGCGATCCGGCGCGGAGAGTGCGAGGCCGCGCTGGCGGGCGGCGTGAACCTGCACGTCCACCCGAACAAGTACCTGCTGCTCAGCCAGTCCTCCTTCCTCTCCACCGACGGCCGCTGCCGCGCCTTCGGCGAGGGCGGGGACGGCTACGTGCCGGGAGAGGGCGTCGGCGTGGTCCTGCTGCGCCCACTGCGCGACGCGCTGCGCGACGGCGACCACGTGCACGCCGTCATCCGCGGCACGATGCTCAACCACGGCGGCCACACCGGCGGATTCTCCGTGCCCAGCCCCGTCTCGCAGGCCGCACTCGTGGAGCGGTCGCTGGCGGCGTCGGGCGTCGACCCGGCCGACGTCGGCTACGTCGAGGCGCACGGCACCGGCACCAGCCTGGGCGACCCGATCGAGATCACGGCGCTGGAGCGGGCCTTCGACCGGGCCGGTGCCGGCCGCGGTCCCTGGCCCATCGGCTCCGTCAAGTCCAACGTCGGGCACCTGGAGTCCGCGGCGGGCATCGCCGCGGTCACCAAGGTGCTGCTGCAGATGCGCCACCGGGAGCTGGTGCCCTCCCTGCACGCCGAGCCGCTCAACCCGGCCGTGGACTGGGCCGGTTCGCGTTTCCGCGTCCAGCGCGCCACCGAACCGTGGATCGCGCGCGAGGGCGCGCCGCTGACCGCGGCCATCAGCTCCTTCGGGGCGGGCGGCGCCAACGCCCACGTGGTGCTGGCCGAGCGGCCCGCCCCCCAAGCCGCGCCGGAACCGGCCCGCCCCCGGCTGTTCGTGCTCTCCGCCAAGGACGCCGGCCGGCTGGAGGAGCAGGTCGCCGAGCTGCTCGCCCACCTGGAGCGGGCCGGCGGCGCCGACGTCACCGCCGCCCTCGACACGCTCCTGACCGAGGCCGCGGGCTTCCCCGCCGACCCCCGGGAGCCGCTGGCCGAACTGGGCCTGGACTACCCGCAGCTGTCCGCCCTGGCGCAGCGCATCGAGGAGGTCTTCGGCGTCCGGCTGCCCGTCGACGGCAGCACCACCCCCGCCGACCTGGCGGGCAGGCTCGCCGCGACGGCCCCGCCCGTGGACCCCGCCGCCCTCGCCTTCACGCTCTGGGCCGGACGCGACCACCTCGACGAGCGGCTCGCCGTCGTCGCCACCACGACGGCCGAGCTCGCCGAGGCCCTGCGCACCGGCGAGGGCTGCCACCGCGGCCGGCGGCGACGCGCGGCAGCACCGGCCGCCGGGGACGACCTGCACGCCCTGGCCCGCGCCTGGGCCGAGGGCGCCGAGATCGCCGTCCCGGCACCCGCACACCCGCGCCGGCTCTCCCTGCCCGGCTACCCGTTCGCCCGCGACCGGCACTGGGTCGACACCGCTCCGGCGGCGACGGCCGTGGCGGGTGCGACCGGCCCGGCGGTGCTCGCCGAGCTGGTGGAGCTGCCCGACCGGCACGTGTTCGCCACCCGGATCAGCGCGGAGGACCAGCCGTGGCTGGCCGACCACACCGTGGACGGCACCGTGCTCGTGCCCGGGACGTACTTCGTGGACCTGGCCCTGCACGCCGGAGCGCGGCTCGGCGTTCCGCGCGTCGCGGAACTCGTCACCCACACACCGCTGCCGGCGGCCGGGGCCGAACTGCGCCTCGTCGTCGCACCGCCCTCGGCGGACGGACGGCGCACCTTCGACATCCACTCCCGTACGGCCGCGGACGGCGCCTGGACCGGTCACGTGACCGGCGTCCTCGCACCCGCCCCGGAGGCCGCACCGGAGACGCAGCCCCTGCCCGCGGGCGCCGAAGAACTCGACGTCACCCGTCTCTACGAGAGCCTCTCCGGGTACGGGCCCGCCTTCCAGGGCCTGCGCCGCGCCTGGCGCACCGACGACGCCGTCTACGCCGACGTCGTCGTGCCCGGCGGCGAGGCCGGGCAGCACGGCCTGCACCCGGTGCTGCTCGACGCCGCCCTGCACACGGTGGCGCTCGCCTCGACCCTCGACGGCGACCGCCCCTACCTGCCCTTCGCCTGGTCCGGCGTACGCGTCCACGCCCCCGGTGCGGCGGCCGCCCGGGTCCGCGTCGTCCACCTCAGGCCCGACACGGTCGAGGTCCGCCTCACGGACCGCTCGGGCGCCCCCGTCGCGACCGTCGACTCGGTCGTGCTCCGTCAGGCAGGCGCGCCCGCCGACCCGCTCCACCGCATCGAGTGGGTGCCCGTCGACGCCTCCGGGTCGCAGCCGCATGCGCGGTACGCGGTCGTCGGACCGGACCCGGACGGCGCCGGCACCGCCCTGGAGGCGTCGGGCGCCGAGGTGACCCGTGTGCCGGAGCTGGCCGCCCTGACGGACGTGCCCGCGGTGGTCGTCCTGCCCGTCGTCTCCGAAGGACCGACGGCCGCCGGCGCCCGCGCGCTCACCGGCCGGGTGCTGGGCCTGCTCCAGGAGTGGCTGGCCGCGGACCGCTTCGCGGACTCCCGGCTGGTCCTCGTCACCGCCCGCCCCGACACCGCCACCGCCGCGGCCTGGGGTCTGGTGGGCTCCGCCCAGTCCGAACACCCCGGGCGCTTCACGCTCGTCGAGGCGGACGACCTCGCGGCGCTGCCCCGCGCGCTCGGCACCGACGAACCGCGGCTGTCGCTGAGCGGGGGAGTGGTGCGTGGGGCCCGCCTGGTGCGCACTCCGGTCACCGCGGCCTCGGCCCCGGCCGAGCCGCGCCGTCACGGCACGGTGCTCGTCACCGGCGCGAGCGGCGCCCTCGCCGCACCGGTGGTCCGCCACCTGGTCGAGCGGCACGGCGTGCGCGACGTGCTGCTGGTCAGCCGCAGCGGGCGGCTCCCGGCAGGCCTGGACGGCCTGGAGGCCCAGGGCGCCCGCATCGAAGCCGCCGCGTGCGACGTGGCCGACCGTACGGCCCTCGCCGCCCTGCTGGCAGGCCGTCAGGTGACCATGGCGGTCCACGCCGCGGGCGTGCTCGACGACGGGGTCGTCACCGCCCTCGACGCCGGGCGCCTGGAGCGCGTGCTGCTGCCCAAGGCCGACGGCGCCGCGAACCTGCACGACCTGCTGCCGGACGCCGAACTGGTGCTGTTCTCCTCGGTGGCGGGCGTGCTGGGCGGCCCCGGCCAGGGCAACTACGCCGCGGCCAACGCCTTCCTGGACGCCCTCGCCCGCGAGCGCGCCCGGTCCGGCCGCAAGGCCGTCTCCGTCGCCTGGGGACCGTGGGCGGTCGAGGACGGCATGGCCGCCGACCGCGACCGGCTCACGCGCGGGGGCATCGAGGCGCTGCCGGCCGACGCCGCGCTGCGCCTGCTCGACGCCGCCCTCGACGGGGAGCACCCGGCGGTCACCGCCGTACGGCTCGTCCCCGGACCGGCCGCCGGCGCCGTCCCGCACGTCCTGCGCGAGCTCGTGGCGCCGGCGCAGGCAGCGGTTGCGGCCGTAGCCGTTGCCGAGGCCGGCCCCGGCCTGGCCGGCCTGGGCCCGGACGAGCGGCGCGCGCGGCTCTCGGCACTGGTCCGGCAGCACGCCGCGGCCGTGCTCGGCTACGCGGGCGCCGCGGCGATCGACTCCGACCGCTCGTTCCAGGAGCTGGGCTTCGACTCGCTGAGCTCCATCGAGTTCCGCAACCGGCTGGGCGCGGCCCTGGGCCTGTCCCTGGAAGCCACGCTGGTCTTCGACCACCCCACCCCGGCCGACCTGGTCGCCCACCTCGACGAGCGGTTCGCCGGCGAGTCCGGGGCGAGCGACCTGCAGGGCCTCCTGGAGGCCTTCGACCGCATCGCCGCCGCGCTCACCGACGCGGCGGCGGACGACCCGGACCGCGTCCGCGCCGCGGACCGCGTCCGCGGCCTGCTCGACAGGCTCGCGCCGCGGACCGCACCGGCCCCGGCCGGACCCGTCGCCGACACCGCCACGGACGACGAAATCTTCAACCTGATCGACACCGAGCTCGGCACCCCCCTGCCGGGGCTGGAGGACCACACCCGATGACGAACGAGGACAAGCTCCGCGACTACCTGCGGCGGGTCACCTCCGAACTCCAGTCGGCCCGGCAGCGGCTGCGCGACGTCCAGGAACGGTCCGCCGAGCCGATCGCGATCGTCGGCATGGCCTGCCACTACCCCGGTGGCGTCGCCTCGCCCGAAGACCTGTGGACGCTCGTCGCCGAGGGGCGCGACGGCATCACCCCCTCCCCGCGCGACCGCGGCTGGGACCTGGACGCCCTGCACCACCCCGACCCCGACCACCCGGGCACGACCTACGTCCGCGAGGGCGGCTTCCTGCACGACGCGGCCGCCTTCGACGCGGGGTTCTTCGGCATCTCGCCGAAGGAGGCCCTGCACACCGACCCCCAGCAGCGGCTGATCCTGCAGACCTCCTGGGAGGCCGTCGAGCGGGCGGGCCTGGACCCGGCGAGCCTGCGCGAGAGCCGCACCGGTGTCTTCACCGGCGTGATGCACCACGACTACCCCGGCGCCCAGGGCGCGGGCAGCGTCGTCTCCGGGCGCGTGGCCTACCAGCTCGGCCTGCGCGGCCCCGCCATCACGGTGGACACCGCCTGCTCGTCGTCCCTGGTCGCCCTCCACCTGGCCGTGCGCGCGCTGCGCCGCGGCGAGTGCGACATGGCCCTCGTCGGCGGTGCGACGGTGATGGCCACGCCCACCGCCTTCGTGGAGTTCAGCCGCCAGCGCGGCCTGGCGCCCGACGGCCGGTGCAAGCCGTTCGCCGCCGCGGCCGACGGCACGGCCTGGTCCGAGGGCGTCGGCGTGCTCGTCGTCGAGCGCCTCTCGGCCGCGCTGGCCGCCGGCCACCGCGTGCTGGCCGTCGTCCGCGGCACCGCCGTCAACTCCGACGGCGCCAGCAACGGCCTCACCGCGCCCAACGGCCCCGCGCAGCAGCGCGTCATCCGCGAGGCCCTCACGGACGCCGGCCTCGCCCCCGAGCAGGTCGACGCCGTGGAGGCCCACGGCACCGGCACCCCGCTCGGCGACCCGGTCGAGGCCCAGGCCGTGCTCGCCGTCTACGGCAAGCAGCGCACCGAGCCGCTGCGCCTGGGATCGGTCAAGGCCAACCTCGGCCACACCCAGGCCGCCGCCGGTGTCGCCGGGATCATCAAGATGGTCATGGCCATGCACCACGGCGTGCTGCCGCGGACCCCGCACCTGGACGCCCCCACCCCCTACGTGGACTGGTCGGCCGGCGCCGTGGAACTCCTGGCCGACGACGTGGCCTGGCCCGCGGGCGAGACTCCTCGCCGGGCGGCCGTCTCCTCGTTCGGGGTCAGCGGCACCAACGCCCACGTGGTCATCGAGGAGCCGCCCGCCGCGCAGGAGCCGGCCGAGGACCGGGCGGCGCAGGACGCGCCGGGCCCGTGGGCCTGGCCCCTGTCCGGCCGGTCGGAGGCCGGGCTGCGCGCCCAGGCCGGGTCCCTGGCCGCCTTCCTCGCCGACCGTCCGGAACTCCACCCCCGCGACGTCGCCTTCTCCCTGGCCACCACCCGCGCCGCGCACGAGCACCGCGCGGTCGTCCTCGGAACCGACCGCTCCGAGCTGCTCGCCGCCCTGAGCGAACTCGCCGACGGCAGGCCGTCCCCGGCCGTGGTGGAGGGCACCACCGGCCCGGCGGGCACCGTGGCGTTCCTCTTCCCCGGCCAGGGCTCGCAGTGGCGGGAGATGGCCGTACGCCTGCTGGAGACCGACGAGGTCTTCCGCGAGCGCATCGCCGCCTGCGAGGCCGCCCTCGCGCCGCACACCGACTTCGACCTGCGGGCCGTCCTGCGCGGTGAGCAGGACCTCGACCGCGTCGACGTCGTCCAGCCCACCCTGTTCGCCGTCATGGTGGCCCTCGCCGAGGTGTGGCGCTCGCGCGGCATCCGGCCCGCGGCCGTCGCCGGCCACAGCCAGGGCGAGATCGCCGCCGCCTGCGTCGCCGGGGCCCTCAGCCTCGAGGACGCCGCCCGAGTGGTCGCCCTGCGCAGCAAGGCCCTGACGGCGATATCCGGGCGCGGCGGCATGATGTCGCTCGCCCTGCCGGCCGACGACGCCCGGGAACGGCTGCGCCGCTGGGACGGCCGGCTGTCCCTGGCCGCCGTCAACGGCGCGGGCTCCGTGGTCGTCTCCGGCGACGACGACGCCCTCGACGAACTCCTCGCCGCCTGCGAGGCCGACGGCGTGCGGGCCCGCCGCGTCGACGTCGACTACGCCTCCCACAGCGCCCACGTGGAAGCCGTCCGCGAACAGGTGCTGGAGGCCCTCGCGCCCGTGCGCCCCCGCGCCCCCCTCGTGCCCTTCTTCTCCACCGTGGACGGCCGCTGGATCGACGGCGACGACGCCGCGGCGTTCGACGCCGGCTACTGGTACCGCAACCTGCGCGAGACGGTGCGCTTCGACGAGGCCGTCACCGCCCTCGTCGAGCGCGGCTGCACCACGCTGCTGGAAGTCAGCCCCCACCCCGTGGTCACCACCGGCGTCCAGGAGACCGTCGACGCCCTCGGCGCCGACACCGCCGTCGCCCACACCCTGCGCCGGGACGAGGGGGGCCCGGAACAGCTCCTCGCCTCCCTCGCCCACCTCCACGTCAAGGGCGTACGGCCCGACTGGTCCGCCGTGTGGCCCGGCGCCCGCCGCGTCGAGCTGCCCACCACCGCGTTCGTCACCGAGCCGTACTGGCTGCGCGGCGCCGACGCAGCCGCGGACGCGGCCTCGCTGGGTCTCGACACCGTCGGCCACCCCGTCCTGCGCGCCGTCCTGCCGGTCGCCGACGGGCAGGTGCTGACCGGAACGCTGTCCCTCGCCGCCCAGCCCTGGCTCGCCGACCACACCGTCGAAGGCCACGTGGTCGTGCCCGGCGCGGCGCTCGCGGAACTGGCCTCCCGCGCGGCCGACGAAGCCGGGTGCGCGGTCGTCGACCAGCTCACCCTGCTCACCCCCGTCGTCCTGCCCGACGATGCCGACGTCCGGTTGCGCGTCGACGTCACCGAAGCGGCCGCGGACGGCTCCCGGGGACTGACCCTGCACGCCCGCACCGGGGCCGGCCAGTGGACCACCCACGCCACCGCCGTCCTGCGGCCCGCCGGCGACGACGCCCCGCCCGCCCCCGCCGCCTGGCCGCCGCCCGGCGCGCAGCCGCTCGACGTCGAAGAGCTGTACGCGCGCCTGGAGGAGGCGGGCCTGGCCTACGGCCCCGCCTTCCGCGGCGTACGCGCCCTGTGGCGGGGCGCCGACGGCGACCTGTTCGCCGAGGTCGCGCTGCCCGGCACCGGCGAACCCGGCGACTTCACCCTCCACCCGGCCCTGCTCGACGCGTGCCTGCACCCCGTGGCGCTCGGCGACTTCCTCACCGGGCAGCAGGGCGCGGCCGGCGAACCGGCCCGCCCCTGCCTGCCCTTCGAGTGGCAGGGCCTGCGCGTCCACGCCCGCGGCGCGAACAGCGTCCGCGTCACCCTGTCCGGCGCCGGCCCCGACGCCGTGCGCCTCGCCCTCACCGACCCCTCCGGAGCGCCGGTCGCCTCGGTGGACAGCCTGGTGCTCCGCGAGCTCCCCGAGGGCGCCCTCACCCGCCCGGACCGCGGCGACCTGCTGCTGCCGGTCCAGGTGACCCGGCCCCTGCCCGGCGGCGCGGCGGACGACTACGCCGTGCGCGACGCCGGACTCGCCGCGCTGCTGAAGAAGCAGCCCACGCAGGACGCCGCCCGGTACGTCCTGGTCCCGGCCCCCTCCGGCGACCCCGCCACCGCGGCGGCCGAGGCACTGCGCCTCGTCGACGACTGGGTGACGGACGAGCAGAACACCGAATCGACCCTCGTCGTGGTCACGCGCCGGGTCCTCGACGACGTGGCCGAGGCCGCCGTCGCCGGACTCGTACGCTCCGCGCAGCTCGAACACCCCGACCGCCTCCTGCTGCTCGACCTGGCCGACGACGAGGACGCCACCCTCGCCGCGATCCCCGCGGCGCTGGCCACGGGCGAGCCGCAGACGGCCCTCGCCTCGGGTCTCCTGCGCGTGCCCCGGCTGACCCGCGCCGCCGCCGACGGCGAGCCCGGCGACCTCGGCAAGACCCTCATCACCGGAGCCTCCGGAACGCTGGGCCGGCTCGTCGCCCTGCACCTCGTCCACACGCACGGCGTGCGGGAGCTGGTCCTGGCCGCCCGGCGCGGCCCCGACGCGCCCGGCATGGCCGAGCTCACCGCCGAACTGACCGCGTCCGGCGCGACCGTCGAGGTCGTCGCCTGCGACGTCGCCGACCGCACCGCACTGGCCGCGCTGACCGGCGGCGCGGACTTCGCCACGGTCGTCCACGCCGCCGGCGTCCTCGACGACGGCCTGGTCACCGACCTGACCCCGCAGCGCCTCCAGCGCGTGCTGGAGCCCAAGCTCGCCGCGGCCCGGCACCTGCACGAACTGGTGCCCGGCGCACGGCTGGTGCTGTTCTCCTCCGCCGTGGGCGTCCTCGGCGGCCTCGGACAGGCCAACTACGCCGCCGCCAACGCCGGACTCGACGCCCTCGCCCGCCTGCGCCACGCCCAGGGCCTGCCCGGCGTCTCCCTCGCCTGGGGCCTGTGGGACGCCACCAGCCGGATGACCGACGGCGTCGACCGGGACCGCTTCGCCGGCTCCGGGTTCCTGCCGCTGCCGAGCCCCGACGCACTGGCCGCGCTCGACGCCGCCCTGGCCTCGGACGAGCCCGTGCTCGCCCCGATCCGGCTCGACGCCACCGCCCTGCGGGCCCAGGGCGAAGCCGTGCCCGCCCCGCTGCGCGACCTCCTCGGCGCACCGGCGCGCCGAAGCGCCGCCCAGGGCGGACCCGCCGGCGGCTCCGAACTCGCCCTGCGCCTCGCCGGGAAGTCCGGGCCCGACCGGCACCGCACCCTGCTCGACCTGGTGACCGGCCACGCCGCCGCCGTGCTCGGGCACGCCTCGCCCGACCTGGTCGACCCCGCACGGGCGTTCAAGGACGCCGGATTCGGGTCGCTCAGCGCCGTCGAACTGCGCAACCGCCTGGCCGGCGCCACCGGCCTGCGGCTGCCCGCCACCCTGGTCTTCAGCCACCCCAGCCCGGAAGCCCTGGCACGCCACCTGGACGAACTCCTCGCCGGAGCCGCCCCGGCGACCGCCGCGGCACCGTCCGCCGGGACCCCGGCCGACGCCGACGACCCCATCGTCCTCGTGGGGATCGGCTGCCGGCTCCCCGGCGGCATCCGCACCCCGGACGACCTGTGGGACCTGCTGACCGCCGAACGCGACGGCATCGGGGAGTTCCCCGACGACCGCGGCTGGCCGCTGGAGCGCCTCTACGACCCCGACCCCGCGGCCGCCGGGAGCTCCTACACCCGCCACGGCGGCTTCATGACCGGCGCGACCACGTTCGACGCGGCCTTCTTCGGCGTGTCACCCCGCGAGGCCGTCGCCATGGACCCCCAGCAGCGACTCCTGCTGGAAACGGTCTGGGAGGCCTGCGAGGACGCCGGCATCGACCCCACCACGCTCCGCGGCACCAGCACCGGCGTGTTCGTCGGCGCCATGTACCAGGACTACGGCCGCCTCCTGGAGACCGCGGCCGCCGAGGGCTTCCTCGCCCCCGGCGTCGGCGGCGGCGTCCTGTCCGGCCGGGTGGCGTACACCTACGGACTGGAGGGCCCGACGGTCACCGTCGACACGGCCTGTTCCTCCTCGCTGACCGCCCTCCACCTGGCCGCCCAGGCCGTACGGGCGGGGGAGTGCGACCTCGCGCTCGCCGGAGGCGTCACCGTGCTCTCCACCCCCGCGTCCTTCGTCGAGTTCAGCGCCCAGCGCGGCCTGGCCGCCGACGGCCGCTGCAAGCCCTTCGCCGCCGCGGCCGACGGCACGGCCCTGGGCGAGGGCGTCGGCGTGGTGCTCGTCGAGCGCCTCTCCCGCGCCCGCGCGCTCGGCCACGAGGTGCTGGCCGTCCTGCGCGCCAGCGCGCTCAACTCCGACGGCGCGAGCAACGGCCTCACCGCCCCCAACGGCCGCGCCCAGGAACGGGTGATGCGCGCGGCGCTCGCCGCCGGAGGCCTGCGGCCCGCCGACGTGGCCGCCGTCGAGGCGCACGGCACGGGCACGCCGCTGGGCGACCCCATCGAGGCGGAGTCCGTCCTGGCGGTCTACGGCCAGGACCGGCCCGCACCGCTGTGGCTCGGATCGCTCAAGTCCAACCTGGGACACGTCCAGGCGGCGGCCGGCATCGCCGGCGTCATCAAGGCCGTCCTGGCCATCCGCCACGGACTGCTGCCGCGCAGCCTGCACATCGACGAGCCCTCGCCGCACATCGACTGGACCGCGGGCGACGTCTCCCTGCTGACCTCGGCGCAGCCCTGGCCCGAGCAGCCCGGTCCGCGCCGCATGGGCGTCTCCTCGTTCGGCATCAGCGGCACCAACGTGCACGTCGTCGTCGAACAGGCCCCGGCCCCCACGGCCGGCGACGCGAAGCTGCCCGCCCTCGACGGCGCGCCGTGGCTGCTGTCGGCGCGCTCCGAGGAGGCGCTGCGCGCACAGGCGCACCGGCTGCTCGAAACGGACACCTCCGACACGGCCGCCGTGGCGCGAGCCCTGTCCACCACCCGGGCGGCCCACCGCCACCGGGCCGTGGTGACCGGCGCCGACGAGCAGGCGCTGCGCGCGGGCCTGGAGGCCCTCGCCGCCAGCCGCACCGCCGACGGCCTGAAGCGGGCCCGCGCCGGCAGGCAGCAGCTCGCGCTGCTGTTCACCGGCCAGGGCAGCCAACTGGCCGGAATGGGACGGGGGCTGTACGAGACGTTCCCCGTCTACGCCGAAGCCTTCGACGAGGTGTGCGGGCTCTTCAAGGACACCGGCCCGGACACCGGGCTGCGCGAGGCGGTCTTCGAGCGCGAGGACCTGCTCCACCGCACCGAGTACACCCAGCCCGCGCTGTTCGCCCTCCAGACCGCCCAGTTCAGGCTGCTGACGTCATGGGGCGTCACCCCCGACGCCCTCATCGGCCACTCCATCGGCGAGCTGTCCGCCGCGTGCGCCTCCGGCCTGCTGCCCCTGCGTGACGCCGTCACCCTGGTGGCCGCCCGGGGCCGCGCCATGGGCGCGCTCCCCGCCCACGGGGCGATGGTGTCCGTACGGGCGACCGAGGAGGACGTGCTGGCCGCGCTCGACGGCCGGGCCGGCACCGTGGAGATCGCGGCCGTCAACGGCCCCCGGGCGGTCGTCCTGTCCGGCGACGAGGACGCGGTGCTCGCCGTCGCCCGGGACCTGGAGGAGCGCGGGCACCGGACCCGCAGGCTGCGCGTGGGCGTCGCCTTCCACTCGCCCCACGTCGAGCCGGTGCTCGAAGAGTTCCGGGAGGCCGCCGCGAACGTCCGGTTCGCACGGGCCCGCATCCCGGTGATCTCCACCGTCCGGACCGAACAGCCCATGGACACCCCCGAGTACTGGGTGGACCAGCTGCGCCGCCCGGTCCGCTTCGCCGACGCCGTCGCCCGCGCGCACGAGAGCGGCACCACCGCCTTCCTGGAGGTCGGCCCCGACGCCGTCCTCGCGCCGGCCGCCGAAGCGTGCCTGCCGGAGGTCGTGGTGCGTCCGGTCTCCCTGCTGCGGCGCGACCGCGACGACGTCCGTACCGCCACCGAAGCCCTGGGTCTGCTGCACGCCCACGGCGTGGACGCCGACTGGAAGGCCGTCCACGCGGACCGGCCCGCTCACCCGGTGCGGCTGCCGAAGTACGCCTTCGCCGGCCGCCCCTACTGGCCCGCCCCTGCCGAGCCGGAGCCGACGCCCGCTCCGGCGGCCGCGCCTGCACCCGTTCCCGTGCCGGTTTCCGTGCCCGTTTCCGTGCCGGTTTCCGTGCCCGTCTCCGTGCCTGATTCCGCTCCGGCGGAGGCTCCGGCCCTGGACTCGTTCTGGTCGGCCGTCGAGGGCGCCGACGTCGCGGCCGCCCTCGGCCTGCTCGACCTGCAGGGCGACGCGACACCGGCTCAGGTGCTCGCGGCGCTCGGCCGGCTGCGGGCCGGCGTGACGCCTCCGCTCCTGGAGGCGGCCCGCTGGCGGCAGGTGCCGGACACGACCGCTCCGGCCCTCCCGTACGACGTGCTGCTGCTCGTCCCCTCCGAGGGCGACGACGACCTGGCCGACGCGATCGTCGGTGCCCTCGTCCGGCACGGCGCCCGCGTCCGCACCGGCGGCGACCGGCAGGCGGACCTCGTGGTGGCGCTCCCGGGCGCCGCACCGGTCGCCGGGCCCGGCGTGCCCCGCTGGGCGCTGAGCGACGGCGGCCCCGTCCCCGAGTGCGAGCACGTCGTGTTCCTCCCGGAGAAGATCGACTCCCTCGCCCGGACCCGTCTCTGCGCGGCCATCGCCGACGGCAGGCAGGAGACGTGGATTCGTCCCGACGGCATGTTCGTGCGCGCGTACGAGCCGGTGGATCCGGCCGGTTCGTGGCAGCCCCGGGGCGACGTCCTGGTGGCCGGCCCCGCGGACCCACTGACCGGGGCGACGGCCGACGCCGTGCTGCGGTCCGGCGCCCGCCTGCTGGTGGCCGGCGGCGTGCCCTGCCCGCCCGGCGCCGCCGAGTTCGCGGCTGCCGAGGACACGGCGCGGCTCTCGGCGGCCGTCGTCCGGGCGGGAAGCGGATACGACGACGTGGAGGCGCCCCGGGTGACGGTGGTGTCGGTCGGCGGCCTTCTGCCCGCGTCCCCCCGGGAAGCCGGCGGCGAGGGTCGTACGACGCTCGTGACGGCGGTCGACCCCGCCCTCGACCCGCGTGCCGCCGCGGCCGGAGTGCTCCGGGCCATGGCCACCGACGAGCAGGCCGTACGACTCGTCGACCCCGCCCCGGCCCCGGCCCGGGACGCGGGCGCGGAAGCCGTCCTCGCGGAGGAGGCCGTCTCCGCTGGGGAGGTCGCCTCTGCCGAGGAGGTCGCTCGTGGCGAGGAGGTCGCCTCCGCCGAGGAGGTCGCTTCTGCTGAGGAAACCGCCGAGGAACCGCCCCCCGCGGAGCAGGCCCCGGCCGGGGAAGCGGAGGCCGAGGCCGAGGCCGAGGCCGCGCAGGAATCCGAACTGCGGGCGGCCCTGGCGAAGTTGCCCCGGGAGGAGTGGCCGGAGGTCGTGCTGGACGGCGTGCGCGGGCTCGCGGCCGCCGTGCTGGGCCACGAGTCCGCGTCGGAGATCGGCACCGAGGACGAGTTCTTCGACCTCGGCCTGACCTCGGTCGCGGCCCTCGAACTCCGTGACCACCTCACCACGCTGACCGGTCTGGAGTGGCCCGCGGACGTCCTCTACGAGTGCCCGACGCCCCGCGTGCTGACGGACCTCGTGGTCGAGCGTCTGGTCGCGGACATGGGCTGAGCCCTGCCGCACAGGAAACGGGAGCCCGTTCTCGCAGGACGCGAGGACGGGCTCCCGTTCCGTTCGCCGGGGCGGTAGGCGGTGCCGATCTCTCCACGTCCACTCATTGCACATGTACCGCGCAGCTGCACTGTTGAGTCAGAGGAGACGTGCTGTGGGTGGACGCTCCGGGCGCTGGCCGCCGAGCAGTGCGTCGGCGCGGTCCACGGGCCGCCGGCGGTGGCGCTGGGGACCGAGTCGACGTGGACCGGGCAGGGTTGCGGCTGCATCGACGACGCCCTGGAGGCGGGCGGCACCAGGGTCCTGCCGCCCGCCGGAACGACCACCGTGCGATGGCCGGTGGGCAGTACAGCGCAGAAACAGCAGCCCGTCCAGTCCTGACGGCCCGTCACTCCCGTGCCCCGTGCCCCCGGTGCCGACCGTGAGGACGGCATTCGGCTCCAGGCCTTCGGGCGCCGCGTGCAACTCCACGGCGTCCACGCCCACGACGGAGAGCAACCGCTCCAGTGTCACCCGCGTCTCGCCGTCCGCCCTCGGCGGCCGGTCCGCAGGACGTACGACACCGCGAACTACCGCCGCCGGCAGGCTGCGTCACGAGGACGAACCGCCGACACCCGTGACATGCGCAAGCCAAGAGGTATAGGGTTCCGGCCACTGTTACTCAAGGTATTGCTGTGGCCAATGATTCATCGCCGCAGCACTCCTGGGCCAGTACCCAACCCCCCTCACAACTCTGCCGACATGCACCGAATCGGCCGTGCACGTCGCAGGAAGGCACGTCGATGTCCCGAGTACGGACCCGAATACGACCCCGCACCCGCATAGGGTTCCCGAGACCCGCCGCCCTGACCGCGATGGCAGGCGCAGTCGCCTGCCTGGCAGCCGTCGCTGCACCGTCCGCGACCGCGACCCCTTCGGCGGCCGCCCCGGGCCAGGCCGCCGCCTGTACGATCCGCCCCGCGGAGAAGAACTCCGAAGCACCCCTCAGCTGTCTCGGCGTCACCGCCTCCCTCAACCGGCTGCCCGCCGTGGGCGAGCGGGCCACCCTCACCGTGAACCTCAAGGCACAGACGGACGTCAAGCACGCAGGCCTGTCCGTCCAACTGCCGCCCGCGCTCCGGCTGACGGGCGAGAGCCCCGGTTTCACCGCCCCCACGGCGGACGCCTTCGGGCAGCGCACCAGCCGGACGCTCGCCCTCACCCCCGGCAGCCGCACCCTCACGCTCGGCGTCACGGCGATCGCGGCCGGCCCCGTACAAATCCAGGCGGATATCAGCGACACCGACCGTCCGGACCCGCGCCGCGCCGGGCACGGCTCGGTGGAACTCACCATCGGCACGACCAAGGGTTCCTCCGCCAAGGGCATCGCGATCACCAAGGCCGCCGCGACGCCGGGCACCCACGGCCCGGTGAGCGACGACCGCAAGGCACGCCCCATCGCCCCCAAGGCCCCTGCACCCGCCCCTGCGCCCGCAGGCAAGCCCGGCCTCGCCTCGCCCTCGGCCGGCGCCGCCGCGCAGGTCTGCATCAGCGGCACCTTCCGCAACCGCTTCCAGTCCGCCGAGGGCGGCAGCTGGAACGGCAAGGCCAACCGGGACGAGCCGGTCAGCAACGCCAACATCACCCTGTGGGGCCGGCCCACCGCCAGCAGCGGTACGCAGAAGCTCGCCACGGGCATGACCGGAAACGGAAACGGCGCGTTCAACCTCTGCTACACCCCCACCACCTCCGTCACCTCCAAACTCTGGGTGGAGTTCCAGACACAGGCGGGCGCGATGTGGTCCGTGGTCGACGGCAACGGCCGCCTCTACAGCACCGCCACCTACGCGCTGGACAACGTCTCCCGCAGCACCGGCCTGGGCAGCGTGTACGCCAACGCCGGTCAGAGCCGGGCCTGGCACGCCCTCGACACGCTCAACAAGCTGTGGTGGAACCGAGGCTCCACCACCAACTGCTGGGCCGGCAGCCAGCAGGACAACCGCTGCACCCCCATCACCGTTCAGTGGTACCCCGGCTCCACCGACGGAACGTACTGGACCGTCGGCGAGGACAAGATCCACCTCGCGGACAACGACCCCGACTCCGAGCACACCACCGTCCACGAGGCGGGCCACGCCCTCATGGGCAAGCTCTACAAGGGCTGGTGGCCGAACGTCACCAACTGCTCGCCCCACTACGTCAACCGCACCTCCTCCACCAGCTGCGGCTGGACCGAAGGCTTCGCCAACGCGGTGGCGTTCCACACCTTCAACGACACTACCTACTACTGGGGCAACGGCAGCTCCCTGAACCTCGCCAATGACCGCACCACGACCGGCATCGACCAGGGCGACGCCTGCGAGGCCCGCGTGGCCACCGCGCTGGTCGACCTGTGGTCCCAGGTCGACGGCGGCTGGACGAAGAGCAACACCATGATGACCAGGACCTGGCAGTCCAGCTTCCGCGAGTACTTCCTCACCGACCGCCCCGCCTACGGCCTGGACACCGGCTCCAAGGCCCGGAACATCCTCTACAACCACACCATCCAGTACTGACCGATCACCACCTGCCCGGTCCGGGCCATCGCCCGATGGCCCGGACCGGGCAGACATGCAGTGGACCGATGCCCGGAACACCCCGGGTGGCGGCACG
Organism: Streptomyces telluris; assembly: GCF_024519335.1. NCBI lineage: Bacteria > Bacillati > Actinomycetota > Actinomycetes > Kitasatosporales > Streptomycetaceae > Streptomyces > Streptomyces telluris. The sequence continues at coordinate 295,648 of NZ_JANIID010000005.1, forward strand.
CCCGGGTCAAAGGTGGTTCGCATGCGGCGACCTGCCCACGAGGAGTACCGCCACGTTGCCCTTGCGGATCGCGATCTGCTTCACGATCATCGTGCCTCCTGGGCCGCTCATGTACCTGCTCCGGAGCGTTGCCTAATCTGGCCGGCCTGACCACGACCGTCCCCGGCCGCCGAGGTGACCGGTTCCGTCTTGTCTGCCATGAGTCGGCCGAGCCGCCTGGCCCGAGAGCCCGGGGCGGAGCCCCGGGCCAGGCTGCTGTCACATCACAGACTTACGCGATCTTTCAGGTGTGCTCCAGGGGTGTGCCGAACCAGTAGGCGAGTGCTTCTCGCAGCGCGGGCACGGCGGTGTCGGCGGGTTCGCCGACGGCCGCGGCCCAGGCGATGTGGGCGTCCGGGCGGATCAGGAGGATGTCGGCCGGCGGGTGATCGGTCTTGGCGGTGTGGATGCGGACGCGGTGCTCCCAGCCCCGGGCGGCCTCGCGAAGGTACGGGCGGTCGGCGAGGTCGAGGAGGATGGGCCGCGCGGGGCGCATGAGTTCCGCGATGCTGGTGACTCCTTCGTCGGTGTGCAGGGTCAGGGTGAGGTCGGGTGCGAAGGCGCCGGTCAGGGCATGGGACGCGGGTCCGGGCACCGGATAGCGGATGTCATTGTGGGCGAGGAGGTCTCCCATGCGGCGCAATGCCGGCTCGTCGGCGAGCAGTTCCTGGAAGACCTGCCGAAGTGCTTCGTCGGCCGCGTCGTGTCCGCGCCGCAGTGCCGCCTGGGCCCGGGTCTGCATCAGCGCACGTGCGCCGGCGAATTGGCGTTCGTCGTGATAGGTGTCCAGCAGGCCTGCCGGCGCCCAGCCGTGGATGTCCGCGCCCAGCTTCCAGGCAAGATTGACCGTGTCGAGCATGCCGACATTGAGCGCGGTACCGGTGGCGGGGAACAGGTGCGCCGCATCGCCGGCCAGCAGGATCCGCCCGTCGCGGTACCGGCCGGCCTGCCGGTCCTTGAAGGTGAAGCGCGAGAGCCGAATCGGTTCCCCCAAAGGGATGTCCCCACCCAGTACCCGGCGAATGCTGGCGCCGAGCTCAGCCAGGTCCATCGGCTCGTCATCGTCGTATTCGGCGGACTCGTCTTCAGTGGTCATGAGGGACAGAACCCCGTCGGTGGCCGCGAACGCGAACACGCCGCTGTCCGTTCGCGTGAAACCCGCACGGATCGTGCCCAGCCCGGGGACCGTCATGTCGCCGTTGTCGTGCACGGTCAGCGAATCGGGCACGGTGACCACGGCGAGCCGGTTGACCTCCGGGTACGTGGTACCGGGGAACGGGATGCCGGCCAGGTCGCGGACCCGGCTGCGTGCACCGTCACAGCCCACCAGGTATCGGGCGGTCACCCGGCACGGCCCATCCGGCCCGTGCACCTCCGCGGTCACGGTGGCATCGTCCTGGCTCACCCCGACCACCTCGTGCCCGCGGCGGATGTCGGCACCGAGTTCGTCGGCGCGTTCGCCGAGGAGCCGCTCGATTTCTGCTTGTGAGATCGGCAGCGCCCGCATCGGAGGATCCGCAAGCCGTGTGAGATCCAGGTGCAGACTGCCGAACGGGAATCGGGGAGCGATGTCGGGGTCACTGCTGGCTGCTTCGAACCGGTCCAGAATGCCGCGGTATCGCAGCAGGTCCAGGATCCGCCCGCCGATACCGCTGGCCTTCGGCGTGTCCCGGGGCTGCGGATGCCTCTCCAGCACCAGCGGCCGCACCCCGGCCAGCCGCAACTCACCGGCCAGCATCAACCCGGCCGGCCCTGCGCCCACGATGATCACGTCGGCGTCCGTCACCGGCCACTCCCCGCGCGACCCTTCGCCGCGTTCCAACTCGTCCCGGCCGTCGACATCAACACGCACTTCTTCTCTCCCGTTTCCGCAGGTTCTGGCCTCAGCTGGGGATCTTGCGGCACAACCCAGGTCGTGCCGCAAGTCCCCGGGCGCGCTGCGCCCGTGTGGCGCTCCGAGCGCGCCCGCGCCCGGCCTCCACCAGCGCCGCCCGCCTGCCCGTTCGCTCAGCTGCTGACGCGCGTGTAGGTGAGGAACATCGCGCCGCTCTTGAGAACGGTGTGGTCTGCGAGTGTCCAGGTGCGCGGGTCGAAGACGGCCTTGCGGGAGAACAACGGGATCCCGTCGCCGATGGTCAGCGGGGCGACCTTGAGGATCAGCGTGTCGATCTCGGCGAACACGGAGCCCGCAAGCTCGGCACCGCCGACGAGCCAGATGCCCTTGCCGTCCTGCTGCTTGAGCGCGTGCACGGTCGCCACCGGGTCGTCGGCGACCAGTTCCACGGCCGGGTCCGGGGCCTCGGTCAGGGTCCGGGAGAACACCAGGTGGCGCAGGTGCGGGTAGGCGTCGGTGACGCCGGCCGCAAGACCGATCTCGTAGCTGCGCCGCCCCTCGAGCACAGTGTCGAAGTGCGTGCCCTCCGCCGTGACGGACAGGGCCTGCCGGGCCTGGACGGGCAGCGTCTCCGGGTAATGGGCCATGAGGTGCTGCAGGTAGTCCTCCGCTATGGGCCAGAAGCCGTTCGGACCGGTGGGGTCACTGCCGTCCGGGCCCGCGATGAAGCCGTCGAGCGTGGTGGCGATGAAATAGGTCAGCTTGCGCATGGGCTGTCGATTCTGTGAGGAAGGTGCGGGTCAGGTCTGTGAGAAGGGTGCGGGTCAGACTGCGGGCACGTCGAGCTGGAATTCGCGGGTGCGCCGGTAGGAGCGGAAGCCCAGTCGGTGGTTGACCGCCAGCATGTGGACGTTGTCGTCGGCGTTGTCCGTCTCGATCTCGACAACGCCCGGGTGTTCGGCGCGCAGGCGGCGCACCATGGCGGCCTTGACCCACAGCCCCAGCCCGTGGCCACGGTGTTCGGGCACGACCGCCGTGTCGTACTGCTGGGCGCGCGACGGCGCGCCCTGAGGCAGGACGATCTCGGTGTAGCCGGCCATGGTGCCGTCGTCGTGGACTGCGGCGACGGTCAGCAGGGTGTCTCCGCGGTCGGCGACCACGGCGGCCATGGCGCGGACGCGGTCGGCGTCCCATGCCACGCTGCCGTAGTCCAGGTCTCCGACGGGCATGTCGTTCATCGCGTTCTTGGCTGTGGCGAAGGCGTCGGCGAGGCCGTCGGGAACCGCTCCGGTCCATCCGGTCAGCCGGTAGCCGGGGTGCTCGGCTTCGGCGGTCCGGAGCAGGACGGTCCGGCTCATCTCGTCCAGGCGCAGTGTGAGGTGATTCAACGTCAGGGCGGGACGGAAGCCCCAGCGTGCGCTGAAGGCTTCGCCCGGACCGTCGGCCGCGGCTGTGGCGATCAGGCTGCGCCGGTTCTCGGCGCGGCAGGCCGCCACGGCCGCCGACAGCAGGAGGGAGCCGGTTCCCAGGCGGCGGTGTGCGGGGGCGACGTGGAGTTCCAGTTCGGCCAGGTGATGCCGGCCCGGGGAGGTGAACACCCGCAGGCCGGCGACCGCGACCGGGATGCCGTCCGCACCGGTGGCCAGCCAGGCCAACCGGTGGCTGTCCAGGGCTGGCTGGGTGAGCTGGGCGTGGATCTGCCCCGGCGCGGGCGGCGGTACTCCGGGCAGGTCGTGGGCCGTCGAGGCCGTGACGACCTGATGCCACGCGGCGGCGTCGGCGACCGAAGCGCGCTGGAGTGCATTGACTTGCACTGATGTGGGCAAAGTTAGGGCTTTCGTCGTCGGATCGGTCGTCGTTCGTGAGGGCGTGAGGGCGTGAGGGCGTTACCCGTTCTCCTGCGCCACCAGATCGGTGTCGCCATCAACGGCTGTTCGCGGATGCCTCTTTCGAGGTGGTGACCGTACCTGGGCCGGCGGAACGTTGCGGCGCCGCGAAGCCTTCCGCGGGCTTGGACCGCGCCAGCCACAGTCCGGTGAACACGGCGGTGGCCAACGTGACGGTGCCGGCAGCGAGGAAGGCGCTGTTGAGGCCGGCCTCGAAGGAGGCGCCGCCGGACTGCCGGGTGCGGACGACGGCTCCGAGTACCGCCACGCCGAGCACCGCGCCGATCTGCCGGGTGGTGCTGCTGATGCCTGATGCGAGGCCGCCTTCCTGCGGGCTGACTGCTTGGATGGCGGCTCCCGTCAGTGGGGACATCGTCAGGGCAAAGCCCGTGCCGACGACTCCCAGCCGCCACCACACGTTCCCGTAGCCGGTGTCGGCGTGCACCGTACCGAGCGCCAGCAGACCCAGGCCGGCCAGGGCCAGGCCGGTGGTCACCACGATGCGGAAGCCGTACCGGGCGGCGAGCCGGCCCGCGTACGGGCTGACGATCACCATGGCGAGGGATACCGGCAGGGTCTGCAGCCCGGCGCGCAGGATCGAGCTGCCCTGGACGTACACGAAGAACTGGGAGAAGAAGAACGACGAACCCATGAGCGCGAACCCCACCACGACCATCGCGGTGTTGGACACGGTGAACAGCCGCTGCCGGAACAGCCGCAGCGGCAGCATCGGAGCGGAACGACGTGCTTCGACGGCGACGAAGCCGGCGAGGAGGATCACCGCGGCGGTGAAGCTGCCCAGGATCACCGGCGACGTCCAGCCGCGGGCACCACCCTCGATCAGCCCGTAGGTCAGCGCCCCCACCGCCAGGACGGACAGCACCGTGCCCGGGATGTCGATCGCGGGGGCGCTCGGGTTGCGGGACTCGCCGAGGTGGCGCAGGCCGACCAGCAGCAGGACCACGCCGATGGGCAGATTGACCAGGAAGATGGCGGGCCAGCCGAAGGCCTGGGTCAGCACCCCGCCGGCCACGGGGCCTGCGGCCAGACCGATTCCGCTGAGCCCGGCCCACAGCCCGATCGCCTTGATGCGTTCTTGCGGCACGGGACAGGCGGCGGCGAGCAGGGCCAGCGAGGCAGGGCTCAGTGCCGCGGCCCCGATGCCCTGCAGCACCCGGCCGGCAACCAGCCAGCCGAGCGAGGGCGCGAGGCCGCACAGCAGCGACGCGGCGGTGAACACCACCACGCCGGTCAGGTACACCCGCTTGCGGCCGAACCGGTCGGCGAAGATGCCGCCGGACAGCAGCAGCATGGCGACCAGCAGTACGTACGCGTCGACGATCCATTGCAGACCGGTCAGCTCGGTGTGCAGCCGGTGCCGCATATCGGGCAGCGCCGCTCCAACGATCGTGTTGTCCAGCAGGACCATGAATTGGCCCAGACAGGTCACCGTGAGCAGCACGGCCCGGTTCGGCCGACTGCCTACGGCTGTCGCAGGCGATGCAGCCATGGGGATTCCTCTCGATCGTTGGTTGAGCCTCAACACGGCCGATGTAGTCAGCCGGTGAGAGCTCTAAAGCAGCCAGTGGCTGCGTTAGGCGACTGTAGAGAGGCTGCGCCACAAAAGCAAGTGGCAGCTGCGTTAAGGTGGAGGGTATGAACGAGCGACAGCGAGCCCGGCGGCCCGGCGGACGCAGCGCCCGCGTCGGCGCGCAGGTGCACCAGGCCGTCACCGAACTGATCAGCGAATGCGGCTACGGCAACTTCACCGTCGGCGAGGTCGCAGCTCGCGCAGGTGTGGCCGACAGCAGCATCTACCGCCGGTGGGGCAGCCTGGAAACCCTGCTCACCGACGTAGCACTCACCCGCCTCAACATGCGGTCGCCGATGCCCGACACCGGGAGCCTCGCCGGCGACCTGCGCACTTACGCGGCTCAAGTGGCTCGCGAGATCACCGGACCCGACGGCCCGGCGGTGCTGTACCTGGCCATCGCCCTGTCCAGCAACGGCCAGCAGGGCATGCAGGCCCGTGACGACCTCCGCGACGAACGCACCCGGCAACTGCAGTCGATGCTCGATCGCGCCCGCGAACGCGGCGAACGCGCACCCGACGCGCTCGACGTGCTGGACCACATCCTGGCCCCGATGTACATCCGCGTCTTGTTCGGCATGGGCCCGCTCACCCCGGACTACATCGACGGGCTGGTCGACCGAATGCTGTGACCTCAACCCGGCCCCCGGGATCAGCCCTCGGGCGCACGCGGCGCCAAGGCTCGGCGCCCGCCGACACCTGCCCGGCCGGCTCAGGCTCCGGCCCTTGGCCGGCTCGCGCGGCCTGGCCGACTCCGTCGGTTGGCGGACCGTCGCCGCGGCGCTTTGGTGCGCAACCGCCGCCCACCCTCGGCGGGCCCAGCCTTGCCCTACCTATCGAGATTCGATAGATTCCCATCGTATCTCGATGCAAGGATGGGTCATGGGAAAGCTGGCAGTGCGCGCGCTGCGCGCCGTGCTCGTGGTGGTGCTCACCGGCACCGTGTTCGTACAAGCACTGATGGCGTGGGCGTTGATCAGCGGGAACGATCCGGAGGACGGGTCACTCCCGCTGACCCCGCTGCGCGTGATCACGATCCTGGGCATCGGGACGGCCCAGGCCGCCCTGGTCTGCGTCTGGCGACTGGTAACGATGGTGCGCCGCGGAACCGTCTTCTCCCACGCCGCCTTCCGGTACGTGGACGTCATCATCGGCGCGATCGTTGCGGCTGCTCTTCTGTGGTTCACGGTCACCGCCCTCAATGCGCCCGGCCAGCGGGACGATCCGGGCGTCACCCTCATCATGGGCGGGATCGGCGTGGCCATCCTGGGAGTCGCCCTCATCGTGCTCGTGCTGCGAATGCTGCTCGCCCAAGCCGTCGCCCGTGACGCCCAAGCGACGCAGATGCAGGCGGAGCTGGACGAGGTGATCTGATGCCGATCACCGTCGACATCGACGTGATGCTGGCCAAGCGGAAAATGTCCGTGGGCGAACTCGCAGACCGCGTAGGCATCACGCCCGCCAACCTGGCGGTACTCAAAAACGGCCGCGCCAAGGCAGTGCGCTTCACGACACTCGCCGCACTCTGCGACGTGCTCCAGTGCCAGCCGGGCGACCTGCTCCGCTGGGAGCCCGAGGACACCGCAGGCGAATGAACCGCGCCTGCCGGCGCGCCACCGCCGACCCCGTATGCACCCGTTCCGACGGCGGTTGATGGGTCAACGTCTTCCAGGCTCTGGGAGAGCTGCTCCGGCACCAGCCCCAGGTGACCATCGTCAAGCTTGCCGGGATGGCGCGCGGGGGAGGGGCGGAGTTCGTCACGGCCGCGGACATGGGTCGGCAACGCGCCCGCCTTCGGCGGGCCGTTCTCGTTTCCTCAGGTGGCCCAGGGCAGCCGCACGGCTTCGATCTCCGTATCACCGACCAGGGCGTCGATCAGCGCCGTGGGCCCGACGACCTTGGTGCCCCACAGGTCGTAGTCGGTGTAGACGATCCACGAGCGGTCCTCGGGCCACAGGTTGGACGGACTGAAGTCCGGCTCATCGATGTCGTACAGCGCCTGCGCGTCCCCCAGGCGCCCCGAGAGGACGTGCAGGTTGTCGAAGTCGAAGGTCCGCATCATCAGCGGGTTGTAATAAGCAAGGCAGCAGGTGTCCGGGCCGGCCGGGCTGTACCGCTGCAGGATCTCGATCAGCCGGTTCCAGGTCTCCCTGTCCAAGCTGCCCTCCGTCGGCGGCCGGATGCCCACCGGCCAGCTCCCGTCCTCCGCGCGGCCGTCCGGCGCGCTGTGGAACGAGGGACAGTGGTCCTCCTTGACGATCGGATCGCCGGTGCGGCGCGCAAGCTCCGCCCAGCGCAGCCGCCGCCAGCCGGGACCCGGATGCTCCGCACGCCCCAGCCCACCGCCCGTGACCGTTCCCACCTCGAAGTCGATGCCGTGGAAGACGGCGGGCTCGATGCTGCCGTCCGCCAGTCCGGCCTGTCGCACCTGATGATGCGACACTGGCCCCGGCCCCTGTTCATGCTCGTACATCGCGTTCAGTACCCAGGCCGCGTCCGGCATGCCAGGCGGAGGGAACCCGGTGGAGCCCTCGTCCTCGCACAGCTTGACGAGCCAGTCGGTCTCGGCAGAGGGCGCGATCTGCCACAGGGCGGATATCTCGGACACGAGCCCCATCTTCTCACCCGCTGTCCGCCACCACCGACTTAGAGGAGCTAACAGAAAGCTCGGATGCGGCGGTAGGTGATGACGCAGCAGGCGAGTTTCAGGAAGGCTTCGTGGACGTCGTCGCGGATCTCCCAGCGGATCCGCAGCCGGCGGAAGCCGTGGATCCAGGCATTCGTGCGCTCGACCACCCAGCGGACGGTACCGAGCCCGGAGCCGTGAGGTGTTCCACGTCGTGCGATGACGGGCTTGATCCCACGCTTCCGCAGCAGCCTGCGGTACTTGTCAAAGTCGTAGCCGCGGTCGGCGAACAGCTGCCGCGGGCGGTGGCGGGGCCTGCCGGTGCGGCCCCTGATATGCGGAATCGCGTCGAGCAGAGGCAGCAGCTGAGTGACGTCGTGCCGGTTCCCGCCGGTGAGCGTGATGGCCAGCGGGGTGCCGTGCGCGTCGGTGATCACGTGGTGCTTCGAGCCCGGTCTGGCACGGTCGACCGGGCTCGGCCCGGTTTTGGGCCGCCCCGACGTGCCTGCCGGTGCGAGCCATCGATCACCGCCCGCGACCAGTCCAGCTTCCCGGCCTGGTGCAGCTCGGTCAGCAGCACCTGGTGCAGCCGATCCCACACCCCGGCCTCGTTCCAGTCCCGCAGCCGGCGCCAGCAAGTCATCCCCGAACCGAAGCCGAGCTCCTGCGGCAGCCATTCCCACTGGATGCCGGTATGCAGCACGAACAGAATCCCCTGCAGACACCGCCGGTCATCCAGTGGCAGCCGCCCGGCGTTACGTGACCTGCGCTCACGAGCCGGCAGCAGCGGCTCAAACCGCCCCCACAAGTCATCCGTCACCACCCACGGCGGACGCTTCCCCATGACACACCCAACGAGTCACCACAGACAGAGGCAATGGCCACACGCAGGCTTTCTGTTAGCTCCTCTTACTCCTGCTGCCGCGCCGCGGCCGGAAGACAGGCCGCCGGGAACCGATCTCTCGCTCGCCGGGAAACGATCTCTGCGAGCCGTCCTGCACAGCAGGTCACTCCGGTCGGCGTATCGCCCGGTTCGGCAGGGTTACCGGCCAGGTACGGCGCTCACGCTACGAGTACGAGGAGGCCAAGGCGCTCAACACCAGCAGGCCACCAGGATATGCAGGCAGGCCCTCACAAGAGCCGGCCTGCCGACTCCAGTCGGACAGGCCAAGGGCCGCTACTACGTAGCCGGACCCGCATTCGCCGAGAAAGCCCCGGCCACTGCTCGACGGCCCCGCAGCATCACCCACCCCTACGCCGCACAGTGAACCAGCCGGCAACGGTGGCACGACGCGCATCAGCCCTGTCAGACGTCGGCGTCCGGTGCGGAGCTCCTTCCGCCACGTCCGGGGATCTCTCAAAGCTGCTGCGGGGACCCGCCGGATACCCGCGACGAACTCCGCTGACCGCACGCCTGCCGCCTCGCTGAGGGGCTGATGCCGTGGCAAGGCGCATGCCCGATGCCTGTCGGCTCAGGTGTTGAGTGCGTGCCCGGTCGTTGAGTCCACGTGGGCCGGGACCTCGTCGTGGCGATCGCCTACGGTCAGTGTCCCGGTGGGCTCGAACATGAGGATGGCGGCGCCGGACGGAGCGTAAGGCTTGTGCTCTGTGCCTCGGGGGACGGTGAAGACCGCCCCCTGGGGGAGCAGGACCGTGCGCTGGCCACCGGGCTCGCGCAAGGAGATGTGCAGCTCGCCGTCGAGTACCAGGAAGAACTCGTCGGTGTCGCCGTGCACGTGCCAGATGTGTTCGCCCTCGACCTTGGCGATGCGGACGTCGTAGTCGTTGACGCGCGTGAGGATGCGGGGGCTCCACAGGGCATCGAAGGAGGCCAGAGCCTTACTCAGGTGGATGGGTTCATTGCTCATGGGCTCATCCTGGGCCGTCTCGCACAGCCGGCGTGAGTGCTAGGAATTGCACATGGCGAAAGAATCCTCGCACGCAGTTCACGCGGCGGGCGCACACCGGGTCGTCGTGATCGTGGACGAGAACTCCAACCCCTTCGAGCTCGGCTGCGCGACCGAGATCTTCGGCCTGCGCAGACCGGAGACCGGCCGCGACCTCTACGACTTCAGGCTCTGTTCCCCCGAGCCCCGCACGTTGATGCGAGACGGGTTCTTCACACTCACGGGAGTCGCCGGACTGGAAGCGGCCGACGCGGCGGACACTTTGATCGTCCCCAACCGCCCCGACACCGACGTGCCCCGCCGCCCCGCCGTACTCGATGCCGTCCGACGGGCGCACGCACGCGGTGCGCGCCTGGTCGGCTTCTGCAGCGGAGCCTTCACCCTGGCCGAGGCCGGAGTCCTCGACGGGCGCCGGGCCACCGCGCACTGGCAGTGGGCCGATTCCTTCCGGGCCCGCTTCCCCTCGGTCCACCTCGAATCAGACGTGCTGTTCGTGGACGACGGCGACATCCTCACCGCCGCAGGGAGCACGGCCGCACTCGACCTCGGACTGCACATGGTCCGCCGCGACTACGGCGCGGAGATCGCCAATTCCGTGAGCCGACGCCTGGTCTTCGCCGCACACCGGGACGGCGGCCAGCGGCAGTTCGTGGAGCGCCCCATGCCCGACCTGCCGGACGAGTCCCTGGCGCCCGTCCTGGCCTGGGCCCAAGAACGCCTGGACTCACCGCTCACGGTCTCCGACCTCGCAGCACGCGCGGCGGTCAGCCCGGCGACACTGCACCGCCGCTTCCGCGCACAGCTGGGAACAACACCGCTGACGTGGCTCACGGGGGAACGACTCGCCCTGGCATGCCGGCTGATCGAGCGAGGTGAGTCCCGCTTTGAGGTGGTCGCACGACGTAGCGGGATCGGCACGGCCGCCAATCTGCGCACGCTGATGCGCCGCGAGACCGGCATCTCTCCATCGGCATACAAGGCCCGGTTCGGGCCGCAGACGAATGGATAGCGGGGCGCTCCCCTGCCACGCAGCATAGGAAGACGGGCTGACAACCTTGCCGGGGCCGGTTTTCACCGGAGGCACTGCCGACTGCCCGGACCCAAGGTCCTTGCTCGACGGGGTAGCGCCGCCCTGCGCCACGGGTGGCGGCATGTGCAGGTGAAGGCCCACGCCTCTCTGTCCGGCATGTTGCACGCCGCGGAGTCCCTCAGAGCGCCGTACACGGCCTCCGTGCAGGGCTGACCCGGGGCTTGAGGAGTCCGGTGAGGAAGGGTGGCCGGGCACGAACCCCAGGCCGGTCGGCGGAGCAGCTGTTCGGTGATCGGGAGCAGCGACAAATTCCGCCGAGGGTCTGCTCGAACTGTACGAAGGCAGGGGACGCAGCGGCCGGCTGCACCAGCGCTGACGGCAGCCCCGCGGGGCGGGCGCGCCGCCAACGCCCGGAGCGCGTCGGTCGCCATGGACGCCCCGCCGCCTGGTCCGGTCCTCGGCCAGGCCCGGCGCGCGGCGGCACGGGACGCGGGCAGCGCCGAGAAGAGCCGTTCCTATCTCATGCCCTCCCCGCACGTCCTCGCCGACGGCGAGGACCGCTACAGCGATCCCGTCAAGAACTCGGTGGGACACATCGCACTGAGCGCACTGATCCTCGGCGTGGAGAACCCTGCCTTCCGCGCGGCCCTCTCCCCGGAAGAGGCGGCGGCTGTAGAGGTAGGGAAGAGAACGTGCGTGTGCTCTCCAGGAGTAACGTAAGCCGGGTCTATGTGAAGCTGTGTGGGCTCGGGTCGCGGACAAGATCCGTACATGGAACGAGGCCCCGGGTGCGGGAGCCGGAGTCCTAGCCGACACGACACAATCGTCCCGCCGCCGCGCGGCCCGCTACCAGTAACGGTATCCATCCCGCCTTGAAGCACCGGCGTGACCCAGGAGGCGGGGTGCGGCCGGCAGAGGCGGAGGTTGGCCGGCCCGAACGCCGTCCACAGGCGGTTTGCGCCGGTGTCGAGCTAGGTGGCGTGCTCGTCGGCCTGGTCGAGAATGACGTCGGCCTGCCGCTGCGATGGCGGCCTTGCAGGCTTCGATCGACCGCGCTGGCGAGGGCGGCAAGGAGGCCGGCACACCGGCGGCTGGGAAGGCCGCGGCGAGGAGGTCCTCGGCGAAGGAGACGCATGTCAAGAAGGCGGCGGCGAAGAAGACGGCGAGTGGGCGGAAGCGGCGGGCCGGGTGAGGCGAGCACGCTATTCGCACAGGAGTACGATTGAGTCACGATGGCTGAAACCTTTGACTTC